>DASWEZ010000032.1:0-16858 GCA_036394495.1 Burkholderiales bacterium
GACTGGCTGCACGGCGGATCGGGCGACGACGCCATTTCCGGTGCAGAGGCGCTGGATCATGCCTACGTGCCGGTATTCGCTGCGGATGGCATTACGCCCACCGGAACGCTCGATCTGGGTTATCTCGCGGTCGGCATCCCGAATCCCACCAATCCTGGTAACGTGCTCGCGTTCAATTCGCAGGATCTCGATGGACGGCATCTGAATAATCGCTTCCGCGCCGGCGAATTCCGCCTTTACGATGAATACGATCCGCTGCGGGAGATCCTGCTGACGGACCTCGGCGAACTGTCCAAGACTGGCACGGGTAAGCAGTTCCTGCTCAACTTTGAGAAGGGCGAAGGCGTGCTGCGCGACGGCGGCACGGTACCGAAGGCGACCGGCCAGCAGACCGACTCCTATGGTCCGGTGCGCGATGACGGCCGCGACTCCATCTTCGGGGACCTCGGCAACGACTGGCTGGTGGGCGGCACTGGTCGCGACGACCTGTTCGGTGGCTGGGGCAACGACCTCATCAACGCCGACGACGATCAAACCACGAACGGCACGTTGAACGACCAACCCGATACCCATCCGTACTATGAGGACCGGGCCTACGGCGGCGCGGGTCGGGATGTGCTGATCGGCAACACCGGCGGAGACCGTCTGATCGACTGGGTGGGCGAGTACAACAGCTTCCTGGTGCCGTATGCGCCGTTCGGCCAGGCATCGGTGAGCCGCACGCTGATGCCGCACCTCCATGAATTTCTTTACGCGCTGTCCGCGGCCGATGGTGCGGACCCGACACGGTTCAACGACACCGGGGCCGATTCCCTTCGCAACGGCGAACCCGACGCCGAGATGGGACTGGTGCTGCAGAAGGACTTTGCGTGGGGCGACCAGACCGGAGCGCCGGCCGATCCGCAGGCGGGCAACATTCCCGGGGGCAAGCGCGACGTGCTGCGTTCGGCGGGTTTCAACGACGGAACGCTATCCGGGTTCGCAGTGGACAAGGGCAGCTTCGCAGTGCAGAACGGTGCGCTTTCTGTAGCGGCGGCTTCGCTCGGAAAAGACGCGACAGCCGTTCTGCCGACGGACGAGCAACTGCCCACCTACTACGAAGTGCTCTCGACCATTACGGTGGACAAGCCAACCAGCGGCTGGAAAGGCAACTCGTACATCGTGTTCGATTATTTCGACGCACAGGACTTCAAGTTCGCGGGCCTCGATATTTCCAACAACAAGGTAGTGATGGGTTATCACGATGTCTCAGGCTGGCATTCGCTCAAGGAAACACCCTGGCAGCTCAAGGGCGCAACTGCCTATAACGTCATGGTTGCGGTGAACGGCACCGCCGTCACATTGAGCATCGATAACAAGAGCGCGATGAGCTACACCTATGCGCCGCGCGTCATCGATGGACTGGCTCATGGCCTCAATATGGGTTTGGTGGGACTGGGTTCGGATAACTCGCGCGGCACCTTCGACAATTTCTCGGTACAGCGCGTGCCGCCAGCGTACACGCTCCAGCAGACGGAGCAGTTCACCACCGGAACCGGCGACCTGTTCGACGGACTCACCAGCGGCAACTGGTTGGTGCAGGCGGGACGTTATGACGGCACCGCGCCATCGGCCAGCCTGGTCGATTTGGGTATCGGACGTGGACTCGAAACCAGCGCGATCCTCGAGCTTTCCGCCAAGTTGCGCACCGACGGCAAGGGCGGCTTTATATTCGATCGTTACGCCGACAACGACTACAAGTTCGTGACCATCGATGCGCCGGGCGACAAGGTTGTCATCGGGCATGTCAGCCCGAAAGAGGGGCTGAAGATCGACGCGAGCTTTGCCAAAGTGGTCGATTCCGGAATCGACTACACACTTGCGGTCATGCTTAAGGGCACCAGCATCAGCGTAAGCCTGAACGGCCAGGCAGTCGGCAGCTTCGTTTTCAACGGCGTCACTGTGGACGGCGGCTTCGGAGTGATTTCCAGCCTCGGCAAAACCTCGTTCGACTCAGTCACTGTCAAGACCAACGATCGCGCATTTGCGGTTGCCCAAAGTATGGTCGCCGCGCAAGCGCCTTCGATGACTCCGGGAGCTCAGTCGAGTCTCACCCCGTCCGACATCGATTCCATGTTCGCCGCTGCCGAGGGGATCTGGGCTAATCTGCTTGGCGCCGGCGATTCACGCCTGGCGTTGCTCGGTGACGTGCAGATTTCAACTGCTGACTTCGGTGGCCTGGTGCTGGGCCAGACACGCGGCATGACTATCCTGGTGGATGAAGATGCGGCAGGGTATGGCTGGTTCGTCGACGCGTCCCCGGCCGACAACAACGAGTTTCGGATCCGCCTCGATCACAACGCGCTCGGTGCTTCACGGCAAAGCGGCGCCTTCGGACGCATGGACCTGCTTACTGTCGTGACGCACGAACTGGGACACGTACTCGGTTTCGAGCATGACGAGGCCGGCATCTATGCGGTCATGCACGACGACCTGGATTCGGGCGTGCGTTATCTGCTGGACGGTCCCGCATTGCAGGAACGTCCGGGACTGCCTTCGGATGAGCAGATACTGATGCGGTTGGCGATTCAAACGGGCAGATCGGCGAGCAGCCTCCCGGCGTTCGATCTCGACTCTTCTGCGCCACGCAGTGGCGTCGGCGTGGCCATCGACTGGAATGACCGGTTGCGTGGCAGCCTGGGAACGTATTTCTCGCCGTTCGGAAGCACTTCGCCGAAATCAGCGCAGAATTTCGCAGACTTCATGACGAAGATAGTCGGGTCCAGTGATGGTGCTTCCGCAGATGACAACGACAGCGCCCAGTTCAATAAGGGCTCGAGGTTCGACAAGATGGGGAGCGCGCTCAACGCCGGCAAGTACGCCAGGCGGCCAATGGGTTGACGTCAAGTTGTTGCGTCGGCCTCAAAGGCGCCTCGCGTGCTTTCGAGGTCGGCTGGCCGCGGCATTTCCTCGAACCGAGGAAACCGCCATGGCATTTCCGGGTGAAATGGTGGCGTCACGATTGCCTTCGGCCGGCACCGCCCGATATGATTGCGGCCGACGGGCAACAAAAGCGGCGAAGTGTCAGCATTTACCTAATCCAGAAACGATAGAGGAACAGATATCCATGGCAGCCAATCGTCCAGAAACCGCAGAGGCCAACATCGAACCGGGAGGCACCAAGATCAAGTGGGATGACTCGAACATGAAGAGCTCCTACGCGAATGTCTGTAATGTGACCAGCACGCGAGAGGAGGTCGTCATGCTGTTTGGCATGAACCAGGCATGGAATCGCGGACAGAAGGAAGTCGTCATTCAGTTGACCGATCGGATCGTGATCAGTCCGTACGCCGCGAAACGGCTTACCGCGCTGCTGAGCGGAGTGGTCAAGGAATACGAAAGCCGTTTCGGGACGCTGAACGTGGACATGCCGACAGCCGCCGGTGCGGGCGGCACAGCGGCGCCTATCCCCGATAAGACCAAGTAGATAGCGTTGCCTTCTGACATCTGCCGCCTGCACCTGGTCGGCAATATCTGTCGTGCCCGGAACAAAGTTAGATTTGCGGCTTGCGCAATCCGCGCAACGAACCGCACAAATATCGCGCTCGACTAAATAATAATATTTGCACATAATCAATAACGTATCCGGCCATTCGATGAATAACGTTTAAGTCGAGTACATATATCAATTGATAATGGCCAAGCTCTGTTTTAGGCTCGGTTGACTGTCGTTATTGGGCGACAGGGGGATATAGAAACATTTCCTGCATTAGGGGGTACTAGGGTGGATCGAACCTGGCCGTATTCAACGGCATCGCGACGCGCTGAGGGTTTGCACCCGGCATGCTGATCCAAAAAGCAACATGAGCGCGGTAAAACCGGAAGTCCATGAACATCGTACAGTCCTCCAGGTTGCGGACCTGGCGGGTCGGCGTGCGCACGAGCAGGCCTGGAAACACTTTGCGGGTGCACAGACGCCCGAGGAATTCTGCGGCAGCTGGCTGGTCATTCAATGCCAGGTCATCGGCGGGGTTTCCGATGGGGTGGTGGTACTGCAAAAGCCAGGAACCAAGGCTTTTGCTCCGGTAGCCTTCTTCCCGGAAAATTCTCCGCGCGATCGCTCCAGACTGAGCGAAGTGGGGGACCGCGCGCTGAAAGAGGGCCGCGGAATCGTTCAGCCAAAGGGGCTGCCGGATGACGCCGATGCGCCCGGCACGCGCTATCAGATGGCCTATCCAATCCGGCTCGATGGCGAAATCCGCGGCGTGGTGGGCATGGAAATCGAGTGGCGTGCGGAATCCCAGTTGCAAGAGGCAATGCGAGAGCTTCAGTGGGGTTCCGGCTGGCTTGAGGTGCTCCTCCGCAGACATGCCGATCCCAAAGAGGGCGCGCGCCTCCAGCTCAAACTTGCGCTGGATTTGGTCTCGCGACTGCTCGAACATCCCGGATTGAAAGAAGGCGCGGCTGCGTTCACCACGGAACTGGCTTCACGGCTGGGCTGCGACCGCGTCGTTCTCGGCATTCTTAAAGGCCAACGCATCAAGGTCTGCGCAGTGTCACATTCGGCGCAGTTTGATCGGCGCGCGAATCTCCTGCGGGCAGTCGAAGGCGCGATGGAGGAGGCAATCGATCAGGCCGAGGCCGTCGTTTTCCCTCCGGAGCGCGATAAGCGCGCCGTCGTGGCGCATGCACACGAGGCCTTGCTACGGGAGTCGGAAGGCGGCAGCGCGGCGACGTTTCCGTTGATCAGCGGGGATCAGATCGTGGGTGCGCTGACCCTTGAGCGCGCGCCCGGTTACCGCTTCGATGTGCCATCGCTCGACATTTGCGAGGCGGTGGTCGCGATTGCCGGACCGATCATCGAACTGAAAAGACAAAGCGAGGAAGGGCTGTCGCTGCACGCTGCCAAATCGGCCGAGAGTGTCTGGAAGAAGTTGGTGGGCCCCGGGCATGCCGGTCTCAAACTCGGTGTCGTCGCCCTTGCGGCGGTGGCGGTTTTTATGTCGCTCGCAACGGGCGATTTCAGAGTATCGGCGAATTCAACCGTGGAAGGCACGGTGCAGCGCGCGGTTACCGCTCCCTTCAACGGCTATGTCAAGGAGGCGCCTTACCGGGCAGGAGACACGGTCAAGGCGGGGCTCGTCATCGGCAAGTTCGAGGACCGCGACCTTGTTCTGGAGCGCGTCAAACTGAGCAGCCAGCGCGACCAATACATCAAGCAATATCGCGAGGCAATGGCGGCGCATGATCGTGCCCAGGCGGAAATGGTCGGTGCGCAAGTGACGCAAAGCCAGGCGCAGCTTGCCCTGGTCGAGGAGCAACTTGCGCGTTCGGAGATGGTGGCGCCGTTCGATGGCTTTATCGTAAGCGGTGATTTGTCGCAGAACCTGGGTTCCCCGGTCGAACGCGGACAAGTGCTCTTCGAGATTGCACCGCTCGATGGATTTCGTCTCGCACTGCAAGTCGATGAGCGCGACATCGCCCATGTTGCATTGGGCCAGGGCGGCGAATTGACCGTCTCGTCGATTCCCGGCGAGCGCTTTGCATTCAAGGTAACCAAGATCACGCCGGTCAACACCGCCAAAGAAGGGCGCAACTTCTTCCGGGTTGAGGGGCAGCTCGAAGGAGCCGCCGGTCGTCTTCGTCCGGGCATGGAAGGCATCGGAAAGATTTATATCGATGACCGGCATTTATTCTGGATCTGGACCCATAGCCTGACCGATTGGGTGCGCCTGTGGCTGTGGTCGTGGATGCCGTGAACAGCTAGCACTTTAATCGCATGTCGGATCTGCACAGCCCTTCCTGGTACCGTATAGCTGAATTGCGGCCGCGGCTCAGAAGCCATGTGCGCATACATCGCCATCATTACCGTGGCGAGCTTTGGTATGTCCTCGAAGACCGCATTTCCCGGCGCATGCACCGCTTCAACCCCACCGCGCATTACGTCATCGGCCTGATGAACGGTTATCGCACGGTCAACGAAATCTGGGAGAGCGCGATTGCAAAATTCGCCGATGATGCGCCGACCCAGGAAGAAGTCATCCGACTTCTCGGGCAGCTGCATTCGGCCGAAGTCCTGCAATCCGAGGTGACGCCGGATATCGCAGAACTGTTGCGGCGCGCGAAAAAGAGCCAGCGCAAGACCTGGTATCAGAATCTGCTTTCCCCACTGGCGATTCGCATCCCGCTGTTCGATCCGGATCGCTGGCTGGAGCGCTGGCTGCCCTGGTTCCGCCCTTATTTCGGCGTCATGGGCGCCATGGTCTGGCTGCTCGTAGTGGGCTTTGCGTTATTTACGGCGGCGGCCCATTGGCAGGAACTGAGCCAGGATCTGGGCGATCGCGTTCTTGCGCCGCAAAACCTGGTGCTGTTGTGGTTGACGTTTCCGGTGCTCAAGCTGTTCCACGAATTCGGTCACGCCTGCGCGACCAAGGCGTGGGGCGGGGAAGTGCACGAAATGGGCATCATGTTGCTGGTGCTGATGCCCGTACCCTATGTGGACGCATCGTCGGCATCGGCATTCCGCGAGACCCACCGCCGCGCCATCGTGGGGGCAGCCGGGATGATCGTCGAGGTTTTCATTGCTTCGCTGGCTCTGTTCCTGTGGCTGGAAGTCGAACCCGGCATCATTCGCGCGGTGCTCTACAACATCATGTTGATAGCGGGCGTGTCGACCTTGATATTCAATGGCAATCCGTTGCTGCGATATGACGGATACTACATCCTTGCCGATATCACGCAGATCCCGAATCTTCGGATGCGAGCGCAGCAATACCTGGGATACCTGCTGGAGACACGGTTCTTCGGCCTGAAGCTGCCGCCATTCGAGGCCAGCCTGAGCGAACGCTGGTGGTTCGTGTTCTTCGCGATTGCATCCTTCCTTTATCGCACTTTCGTCATGGTGGCGATTGCAATTTTCATCGCCAGCACTTACATGGTCGTAGGTGTGGTGCTTGCGCTATGGGCAATGGTCACCGGGGTGATCTTCCCCCTCGTAAAGGCGATGGTTTATCTGGTGCGTCACCCGCGGCTGCGTCGTCACCGCGTGCGCGCACTGTTTGCTTCTGGCACGCTTGCTGTCACGCTGGTAGTACTGCTGTGTTTTTTGCCGCTTCCGCTGTGGACTCGTGCGGAAGGCGTCATTTGGGTTCCCGATGATGCACAGGTGCGTGCGGGGGCAGACGGATTTGTCCGGACAATTGCTGCGGACCCAGGTTCATTGGTCAGGCAGGGCAGCGTCCTGATTGTCGCGGACGATCCGACCTTGCTACCAAAAATGCGCGTCCTCGAGGCGCAACTTCACCTGCTTGAGGTCCGGGCGCAGGCAGAATCGATCGTGGACCGGCCGCGCTGGCAACGCACGCAAGACGAGATGAGTGCGACGGCCGTGGAATTGGAGCAGGCCAGAACCCTTGTCAGGGATTTGACGGTGCTGAGCCCGACCAGCGGCACGTTTGTATTGCCGGCGGCCCGGGATCTTCCCGACCGATTTGTACGCAAGGGCCAACAGATCGGTTACGTGGTTCCGGCTGCCGTGGTGACGGCCCGGGTACTGGTTTCGCAAGATCAGGTGGATCTGGTGAGAACACGCACGGAGCGGGTGAATGTCAAGCTTGCGGGCCGCGTTTACGAAACGTTCACCGCGTCGATTCGCAGGGAATCTCCCGCGGCGACGAACAAGCTCGCCAATCTCGCGATGTCGAGCATCGGTGGCGGGCAGGCCGTAGTGGATCCGCACGAGTCAAAAGAGCCGAAGATGCTCAACACCTGGTTCGAATTCGAACTGGAATTGCCCGCCACGCAGGCATTTGTTCTCGGCGAACACGTGTACGTGCGCTTCGAGCACGGCTCGGAACCCGTCGCATGGCGCCTTTACCGTACCGTCCGGCAGCTTTTCATGAAGCGTTTCTCGGTCTGATGGCTTCGATCTCCGCAGCAATTGCCGCCAGCGCCTATCCGGAGCGCGACGAGCCGCGCGAGGGCAGGCTTGACCGGATTATTATTGCCGCCAGATACATTGGCGGGAACATCGCCGGCAAAACGAGGCCGCTGACGCGCATCGTCCAGGCGGTCAATGCAGCGGCCACGGACCTCGAGAGTCTTCCGGACCAGGCTATCGGCGCGCGCGCGGTTGCGCTTCGCCCGCGCTTGCGGCGCGACGGTTTCACAAGTATTGCCCTGGCCGGCGAGGCATTCGCGCTTGTTCGCGAGGCCGCGACGCGAGCCATTGGCCTGCGTCACTTCGACGTGCAACTCGTCGGAGCCTGGGCCATGCTGGGCGGAATGCTGGCCGAAATGGAGACCGGCGAGGGCAAGACGCTGACCGCAACGCTGGCAGCCGCAACGGCGGCACTCGCCGGGCGCGCCGTACACATCATTACTGTGAACGATTACCTGGCGGAGCGCGATGCCGGTTCCATGCGCCCCGTCTACGAAATGCTTGGGCTCACCGTGGGATACGTGGGTCAGGGCATGGACCCGCAGGCCAGGCGCACGGCCTATGCGTGCGATGTGACGTACTGCAGTAACAAGGAAATCGCATTCGACTACTTGCGCGATCGCATGGTGCTTGGCGGCAAGCCGCGTTCCATAGCCATGAAGATAGACGCGCTCGAAGGCGCCGGCGCCGGCCAGCGCCTGTTGTTACGCGGGCTGCAATTTGCCATTGTCGACGAGGCCGATAGCGTCCTCGTGGATGAGGCAAGGACGCCATTGATTCTTTCATCGGAAGCCAAGAACAGCCAGGAAGAACTGCTGCATCAGCAGGCGCTGTTTCTCGCAAAACAACTGGACGAGACGGACTACGCCATTGAGAACGGCTCCATTGAACTGACCAGCGACGGAGAAAGAAAGCTGGAAGATTTGACAAGTTCTCACACGGGAATCTGGAGGGGCCCGCATCGCCGCGAACAACTGGTGCGCCAGGGGCTGACCGCCCTGCACATTTTTCAGCGCGACAAGCATTACCTGGTGCGCGACGGCAAGGTCGTCATCATCGACGAACATACCGGCCGCCTGATGCCCGACCGGTCGTGGGAGCAGGGACTGCACCAATTGATCGAGATCAAGGAAGAATGTGAGCCGACCGGCCGCCGGGATACGCTGGCCCGTATCAGTTACCAGCGATTTTTCCGGCGCTACCTTCATCTGGCGGGCATGACGGGGACGGCGAGCGAAGTGGCAGGCGAACTTTGGGCAGTCTATCGCCTGCGGGTGGCGAGGATTCCCACGAACAAGCCAGTGCGAAGAGTGCACTACGCGGACCAGATCTACGGCAGCTCCGAATTAAAATGGAAAGCCGCAATTGCAAGCATCGAAACCCATCGCCGGGCAGACCGGCCGGTGCTGGTCGGCACGCGTTCGGTTGCGGCTTCCGAGCAGTTGGCGGCCTTGCTGGATGAGGCCGGCATACCTTATCGGCTGTTGAATGCCCGGCAGGACCAGCATGAGGCAGAGATCGTTGCGCAGGCGGGTATTCCCCGTTGCGTCACGGTCGCCACAAACATGGCGGGACGCGGCACCGACATCAAGCTTGCTCCGGGAGTTGCCGAGGCGGGGGGCCTGCATGTCATTGCAACCGAACTCAACGATTCGGGCCGCATAGATCGCCAGTTATTCGGCCGCTGCGGACGGCAAGGCGATCATGGCAGCTGTGAAGCCATACTCGCGGTGGACGAGGATTTGGTGAAAACTTATTTGCCGATCGCTGCGGCGCGCTTTCGCCTCGTGCACACGTTGCCCACAGGACTCGGCAAGATGCTGTTCAGCGTGGCGCAATGGCGCGCCGAGTACGCCCATTCGCGCGCGCGGCGGGAGCTGCTGGATCTCGACGACTATCTGGGAGACGTGCTCGCCTTTTCCGGCAGGGGCGAGTAAACCCGCAGATCGAGTCTGTGTATCTTTTTGGCGGGCGGAATTTCGGCATTCACCATGGCCTGCGCAGTGTCGGTAACCCGGCAAAGCGCAATACCGGATAAGAATGGATCGAGAGCCACGAATGCGCGCGCAGCTGCCGGAGGCTTATTTAAATCGCACCCGGCACCTGACGCCCGCGGGTATCTTCCGATCCCGGTTCGACATTTCGAGGCGCACACCAAAGGTGCCGCTTGCCGCGTCGACGACACGGTCCACCACCGACACCACCGCATTATATTTTCCGCCGATCGGCGCCTCGGGCATCACCTCGCCGCGGGCGCCGACGGCGATTTGGCCATATAGGCTTACGGGAAGCACGACTTCCACGTTCAGCGGGTCGATTTCGGCAAGTTTCACGATCGGATCCTTGATGTTGCTCGCCGAGAATTCGCCGGGTTTCTGCATGATCTCGACCACCACTCCGGTAAACGGGCTCCTTATCGTTCGCATGGCCAGTACTTCGCTGGCGCGATTGACTTCCAGCTCCGCGAGCTTCTGGTTTTCCTGAGCCTGGCGGAACTGTTCGGCCGCGAGACGGTAGTCGGCTCGTGCTTCATCCAGCGCATTGACCGAAACGAAGTTCTGTTTGTATAGCTCTTCCGCCCGCACCAGTTTTTTTTGGGTCAGGTCAACTCGCGCTTCCGCCGCCTTCAATTCACCCAGCATGGTCGCTCGCGATTTTGCCAGGCTCAAGGCCGCACGTTCCGGTCCGGATTCCAAAGTGATGATTATCTGGCCTTTCTTCACCAGATCCCCGCGCTGCACCTGCACGGACTCGATGACTGCCTCAACGGGACTGCGGATATCGACCCTTTGTCTCGCCTCGATCATGCAATCGTGTTCGGCTGCCGCGGCCGCCATCGGCAGCAGGGCGCAAACCCAGAAGGATCTGAAATACGGTGTCATGGAGATTGAACTTGGGATTATGGAGGCGGTCACGGACTTGGCGACACGTCCGGATTGTAGCGAAATGCTCTATGGGACGTAACGTAGCGCGACACGCACTGCGGCGCGCGAGCGAGTCCCCTTGGCTTTCTGACGGCACAATAGGGCCCGGAACATGCCACCGTGTGCCTGGAAGGCGGTCTGCGCTTATTTCGCACTGGAATTGTTCCAAAAAATGCAGTATAAACAATTCATAATACTGCGTAGTTCATAATTAAAGTAACTCGCCAAGGCTTGCGTGTTCGCTAGAGCCTGGGCTTTGTAGGGGGCAGTCCTTGAATACTGGACGACATAGCGATCACCGGCGCACAGCGGTGAGGCGGGGATAATCGTGCGCCTGGGTCCATTCGAGCGTTCGCCGCGCGATCGACGCAAGACGGACATCCTGCAGGAAGGAGAGGCGCGTTTTCGAGCGCTGGTGCAGAATTCCTTCGACATCATCACCATCCACGATTCAAACGGCGTGACGATGTACGAGTCTCCGGCGGCCTCGCGCATCCTTGGCTACCCGCCCGGCAAGCTGATCGGCAAGACTCCCTTCGAGACCCTGCATCCCAAGGACGTCGCCCGCGCGCGTGAAGCGTTCGACGCATTGCTGAAAGGGGAAGTTTCGGTGGCGCCGGTCGTGATGCGCTTTCGTCACGCCGACGGCTCCTGGATCCATCTCGAGGCGCTGGGCAACAACCTGCTGGAACACCCGGGCATTCGCGGCATCGTGCTGACGTCGCGCGACGTCACCGAGCGCAAGCGCGCGGAGGAGCGGGTGCAATATCTCGCCAACTACGATGTTCTGACCGGCCTGCCGAACCGGTTCCTGATGCAGGACCGGCTCACGCAGGTGATCGCCCACGCGCACCGCAACCGGCTGCGCGTTGCTCTCGTGCATATCGACCTGGATCGCTTCAAGGTGGTGAACGAGACCCTCGGCCACTACGTCGGCGATGCACTGCTGAAACAGGCGGCGGAGCGTGTGCGCAAGTCAACCCGTGATGCCGATACCGTCGCGCGCGTGGGGGGCGACGAATTCACCATCGTGTTCCCGAACGTGGCCAGCCTGCAGACCCTGTCCGCGGCCACCGAAGTCATGCTCGATGACCTTGCCAGGCCGTTTCCGAGCGACAACCAGGAATTGTTCGTTTCCGCGTCGGTCGGCATCAGCCTCTATCCCGACGATGCCGGCAGCGTTGACGAACTCATCAAACACGCCGATGCCGCGATGTCCAGAGCGAAGCACCTCGGGCGCAACAATTTCCAGTTTTTCACGGCCGACCTGAATCAGGAGGTGCAGGATCGCATGCTGATCGAGGCGGGCCTGCGTACAGCCATACAACGCGACGAACTGAGCCTGCTGTTCCAGCCCAAGATAGATCTGGCCACGCGCCGCATATTCGGCGCCGAAGCCTTGCTGCGCTGGAAGCACCCGAAGCTCGGCATGATTCCACCGTCGCGCTTCGTGCCGGTTGCCGAAGAGGCGGGGCTGGTGGGGCAGATCGGCGAGTGGGTATTGCATGCGGCCTGCCGGCAGATTCGCGAATGGCAGGATGCCGGCTATTCCCTGCAGGTGGCGGTGAACGTTTCCGCCCGCCAGTTCCAGGAGTACGACCTCGCGGAACTCGTCATGGACATCATGCGCGATACCGGCGTGCTGGCGCAGAACCTGGAAATTGAACTGACCGAGAGCGCGGTCATGAACGACGCCGAGTCTTCGATCGTCACCCTGGAAAGGCTGGCGAAGCTCGGCGTTCAGATCGCCATCGACGATTTCGGTACCGGATATTCAAGCCTGTCCTACTTAAAGCGGCTGCCGCTGGACCTGCTGAAGATCGACCAGTCCTTCGTGCGCGATATTTCCTCCGATCCCAACGATGCGGCCATCGTTCGCGCCATCATCACGCTGGCGCGCAGCCTGGGCATCAAGGTGATCGCCGAAGGCGTGGAAAATGAAGCCCAGCTCGCCTTCCTGAACGCCTACGGCTGCCAGTACGCACAGGGCTACCTGTTCGGCCGGCCGCTGACCACGCCGCAGTTCGTCAAGCTTGTCACCACGGGTGAACTCGAGCAGAACATCGCCTGACGGCTCCTTAGCGGCTGCCGAGCTCCACCGGGGTTATGGCGCGCCTGAGCAGTTCGCCCCGCCGCACAACCACGATTTCAGCTTCTCTCCCGACGTGATTCTCGGTCAGTAAACGGTGCACGTCGTCGATGCCGGCCACCGGCCTGCTATCGTAGGTGACGATGGTGTCGCCCTCTTCCAGCCCGGCCTGTTGCGCAGGGCCGCCGGCATCCAGGGAAGCCACCCGTACACCGCTTTCCTGCGGCAGATCGTGGGCGCGCACCACCCGGCGCGGCAGCGGGATATTCTGCCCGGCAATGCCGAGCCAGCCGCGGCGCACACGCCCGTGCCGCAGAATCTGGCCGACGATGACCTTCGCGGTATCGATGGCGGTCGCGAAACAGATCCCCTGCGCCGCCATGATGATTGCGGTGTTGACGCCGATGACCTTGCCACGCGAATCGGTCAGCGGCCCGCCTGAGTTGCCCGGGTTGAGGGCGGCGTCGGTCTGGATGACGTCGTCGACCATCCTGCCGGAATAGGCGCGCATCGAACGGCCCAGCGCGCTGACCACGCCTGCGGTGACCGTGCATTCGAATCCATAGGGATTGCCGATCGCGACCGCCAGTTGGCCGACGCGGATCGCGCGCGAACTGCCGAATTCAACGGTCGGCAGCTTCGAACCCGATACGCGTATCAAGGCAAGGTCGGTATGCGGATCGTCCCCGAGGATGTCCGCATCGAAGCGCTGGCCATCCTGCAGCGAAACCTCGACGCGGGAGGCGCCGCTGACGACGTGGCTGTTGGTCAGCATCAGGCCGTCCGGCGTGAACAGGAATCCGGAGCCGCTGCCGGCCGCATCTCCGCGCCGCACGTCGATCTTCACCACCGCAGGGCTGACGCGCTCTGCAGCCGATACGACGGCACGCGAATAGGCGTCCAGCAGCGGGGCGTCTGTTAGAATCCGATCAGGTTCGGCGGCTTCGGAAGCAGCGGAATCGCTTCGGTTGTCGATCGACACAAGAGCAGGTTTCATGATGTTTCCGGCCATGGCGGCGTGGGGGCGAATGCCATAGTTGAGGCCACGTTCATCCGCTTGCAAGTGGGCCCGGCTCCGACCCATTCCCTATACTGGCCGAAGGGTGATGGCACAAAAGATTCTGGCGTTTGCGGGCAGTTTGCGCAGCGGCTCGTTCAACAGGAAACTGGTCCGCATCGCGGCGGACGGCGCGCGCGCCGCCGGCGCGGAGGTCACCGAAATCGATCTGCGCGAGATCCCCATGCCGCTTTACGACGGCGACATCGAACGCGAGCAGGGACTGCCGCCGAATGCGAAACTGTTCAAACGGCTGCTTATCGAACACAAGGGCGTCCTGATCAGTTCGCCTGAATACAACACCGCCATGACCGCCGTGCTCAAGAACGCAATCGACTGGGCTTCGCGCGTGGAACCGGGAGAGCCGCCCCATGTTGCGTTCAGGGGCAAGGTGGGTGGGCTCATGTCCGCATCGCCCGGTAATTACGGCGGCGTGCGCAGCCTGGCCATGTTGCGCGCGATACTTTCGCATCTCGGCGTGATCGTCGTGCCTTCGCAACTGAGTGTCGCGCGGGCCAACGAAGCGTTCGATGCAGACGGCAACCTTCAGGACGAGCGCCAGAGGGATGCGGTCCGTTCGATCGGCGCCGAAGTTGTAAGCTTTGCCGGCAAGCTCGGCTGACAGATGCCTTCTCCAATACGGTGCACTTCCCCAGGGCCGCGCCTTGGGGCGGTGCATGCGCTACCGGCGGGTAGCCGCCCCTGGTTTTCCTGAAGCCGGAATGATCACTTTGTTCATGAAGTTAGCGCTTTGCACAGCGGGTTGACGGCGATGGCACAGCGGTTGCTGAATCGTCTTGGGGTTTAAGCATGTCTTTCGATTCCTACTACAACGAAATGTATCTGGCTGACGGCAGTGTGCGCAGCCACTACCAGCCGCTCGCGGAATGGATAGCCGGGACGCCGCCGGAGCACATCGTGCAGATGCGCCAGGCAGCCCACCTGCTATTCCATCGCGTGGGGATCACCTTTGCCGTTTACGGCGAGGAGGCCGGATCGGAGCGGCTGATCCCGTTCGACATGCTGCCGCACATCATCCCGGCTGCCGAGTGGCGCGCGATCGCAAAGGGACTGCGGCAGCGCGCAAAGGCCCTGAATGCGTTTCTGCGCGATATCTACCATGACCAGGAAATCCTCAGAGCCGGCCGCGTACCGAAGGAACGCGTGACGGAGAACAAGCAGTTCCGCCCGGAAATGGTGGGCCTGGACGTGCCTGGCGGGATCTATGCGCACGTCGCCGGCATAGACCTGGTACGCGCAGGCGCAGGCGAGTATTACGTACTGGAGGACAACCTGCGCACGCCCTCCGGCGTGTCCTACATGCTGGAAAACCGCAAGATGATGATGCGCCTGGTGCCGGAATTGTTCGCGAGCCAGTCGATAGCGCCGGTCGAGCATTACCCGGACATGCTGCTGGAGAACCTGCGCAGCGTCTCGCCGAGCGGCGTGGAAAATCCGACCGTCGTGGTGTTGACGCCCGGCCAGTTCAACAGCGCGTATTTCGAGCACGCCTTCCTTGCGCAGCAGATGGGCATCGAACTGGTGGAGGGCCCCGACCTGTTCGTGCGCGATGACGCGGTCTACATGCGCACGACCAGCGGGCCGCAGCGCGTGGATGTGATCTACCGCCGCATCGACGACGACTTCCTCGACCCGCAGGCGTTTCGTGCCGATTCGATGCTCGGCGTGCCCGGCCTCGTCGAGGCCTATCGCAAGGGCAAGGTTACCCTCGCCAACGCCATCGGCACGGGCGTCGCCGACGACAAGTCGATTTACCCCTATGTGCCGGAGATGATCCGGTTCTATCTGGGCGAGGAACCGCTGCTCAACAACGTGCCGACCTACCAACTCAGCTTCAAGGACGACCTCGCCTACGTTCTGGCCCATCTGGCCGAGCTGGTGGTGAAGGAAGTGCACGGCTCCGGCGGTTACGGGATGCTGATCGGCCCAACGTCAACCGAGCGCGAGCGTGAAGCCTACCGGCAGCGCATCCTCGATGCGCCGGAAAAATTCATCGCCCAGCCGACGCTGTCGCTTTCGACCTGCCCGATTTTTGTCGAGCAGGGTGTAGCACCCCGGCACATCGATTTGCGTCCTTTTGTGCTGTCGGGCAAGGAAGTAATGATGGTGCCGGGCGGGCTCACGCGCGTTGCGTTGCGCGAAGGCTCGCTGGTGGTGAATTCCTCGCAGGGCGGGGGAACGAAAGACACGTGGATCGTAGAGGCGTGATGACCGTGAATGTCGTGAATGCCGTGAATACCGTGAATGTCGATGTAAAAGGCATTTACGGCTTTTGCGGCATTCACGATATTCACGGCATTCACGGTTTTTCATGCTGAGCCGCACCGCCTCGAACCTCTACTGGATGGCCCGCTACGTCGAGCGGGCGGAGAACACCGCGCGCATTCTCGACGTGGCCTATCGCATGTCGCTCATGTCGCAGGCATCCGCGACGCAGGAGTCGGAATGGCTCGCGCCGCTCAACATTTCCGGCACGCTGTATCCGTTCGAGGGACGCTACAGCACGGTGACCGCCCGCGACGTCATGATGTTCATGGCGCTCGATCCGGACAATCCCGGTTCCATCGTGTCGTGCGCCAAGTCGGCGCGCGAAAATGCACGCGCGGTCAGGGGCAACGTGACTTCCGAGATGTGGGAAGTCCTGAACTCCACCTGGCTGGAATTGCAGCATCTCACCGAAGACCGGCTGGCAGGCGATGGCGCGCTGACATTTTTCGACTGGGTCAAGGAGCGTTCCCACCTGTTCCGTGGCGTTACCGTCGGCACCGCGCTGAAGGACGGCGCTTTCCATTTCAACCGGCTCGGGACGTTTCTGGAACGTGCCGACAACACCGCGCGCATTCTCGACG
>DASWEZ010000033.1:0-1527 GCA_036394495.1 Burkholderiales bacterium
GCATCGGCACCCACACCCAGAACCATCCGCTGAGCATGGATCGAATGCCGATCGACCGTGCCAGGCAGGAGATCGACGACGGCATAGCCTCGGTGAAAGCGGCGCTCGGGGACGACACTGCGCTTGCCCCGTTCTATCGCAACCCCGGCCTGTTGCGCGCCGGAGACGTCGAGGACTATCTGGCGTCACAGGGCATCCAGACATGGAGCGCCGATTTTCTGGCTGACGACTGGCGGCATGTTTCGCCATCGCGCGTCTACGATCTCGCGATCAAGCGGCTTGAGGAGAAAGGAAGAGGCATTCTGCTGCTGCACGACATCCAGGCGCGAACGGTCGCCGCATTGCCAAGGATCCTGCATGAACTGAAGGCGCGCGGTTATCGCATCGTCCATGTGGTGCCGGCGACATCAGGGCAGCCGGCGACGCCGACCGAGCCGCAGCAATGGCAGTTGCATCCGCCGTCGGAAACCGTGGCGATTTCGCACTGGCCGAAAATTCCCAATTTCGTCTTTACCGGCGCCGACACGCTTCCCGCCCCTGCGTTGTCGGATTTCGACTGGCGGGACGGACAGTTGATGACGCTTGCAGAACCCTTGGATCGCGCCAGGCGGCTTGCACGCGGCGTTCCGCTGCCGCGGGAAGCGCCCTGGCCCCGGCAATCGCCGTTGCCGCTGGACAACGCGGCGAGTGCCCTGCCTGTACCGGCTGAAAGCATTTTCGAGATTCAGGAAAAGCGGCACGCGGCCACGCGTCCCGTCGCTCCATCCTCGCATCATGCAGAGCAAACGGTCCCGAGCGAACGTGAAACAGACGGCGTTGCACGACTGATTTCGGCCGATGCCCGCGATTCGCGGCGCATGATTCCCGGAAGCCTGCCGATCACGGAACCCGGCTTGCGGCGCGTGCTGAGGCATTTGATCTAGTTCAACGAGGCACGCGCCGGTTCAATTCGTCACGATCTTTGAAATGCACAGCAGCACGATCAAAGCGAGAAACAGCAGGTCGATATACGACTTCATTTCGCCGGCCTGAGGCAGGGATCCAACGTCGCTGACGATTTGCCTGCGCTGGGCCCTACAGAATGCCGGTCTTTCCATCCGGCCGATGATCGATTTTAGCGAGCTGGTTGGGGGTCACCAGGGCGTTTGGGATGGGTTGTCATTCGGCATCCCTAGCTGGGCAGGCAATGAATCGATATCGAGGAACCCAAGCAGAGTTCCAATTCTCGATAATTGCACCGCACACGGCGCATTCAAAGCTGCTGATCTCGCGCGCCTCTGCGATGTGCTCGGTGCGGTCATAAACCGCGCAGTTCCACTGGGCAGTCGCACGAAGAGCAGTAAAAGTTGATGCCGTGCTTCAAGTGAACGACCTTGAAGCCTTCTGGAGCGCTATCCACTTGGATTTTCAAGGAGTGCTCGTCCGCGTCCGAAAGCTGGGCAACGCCAGTCCTTCGGCAATCGGGGCACTTTCAATCCAGTGGTCACGCGTCATTCCTGAAATATGCGCGCGCCACGGCTCGGTTCA
>DASWEZ010000034.1:0-9141 GCA_036394495.1 Burkholderiales bacterium
GGTGCGCGCCACCGTCAACGTCGCCTGCGTCGGAGCCGATGATCTGAAACCGATGCCGTTTCCGGAAGAGATCCGCGCGTCATTGGCGCATGGTGCAAAACCGACAGAAAAAGCTCAGGCCGGCCAACCCCGCCGGCACCTCAACCGCGTTTAAACGACTGCAGACAACCATGAACGTATCCCAAGACCTGTCCCTGATCAGCCTGATCGGCAACGCCAGCGTGCTGGTGCAGCTGGTATTGGCGCTGCTTCTGCTGGTATCCATGATTTCGTGGTGGTTCATCTTCCGCAAGATGTTCGTCGTGCGTGACGCGATGCGTCGCACCGACCAGTTCGAGCGCAGCTTCTGGAGCGGCGCCGACCTCGGCACGCTGTACCAGGCGGCGGCGGGCGCACGGCACAACGCCGGCAGCATGGAACGCATCTTCGAGTCCGGATTCCGCGAATTCGTGAAGCTGCGCAAGCAAAGCGGCGCCAACCTCGGCATGATCATGGACGGCACGCGCCGCGCCATGCGCGCCACCTATCAGCGCGAACTCGACCACCTGGAGGCGCATCTGTCGTTCCTGGCGACCGTCGGTTCGGTCAGCCCCTACGTCGGTCTGTTCGGCACCGTGTGGGGCATCATGAACGCTTTTCGCGGACTGGCGAACGTCGGTCAGGCCACCCTCGCCCATGTCGCGCCGGGCATCGCCGAAGCACTGGTTGCCACGGCGATGGGTCTGTTTGCGGCGATACCCGCCGTGATCGCCTTCAACCATTTCGTGCGCCATATCGAACGCCTGTCGACGCGCTTCGACAGCTTCATGGAAGAGTTCTCCAACATCCTGCAGCGGCAGGCCAACACGCCGCCGCAGGCGGCAACCGGACAGGCGACCGGCCATGCCGCCCTGAACGTGGGCTGATCCGGCCATGGCGACGAACCGCCGGCGCCATCCGCGCCTGATGAACCAGATCAACGTCGTGCCTTATATCGACGTGATGCTGGTACTGCTGGTGATTTTCATGGTCACGGCGCCGCTGATGAATCCCGGCGTGATCGATCTGCCGAGCATCGGCAAGAGTTCCGCTCCCCCGGCGCTGCCGATGGAAATTTCCATTCGCGCCGGCGGCGCACTGTCGCTCACCGATCGCGACGTATCCGCGGCCGAGCGCCCCGTCAGTCGCGAAGAATTGATCAAGCTGATCAAGAGCAAGCAGGCGAAGAAGCCCGATCAGCCGGTGGTCATTTCCGCGGACAAGGATGTGAAATACGAGGCCGTGATCAATGTCATGGATCTGCTGCAGCAAAATCAGGTCAAGCGCGTCGGGCTGCTGGCGAAGCCGCGTTCGGGATGAGACCGCGAACGGCTGACGAACCCGGCCGCGTCGCGTCGGGCGCACTGGCAGTCGTGGTGCACCTGATGTTTTTCGGCCTGCTCGTATTCGGCATCAGCTGGCAGAAAAAAATCGCGAGTCCGGTCGTGGTCGACCTGTGGCAGGACCTGCCCGAGCCGGCGAAAAAGGTCGCGCTGCCGCCGGAGCCGCCCAAGCCTGCACCGAAGCACGTGCCGCAACTGCCCAAGCCGGTGCCCGAAGTCAAGAAGGAGCCGCCTCCATCGCCGCCGCCCGCCCCCAAGGTGGAAACGCCCAAGCCGTCGGCAGCGGATATCGAACTCAAGGAGAAATTGCGCAAGCAGAAGGAAGAAGAGGCCGAGCGGCTCGAAGAGCAGAAGAAAGTCGAGGCGGAGCGCAAGGAAGAGCAGAAGAAAGCCGAGGCAGAGCGCAAGGAAGAGCTAAAGAAGGCGGAACTGGAAAAGCGCAAGCTGGAGGAAGAGGAGCGCAAGGAGGCAGAAGAACAGAAGCGGGTGGAGGCCGAACAGAAGCGCGCGGAGCAGGAAAAGCTGCGCAAGGAAGACGAGGCGCGCCGCGCGGAAGAGAACAAGCGCGCCGAAGAGCAGCGCCGTGCCGATGACGCGAAGCGCGAAGAGGAACGCAAACAGCGCGCCGCCGCCGTGGAGCGCGAGCGCCAGCAACAGGAGGCCGCGCGCAAGGTGCACGAAGCGGATGAGGCGAAGCGCAAGGCCGAGGCGGCGGCGCGCGCCGCCCAGCAAAAACAGATCGACGACTGGCGTGCGCGCATCCAGGCCAAGATCAAGGGCCGGGTGGTGGTGCCGCCGAACGTGGTCGGCAATCCCGAAGCCCGTTTCGAAGTCGTATTGCTGCCGGGAGGAGAGGTTTTGAGCGCCACCCTGAAGAAATCGAGCGGCAATCCGGCTTACGACGCGGCCGTGGAACGCGCCATCATGGCGGCACAACCGCTGCCGGTACCGACCGAAACCGATATGTTCCAGGAAAACTTCCGGGAACTCCCTCTGGTTTTCCGACCTAAGGACAAAGACTGAACGATGTCAAACATAAACCTGCCGATGTTCCCCTCCTTCATGTCCCCTTTCATTCCGAGACATCGCCTTTTCACCTGGAGCGTGGGTGCCGCCTTGTTGCTGTGCGTGCTCTGCGGCCGGGCTGCGGCCGGGCCGATCGCCATCGAAATCATCGGTGGCGGCGCCAACCAGATTCCCATCACCGTCGTGCCCTTCGCGGGCGAGGTTCGCTTTCCCTTGGGAACGGATCGCTCTCCGCAGAGCCTGAGCCATGTGATTTCGGCCGACCTGCAGAGGAGCGGCCTGTTCAAACTCGGCTCGATCGGCAGTGCGCGGCCGCTGCCCGCCGAACCTTCCGAGATCAACTATCGCTACTGGAAAGGGGAAGGCGCCGAAACGATGGTGATCGGCAGCATCTCGGAGAAGGCGGACGGGCATGTCGAGGTGCGCTTCCGGCTCATGGACGTAGCGAAACAGTCGCAGGTGCTGGGATTTTCCTACACCGTTTCCGTGCCGCAGTTGCGCATGACCGCGCACAAGATCGCCGATCTGATCTACGAGAAGCTCACCGGCGATGCCGGCGTGTTTGCCACCAAGATCTGCTATGTGACCAAGGGCGATAACCGCTTCGAGCTGCAGGTGGCCGACGCGGACGGCTTCAATTCCGATTTCATCCTGGCGCACAGGGAACCGATCATCTCGCCGCAATGGTCGCCCGACGGCACGCGCATCGCCTACGTTTCCTTCGAGCGGCGCAAGCCGATCGTGTTCGTGCACAACCTGCTCGATGGCACCCGCACGGTCCTGGCCAACTACGAGGGTTCGAACTCCGCGCCGTCATGGTCGCCGGACGGCAAGAAACTGGCGATCGTGCTGACCAAGGACGGCACTTCCAATATTTACTCGATCGGCGCAGACGGTACGGGACTCAGCCGCCTGACCAGCAATCAGGCGATCGACACCGAGCCGAGTTATTCACCCGACGGCAAAACCATTCTGTTCACGTCCGATCGTGCCGGCAGTCCGCAGATTTACCGCATGCGCGCCGACGGGCAGGGTGAAGCCGAACGCATGACTTATGAAGGCAGCTACAACGTCACGCCGCGCTACAGCCCGGACGGAAAATCATTCATCTTCATCCATCGCAACGAAGGCCAGTTCAACGTCGCGGTGCAGGAAATCGCCTCGCGCCAGATGCAGATCCTGACCGCGGGCGGCCTCGACCAATCGCCGACGTACGCCCCGAACGGCAAGATGATCCTCTACGCTTCCGAGGTAAAGGGGCGTGGTATATTAGCCGCGGTGTCGAGCGATGGGCGGATCAAGCAAAGAATTACCGCGCAGTCAGGCGACATTCGCGAGCCTGCGTGGGGACCGCTTCCGAACAATCGCCGAAAGGAGTAGTGATGAGAAATAATTTATTCATTCTGTCATTAATTTTCCTGCTCGCCGCGTGCGCGAGCCAGGGACAAAAGAGCGCCGATATCGAGCAGCGCGATCTGTTCGACCAGCAGCAGGCGCAGCGCCAGCAGGCCGCCAAGGCGCAGGACGCCGAGAGGCAAGCCAAGATCGTGAAGGAGCAGGAGGAACTCAAGCGCCAGCTCGACGAGCAGCAACGCCGTCAGCAGGCGCAGGGCGACCAGGCGATCGTCAAGCCGCTGCCTGGTGGCGGGGTCGGCGGATCGCAGTTGAAGGGCGATGCCTGGGCCCAGCTGAAGGAACCCGGCACTCCGCTCGCCAAACGCAGCGTCTACTACGAGTACAACAAGTACGACATCAAGGAAGAATATGTGCCGGTGATCGAAGCGCATGGGAAATTCCTGATGGACCACAACGATCTGAAGATTGCCGTGCAGGGCAATTGCGATGATCGCGGCAGCCGCGAGTACAACCTGGCGCTGGGCCAGCGGCGCGCGGAAAGCGTAAAGCGCGCGATGGTGTTGCTCGGCGTCGGCGAAAAGCAGATCGAAACGGTCAGCTTTGGCGCGGAGAAGCCGGTGGCCTTCGGCCAGGATGAGGAAAGCTGGGCCAAGAACCGTCGCGCCGACATCGTCTACCCGAACGAACCGCAGTAATGTTCGTTGGTCCCGGTTGCAACGGCGCGCCGCATTTGCGGCGCGCTTTTTACTTCTATGGTCTGCTTGGGGGAAAGCCATGGTAATCCGAACTTCGTCGACTCCCGATTTCCGGCGTGCGCAAATCAGGTGGGGGCGGCGATGGCTGCCCCTCTTTGCATTTTTGCTGCTCCCGTTCGATGCATTCGCTTACGACGCGCTAAACGACGTACACGAGGAGATCGATGCCCGGTTTGCGGGGCTGCGCGAGGAGCAGCGCAATCTCGCCGAAAGTTACCGGCGGTTGCATGCAAATCACCAGCAATTGCAGGACGGCTTTTCGGTGATGCTGGCGCAGGTGCAAACCTTTCAGGAAGAGCAGGCCGTAACCGGACAAAAGCTGGCCCAGGCTGAACCCAGCCCCCCCAACCGCGGCGTGGTGCAACTGCTGAACCAGGTGGAGGCGTTGAACGGTGAACTGAACCGGCTGCGCGGGCAGATGGAAGTGCTGTCCAACGATGTCACCAATGCGCAGAAGCGCCAGCGCGACATGTATGTCGATCTGGATACGCGGCTGCGCCGCATCGAACAGGGTGGCGCAGGCAAAAAAGACCAGGAAAACAGTGCAGCGCTCGAAGAGCGCATTCGCAAGCTGGAGCAAGGATCGGCAACGCCGGCCGGCATTCCACAGCCGGTGGTGGCTGCAGCGGCCGTGCCGCCGGTGAATCCGCCGCCGCCCGCCGCTGCATCGGCTGCCGCACCGACAGCCGCCGCCACGCCGCCGTCCACGACGGCGCCTAATCCGGCTGTGGCCGCCGCGCCGGCGTCATCGAGCCCGACTTCGCTGCCCCCTGCATCGCTTACCGCCACCGATCAGGCTGCCATCCAGCGCGCGTATGACAACGCTTACAGCAACTATCGCTTGAGCGACTATCCGAGCGCGATTCGCGGCTTCGAAAGTTTCCTGAAGAGTTTCCCGAAGCATCCGCTGGCGCCCAATGCCCAGTACTGGATCGGAGAGTCCTATGCGCACCAGCGCCAGTATCGCGAAGCGATCGAAGCGGAGCGCCGGCTGCTGGGCACCTATCCGGATAGTGCAAAGGCACCCGATGCCCTGCTGATCATCGGCACGGCGGAGAGCAGCCTCGGCGACAACGCTGCCGCGCGCAAGACCTTCGAGGAACTCATCGCGAAGTATCCGGCCAGCGACTCCGCCGAAAAGGCCAAAGGCCGGCTGGCGAAGCTCAAGTAGGCCGCCTTGCGCATGCAGCCAAAAATCAAAAAGGCCGTTGTGCTGCTATCCGGCGGACTGGATTCCGCGACCGCGCTGGCGCTCGCGACCCGCGATGGCTTCGAATGTCATGCGCTTTCGGTGAACTACGGACAACGCCATCAGGCCGAACTCGCCGCAGCGAAGCGCGTTGCCGCGGCGCTCGGGGCACGGCAGCATCGCGTTATCGCGCTGAACCTGCAGACCTTCGGCGGGTCGGCCCTGACCGATGCATCAATCGACGTGCCGACCGACGGCGCCGTGAAAGGCATTCCCGTCACTTACGTCCCCGCCCGCAACACCATCTTCCTGTCGCTGGCGCTGGCCTGGGCCGAGGTACTGGAGGCGAGCGCCATTTTCATCGGCGCCAATGCGGTCGATTATTCCGGCTATCCGGATTGCCGGCCCGAGTATCTGCAAGCCTTCGAGTCGATGGCGAACCTCGCGACCCGCGCCGCCATCGAAGGCAACGCACTGGCGATCCACGCGCCGCTGGTACGCATGACCAAAGCACAGATCATTCTTGCCGGCATCGAAGCGGGTGTCGATTTCAGCCTTACCGTGTCCTGCTATCAGGCCGATGACGCCGGAGGCGCCTGCGGTGTATGCGATGCATGCCGCATCCGTCGTGCGGGATTTGCCGCGGCCGGGATCAAGGATTCTACGCGCTACCTGCAACACGCCTGAATGCTCGTGGAAACACCCACCCAGCTCGCCGCGCTCGTCATCGTCTCAGGATTCGTCCTGGCGCTGGTGTTCGGTGTGGTCGCCCAGAAAACCGATTTCTGTACCATGGGCGCGGTGTCCGATGTCGTCAATATGGGCGACTGGGGTCGCATGCGCATGTGGCTGCTGGCCATTGCCGTGGCGATTGCGGGCGCCAACGTCCTCGATCTCGCCGGGCTGGTCGACTTGTCGCGCTCCGCGTATCCGGCGCCGCGCTGGCCGTGGCTCGCCTATCTCGTCGGCGGATTGTTGTTTGGAGTCGGAATGACCCTGGCGTCCGGATGTGCCAGCCGCAGCCTGATCCGGATTGGCGGCGGCAATCTCAAATCGCTGGTCGTCATGGTGTTCCTCGCGCTGGCCGCGGAGATGACGTTGCGCGGCCTGCTCGCGCCGGTGCGCACGGACGTGCTGAGCGTGCTCGCCGTCCAGTTCGATCAGGGACAAGACCTTTCGTGGCTCCTCGCCGGATCGCTCGGCATCGGCAAGCGCAGCGTGCAACCGTGGATTGCCGCGGGAGTTGCGCTGGCCCTGCTGGCATTCGTTCTCAGGGATCGCGATTTCCGCGCCGACCACGAGCGCCTGTTCGCGGGCGCCGTGATCGGTCTCGTCATCGTCGGCGGCTGGTATGTGACCGGCCATCTGGGCTTCATCGCGGAAGATCCGGAAACGCTGCAGGAAGCCTACGTCGGCACGCGCACCGCACGCCCCGAATCGTTCACTTTCATCGGGCCCGCCGCCAATGCGCTCGAGTTGCTGCAATTCTGTACCGACAAGTCCGCGCGCGTGACCTTCGGGGTCGCGGTGGTGCTCGGCACGCTGGTCGGCTCGTTCGCTTATGCCCTGTTCAAACGGCGCTTCCACTGGGAGAGTTTTGCGTCTGCCGCGGATACGCGCAATCACGTCATCGGCGGCATTCTGATGGGTTTCGGCGGCGTCACCGCCATGGGCTGCACCATCGGCCAGGGCATCACCGGCGTCTCGACGCTCGCCCTGGGCTCGATTCTGGTGTTCTTTTCCATCATCGCTGGCGCTGCGCTGACCATGAAGATACAGTACCGGCGCATGCTGAAAGCAGGCTAGCGGGATCGGTTGAAAGCGCCGCGTAACATGCGGGCGGTTTGACGTGCCAACTGACAGGCCGGTAGAATGCGCCTCTTTTTTTGGGCGGTTAGCTCAGTTGGTAGAGCAGCGGACTTTTAATCCGTTGGTCGCGAGTTCAAGTCTCGCACCGCCTACCAAACGGGACGAAGGGGTTGGCGCTTAGCCAGCCCTTTTTTCTTTTTTGAAATCGTCACGTAGTGGCCAAGTGCTCCAGCGCTTGCATGACCTTTTCGAAATTGTCGTTGCGCACCATGAAGTGGACCGGCAGGGACTGGGTCGAAGCGCGCTCGACAATGCCGAGAATGACGACGCTCAGGTCTTTCTCGTTTTTTTTCTCCATCAGGTCATCGGAGAAATTGACGACATGGCGCATGCCGCCGAGACGCACGATAAACTCGTGGATGCCCTCGCCGGCCTGATAGTCGAGATCCGCGTCCGACAAGGATTGGCCCAGGCGCTCCAACACCGATGCTGCCTTGAAATCGGTCTTCAAATCGTGCTCCTTACGTCTGACGGGCTGCCAGGGCGGCGCGTGTGACGCAAATTGTATGCGACTGCCGCCAGGTGACGGCAAACGACCTGCAAATTCTCCCGCAAGCCGGTGCATAGCTGCTACCGGATTACTATGCAGGAACCGTTCCCGGACAAGAACGCCGGCTGTCGCCCTGGTGCGACGTATCCCCGGACGGCCGGCACCTGGCATCGGACGACGGGGGAGGCGATACAAGGATTCCCGGCCTCGCCGCTCGATTTTTTGCTAGAATTCGCCCCTTCGAAAAACGGGCTGTTAGCTCAGCTGGTAGAGCAGTGGACTCTTAATCCAACGGTCGCAAGTTCGAACCTTGCACGGCCCACCAGAAACGCGAAGGGGATGGCATCTGCCGTCCCCTTGCTGTTTGGCGTCAGCGCATCAAAGACTGGTCAGATATTGCGCCAGCGCCTCGATTTGTTCATCGGTCAGGTTCTTGACCGTGGGACCCATGACGTCGCTGACGCGGATGCCCTCGCGAAAATCCTTGAGCTGCTTGACGATATACGGATACTTTTGCCGCGAAACGCGGGGGAATTCGTTCAGACCCTTGAAATTCGGCTGATGGCAGGCGACGCACTGGGTCTCGGATGCGATTTTCTTTCCCTGCTCGACGATTGCGGGATCGGTCTTCGCGGTGCTGCGAACCAGGGTCTGCCCGGAGAAATATTCCGCCAGGTCCTGCATGTCCTGGTCCGACAATACGACGACGGCCGGTGACATCATCGAGTTCTTGCGCTGCCCTTCCTTGAAAGCCTTGATCTGACGATAGAGGTATTCCCGGGTCTGGCCCGCGAGGCTGGGATAGGCGCTGGCGGTGGAATTGCCGTCGGTGCCGTGACAGTGCGCACAGGAATCGGATTTTGCGGCGCCAGCCGTTTCCGTGAACAGGAAAGTGGGCAGTATCAGCGCGGCCGCGCAGGCAAGGACCTTCTGTTTCATTTCCTCTCTCCAAAGAATCATTATTCTTGAGACGGGTACGAAAAATCGTCCGGAAGTATAGGGCATCGGCGGCGATCAGATCCTCGCCGGCCTACGGGCCCGGCGCGGCCACCTCGACGGACTCGAGCCGCCAGATCTGTTCGCCTATGACCAGGA
>DASWEZ010000035.1:0-27004 GCA_036394495.1 Burkholderiales bacterium
TTGTCGCCCGGTTCGGTATGCAGGCGCACAGCCGTTCCGCCGTCGCGACCCAAACTCACGACCGTGGCGCGACCCGTCACTTTTTCTTGTACCTGAAAACCGCAATCGGTAGGCGAGGTTGCGAAGGTGCATGACCAGAGCACGGTGCCAGGTGCAGGCGCCGGCGCCTGCACAGGCGCTGCGGCCGTCGTCACCGGTACTGCCGTAGCCGTCCAGGCCGAATGATTGGGAACCGCATCAAAGGCGCTCACGCGGTAGTTGTACGTGGTGCCCGCGGTCAGGCCGGTGTGTTGGAACGATGTAGCGGTCGTCGTGGTCAGCGGCACGTCGTTGAGATAAACGTAGTAGCCCTTGACGCCGACATTGTCGGTCGACGCACTCCAGCTCAGATTGATCTGGGTATTTGAGACTGCTGACCCCGTCAGCCCGGCCGGAACGGAGGGAGGGGTGGTGTCGGGCGGCGCTGTCCCTGTCGTTTTCACTGTCAACGGCGTGGCGCTCCAGGCCGAATGGTTCGGAACGGCATCAAAGGCGCTCACGCGGAACTTGTAAATGGTGCCTGGGATAAGGCCGGTGCGCTGGAACGACGGTTTTGTCGTAATGGCAAGCGGCACGTCATTGAGATAAACGTAGTAGCCCTTGACGCCGACATTGTCGGTCGAGGGATTCCAGGCCAGATTGATCTGGGTCGACGTGTACAGCGTTACCTTGAGGCCCGTGGGGACCGTGGGCGGCGTGGTGTCGGCTGTCTGGGCTGCCAGCGGCAAGGCCACGCCCACGAGAAGCGCGACGGCGACGACGCGTATTGCTACCGCCACATGCTTGATGGCGGCAAACAATGAAGTTGTAGTGAACGCCCTACCTTGCTTGTGGTTAAGCGGTGCAGCGGGCTTAACCGGACATCGCGGTGAAGCGGTAATGCGATCAGGACAATCTATGAAGTGATGCATCTGAATTCCTTTCGTAAGCTTGTTGCGTATCTCTGCCGAGGCATCTATCAGCAATGGTTAAGCCATGAAGGAAACTCATATCATTTTCATATAGTTACTTTGTTGTTTGTAGAATCATTACTACATTAACGTAGTGGTGAGGCGACAGCAGATCACGTATCAACGACATCCTCCTGTTTGTGTTGGGAAAAAGTTGTCGTCACGGCCAGACGTTCGTATTTCACGTGCGCGCGTGCGAGCCAGGCTTCGCCGCGCAAGCCGTTGCCATGGAAAGAGAAAACAGAATTTATTCGGTCAAAACCAGGTGCCGATTCGCGGCCGACCGAGCGCGGGCGAGGGGATGAAAGTCAATCGAATGGCATGGCGGTCGGGACCGTTCGCCTTGGCCAACGTTGTCGCGTTCCGGGAAAAGCAGTCAGGCGTATGAAGTACTGACCTACCCGGGGGGGGCGCTACCTCGTCACGACCGTCACGGCATTCCTTCGGTCCGGACGGCCGCCGATCACTCTGGTTCGGTCAGGCGCATCCTTCCTGCCGCCTTGATTGCGCCTGAGTGGGAAATCGATCTGCGGGCAGATCACCATTTTGGGGAAGCATGGTCCGATCGGGCCATGCCCATAGACGCTCAAAGCCTTGCTTCGAGCGTACCGTCTCGCGACAGCGACAAAAAGATCCGCGGGCGCATTCGGCGCTTGTTCCGCGATCGGCTTCGGGCCTGTCGCGCCGGGTCACCGGAATCGGTTTCAGGCTTTCATGCAAGCGCGTTATTCGAGGCGATGCGCCTGGAGACGCTTGTGCCTGACCCGTGCCAGCGCTTCGAGGCAGGAAATCAGGAGATGGATCGGTCCCGACTTGCATGAACCAGGAGTTTCAACCCGACGATAGCGGGCGCGTAAAAGTGTCCGACGCGCTGATCTGTGACGTCCTGATCGTCGAAGACGATCCCCAATTGCTTCGGGCCTTGCAGGAACTGCTCGATGCGCCGGATCGCAACATCGTCGTCGCGCAATCCGGAGAGGACGCGTTGCGGTTCGTCCTGAAGTTCGATTTTGCCGTCATCCTGCTGGACGTGAAGATGTCCGGCATGGATGGGTTTGCGACCGCGCGAATCATTCGCAGCCGGCCCGGCTCGCGCAATACGCCGATCATTTTTCTGACCGGCAGCGACCAGGACGCCGTTTCGCGCTTTCGCGGTTACGAGGTGGGAGCCGTCGATTACCTGGTCAAGCCGGTGGTGCCGGAGATCCTGAGGGCAAAGGTATCGGTGTTCATCGACCTGTACCGGCACAACAAGGCACTTATTCGCGAAATCGCCGAGCGCAAGGTGATCGAGGATGATCTGCGCAAGGCCGAGGCGCGGCTGCGTGCGTTCGCGGCGCATGTCGAGTCCGTGCGCGAGGACGAGCGCACCCGCCTTGCGCGCGAGGTCCATGACGAACTCGGGCAGGCATTGACGGGTCTGAAGATGGATCTGTCGTGGCTGGAAAAGAGGCTTCCCGGGAAACAGGAGGAGGCGGCCGGCAGGATCAAGTCGATGTTTCCGCCCATCGACGCGACGATTCGATCCGTGCGCCGGATTTCTTCGGCGCTAAGGCCCCAGGTGCTGGACGACGTCGGGCTCATCGGTGCCCTCAAATGGCAGGCAAACGAATTTCAGGTTCGCACCGGCATCCGCTGCAAAATCGACCTGCCGGTGGAGGAGCCCGATCTGGACCGCGCGCGGTCCACGACAGCCTTTCGCATTTTGCAGGAGGCGCTGGCCAACGTGGCGCGCCACGCCGGAGCAACGCGCGTGGACATAAGCTTGCGGGTGGATGCCGATCATTTCATACTGAAAATCGCCGACAATGGCCGGGGGGTGTCGGAGGCGGAACTGCGGGATCCGAAATCTCTCGGCCTGCTTGGAATACGGGAACGCGCGTTTCTACTTGGGGGTAACGTTGAAATCGAGGGCAAAAGTGGCGAGGGAACGACGCTCACTCTTTCAATCCCGCATCGATCGGTGGCCGCGTCATAGTGGCCGCCGATGCTTCGCAGCAGCGCGCCGGGGAACCGTGAACCGCGGGCCGAATCTGCCGGACTTGCGCGAGGTAGCGGGAAGATGAATATCGTTATCGCAGACGATCACCCGCTGGTTCGCCAGGGGTTGAAGCAGCTTCTTGCCGCGGAGCCGGACATGCAGGTGGTCGGCGAAGCGAAGAATGCCGGCGAGACCATCGAACTCGCCCGCAATCTGGAATGGGACGTACTCATACTCGATTACTCCATGCCCGATCGAAACGGCCTGGTCGTGCTCAAGGAGATCAAGAAAGCCTATCCCCGGCGCCCCGTGCTCATTCTGAGCATGCATCCGGAAGATGCGATCGCAATTTCCGTGCTGCGCGCCGGCGCGGCGGGTTACATCAACAAGGAGTCCGCCTCCGAAGAACTCACGGTGGCCATCCGCAAGGCCGTCAGCGGTGGGAAATACGTCAGCACTTCCCTGGCCGAAAAACTGGCCCTCGAACTCGAAGGCGGTTCACACACGCGTCCGCACGAATCGCTGTCCGACCGCGAATATCGCGTCATGTGGATGCTGGCGTCCGGAAAGTCGATCACGAACATCGCCGAGGAGCTGGTCCTGAGCCCGAACACGATCAGCACGTACCGGATCCGCATCCTCAAGAAACTCAAACTCGAACACAATGCAGATCTGGTCCGCTACGCCATCAAGCATCGGCTCATGGAGTAAGCCGATCGGGGCTTTCCCGGTTGCGCGTCCAGCGCCTGTCGCGGTAACCATTCCACTGCGGCGGATTCACGGCTTCTGCAAACGGAAATCGCGGCTCGTCCATGGCGATGCTCCGGGTGGCAACAACCCTCGTGCAGGGAGACGCTCATGACAGATCTTCAGATCCCGCGTCCGCGGGAAGCAATCGATAACCGGGAAATGTTGCGGGCGCTGCGCGCGTTCAAAAGGGGCGACTTTTCCGTCCGGTTGCCACCGGGCCCTGGTATCGACGGCGAACTCGCGGAAGCATTCAACGACATCGCGCGGATGAGCGAGGCGATGACAACAGAGTTTGCCCGCATCCGCGACCAGGTTGGCAAGGAAGGCAGAATCGATCAGAGGGCGACAATGCCCGCCGCGAGCGGGTCGTGGGTGGAATGCGTCGATTCGATCAATGCGCTGATCGGCGACCTGGTGCGGCCGGCTTCCGAAGTGGCGCGCGTGATGGATGCCGTGGCCAACGGCGACCTGTCGAAGAAGGTCACGGCGCCAGCCAGCGGTGGGATTCTGGAGATCAAGAACTCGCTCAACTCGATGGTCGACCGGCTCAACGCGTTTGCTTCGGAGGTGTCGCGGGTCGCGCGCGAAGTGGGGACCGAGGGCAAGCTCGGCGGGCAGGCGCAGGTGCCGGGCGCGTCCGGCATCTGGAAGGATCTCGCCGGCAACGTGAACCTGATGGCGGCGAATGTCACCAGCCAGGTGCGCGCGATCGCCAGCATCGCGAGCGCTGTCACGAAAGGCGATCTGGACCACAAGCTGGTGTTCGAGGCCAGGGGAGAAATCGCCGCTCTCGCGGATACCATCAACGGCATGATCGACCATCTGTCTGCGTTTGCGGATCAGGTGGCCGGTATTGCCCGGCGAGCGGGTTTCGAAGGCAGGTTCGGCGGCCAGGCAAAGGTTTCGGACGTCACGGGACTCTGGCGCCGTGCGACGGACGACGTGAATCGGCTTGCGGCCCATCCCGCGAAATTGCAGAACCAGAAAGAGGAGTTGCAGCGAACCAATCAACGGCTCGAGAAGGACGCCAGACAGCTATCCGAGCAGATGAAACAGGTCGAGTACAAGAACGAGGAGGTCGAACTCGCCAAAGCGGAGCTCGAAGAGAAGGCCGCGCAACTGGCATTGAGCACGCGATACAAGTCGGAATTTCTGGCCAACATGTCGCACGAGCTTCGCACGCCACTGAACAGCCTGCTCATCCTGGCGCAGATGCTGGCCGAAAATCCGGCGAGCAATCTCACCCCGAAGCAGATCGAGTATGCCCAGACCATCTACGCCGCGGGCAACGATCTTCTTGCACTCATCAACGACGTCCTTGACCTTGCCAAGGTCGAATCCGGTACCGTCACACTGAACATCGCCGCCGAGCTCCTGCCGGAATTGCGCGACTATCTGGATCGCGCGTTCCGCCAGGTCGGGCACGACAAGGGCCTGCAGTTCAGGATCTCGATGCAACGGGATCTGCCGCCCGCGATCCTGACGGATGCGAAACGTCTGCGGCAAGTCCTGAAGAACCTGCTGTCCAACGCGTTCAAGTTCACGCCCAAAGGCGCTGTTTCGCTCGAGATCGCCATGGTGACGTCCGGTTGGACGACAGGGCATCCCGTGCTCGGCCAGGCGCGGGAAGTCATGGCGTTCTCCGTCATCGACACCGGCATCGGCATTGCGCCGGATGTGCAGGAGATCATCTTCGAAGCGTTCCAGCAGGCCGATGGAACCACCAGCCGCCAATATGGCGGCACGGGCCTTGGCCTTTCGATCAGCTCGAAGTTGTCGCATCTGCTCGGTGGCGAGATCAAAGTGCAAAGCAGCCCGGGCGAGGGCAGCACCTTTACGCTTTACCTTCCGCTTGTCGAGAAAGCGGAGGATCGCCATCGCCGGAAGAACGACGCCGGGATCGATGGCGAATCCCTTGCCGACAGACCGCCCGCCGATCCATTCCGCGGTCCGTCGCAGCCGGTGGCCGATGAAACGACGCTGTTCGCGCCGGATGCGATCGGCGATGCGCTGTCAGGCATCGGCAAGGGGATGCCGGAACTGTCGGGGAGGAAAGTGCTGCTCGTGGACGACGACATCCGCAACATCTTCGCGCTTACCAGTGTCCTCGAAGAGCAGGGCATGATTGTGATGAATGCGGAAAACGGCCTGAATGGTATCGAGATGCTGAAGAACAATCCGCAGACCGATCTGATCCTGATGGACATGATGATGCCGGGGCTGGACGGGTACGACACAATCCGCGCCATGCGAGGTCTCGAGCGTTTCAGGGGCGTGCCGATCATCGGTGTTTCGGCCAAGGCGATGAAGGGCGACCGGGAGAAATGCATCGAGGCGGGTGCTTCGGACTACATTTCGAAGCCGGTGAATGTCGACCACCTGCTTTCACTCATCCGGACGTGGCTGGTCAAGTAGTCCATACGCGCAGGCAAGGCGGGGATTTCCGGATTGCGGCCTGAATCCGAAATAGAAACCGATCCGGAGGACGGGCTGGCCATCGCTGATATCCAACGTTCGATTCGTAGATTTGTCTGTGCGCAAGCGTACATATGGCGCATATTTTTTCTTCCCTCTTCCGGTCTCTTCGTCGTTTATAGTTCATAACCCGCCGTTCGCGCCCTGGTACAGGGAACCGGCATGGCCATGCGGATGGATTCGGCATATTTACACAAGGAATTCCGGCAATGCGAGCCATTGCGGCGCGAACTGCACCGCTACACTCATGCAAAGCTGGTGCAGGCGAGGCAGATCGCAGCGTGCAACCGCTTTCATATGCTGGAAGCGCGCCTCGCCCGCTGGCTGTTGATGACCCGCGACCGGGTGCAGTCGAATGACTTCCCGATGACCCAGGAATTCCTTTCGCACATGCTGGGAGTGCAGCGGGCGGGCGTGACCAAGGCGGCCGGACGGTTGCAGAAGCGCAAACTGATCGAGAACGGCCGCGGAAGTATCAGAATCGTCGATCAACATGGGCTCGAAGCGGTGGCTTGCTCGTGTTACCGGGTCGTAAGGAATCTTCCTTTTTGACTTTCCCACGGCACTGAAAATCTCACTATCAAGCCACCTGAAAATCTCACCATTAAGCGTAATTCTCACCACGCGCCGCAAGCGGCACACACCCCTGCGGGTGCATATGAGTGTTCCCTTGAGGCACGAAGGTCACGAAGGGTCACGAAGAAAACCTTCTGAATTTCAGCGGCAATGGCGACTGTCGTTGTGACAATTCGCACATTTCACCAAAAATCGTCTTACAAGTCTTTTGCCCTTCTTCGTGCAACTTCGTGACATTCGTGCCTTCGTGGTGAGATTTAAGGTGGTGAGATTTAAGCTTCGTGAGATTTAAGGTTCAATGCACCCCCGGCAATGTCTGCCGGATCGGATGCCGATTTCCACACCTCATGTGTTCGCTGGCGAACATAACCCCTTACCGGAATGCAGAATAAGTGTCGCGATTCGACGACGCTTTTTTTTCTCCGGGTTATGTGCGCAACCGAACAGAACGTTTTGCGACCAATCGGGATAGTTTCCATAAGGCGCAGGTGGCAAATCCCCCGGCGCCGCACGCAGGCGTCGGCCAGTGCAATGCATACCCTCACTGCGGTGCCTTCCGGTATCCCGTGCGCAAAAGGAACAGGAACATATGAGCAGGTCTGGAAAATTGTTCAGGCCACTGATGTGGCTGGTAATCATACTGGTGGCCGCGTCCGTGGCCGGCTGCGGTAGTGGCGGAGGAAGTGATGGGTCGCCGATGCGGGTCGCAAGCGGCCCGCCTACCGCGCCCGGCGCAGGCACGGGCGTGGACGGGGCCGGCCATGGCCCGGCGCCGATAAACCTTTTTACCGCCGCCAATTTTGTAATTGTGGCGGAAACCGCGATTACCGACATACCGCCTTCCGCAGTGACGGGGAATGTAGGCTTGTGGCCTACTACGGGCGCTGCCGTTGATCTGACCTGCGCGGAGGTGACCGGGCGCATATACATTGTCGACGCTGCCGGTCCTACATGCAGGACGAGGAATGCTGGTGCTTTGTTGAATCAAGCCGTAGGCGACGGGCATACCGCGTGGAACGATGGCCGCGTACGAGTGCCCGATTACACGGACATCGGAACGGGGACTATTGGAAACATCGGCGGATTCACACTCCCCCCTGCGACTTACAAATGGAGCACCGGCGTTCAGATACCGGCCGATCTCACGCTTTCCGGAGGCCCGAACGATGTCTGGATCTTCCTGATCGAGCACGATCTCAACGTAAGTCCGGGGGTACGGATCATCCTGGATGGCGGCGCGCTGCCCCAGAATGTCTTCTGGCTGACCTTGATCGATGGCGTGGAAATTGGGGCGGGGTCGCAATTTGCCGGGGTGATATTGGCGGAGACATCGATATTCATGCGCACTGGCGCGTCGATAAACGGCAGACTGCTTGCAGCGCAGTCGATCAATCTCGATACGAACACGGTTACACAACCGTAGGCGCTATCGTGTTGGGGTCAAGGCGAAACCAGCCCGGATCGCAATAGGGCAAGCCTTCGCGCCGCACAAAAAAAAGGATCCATCGGGTCCTTTTTCTTTTGCGCAGTCCGGTGCGGCTTTCATTTGAGCTGCAGCTCGAAGAGTCCTTCGCCGCGCTCGACCGCGATCAGGCGCAGCAGCGGGGCGAGTTGTTGCTGGTGCTGCGCGGCCACGCGGGCCGTGGCGAGAAACGCGGGGATGTCGCCACGCTTCCACGATCCCTTGCCGTCGAGATAAAGCGGGCCCTCGATGGTACGCAGATAAGCATGGACCGTCATGCCCTCTCCATCGAGGCGTACTTCATAATCGCCGAGCGGCGAGACGGACGTGAGCGCCGAGCCGGCGGCGCGCCATTGCAAGGTTGCGTTTCCGTCCATTGCGTCGCGCGCGATGGACAAACTTGCCACATGGATCAGCACATCGCCGGTAAGGCCGAGCGGCGCGAGCTTGGGCACCCCGAGACCCAGCACCGCGGCCGGCAAACTGATGTCGGCGTTCGCCAGTTCGATGCGCGACAAGGATATCGTCACGGGAAAACGCCTGGTCGACTGGTCCAGGCCGACTTCGCAAACCAGGTGTCCGCGCAGCAGCGATTCCGGCACGACGCGCCAGACGAGACTCTTGGCGACGCCGGTTCGCCCGCTCTTGTCGCGAATTTCGATCTGCCCCGATCCCGACCACAGCGTGCCCTGGGCTTCGGCAAGCCGCAGCCTGCCCTGGCTTGCGCTCTCCAGACCGGCGTCGACCAACGTCGCCGGAGCGGTGGCAATGAGAGAAAGCGCGCAAGCGCCCACCCCGATCGCGAACATGCCCCAGCGCTTCATTGCGGTTTCGCGCGGACCAGCGTCGCCGTTATGCTGACCAGCCCTGGCGTCGATAGCGCTTCGATCCGGCAGGAGTCGAGGCGGACTTGCTGCGCGGCCAGACCGGCGATCCAGTTGAGCCAGTCCGCGAACGGTACCGCACCGAATACCACCACCACCTGGTCGGCATCCACCGCATCGAGACGCACCAGCGCGCGCGCGAGCCCGGCATCGCCGGCCTGAGCCTGTACCAGCGTGCGCAGATCGGTCTGCGACGCCGACACGGCCGGCGCCGCGCGCAGCCGCCCGATTTCGACCGCCTGCTGCTCGAGGTGGCTTGCCTGCGTCCGAAGCGTCGTGACGCTCGCGTGCAATTGTGCGCGCGCCCGCTCGGCCGACTTCACGAACACCGCATACAGAGTGATCGCCAGCACGATCGCCAGCGTTGCGACGATCGTTCGCTCCAGAGGGGAGCGCGACGCCCAGAGCCTGAGCAGCCGCGCTTTCATGATGCCCGCACGGTGATCACCACCGTTGAGCTTCCCGGACGCTTCGAGGGTGCGGAGGAGTCGACGCTCAAGCCCGCCTGAACCAGCCGCGTCACGATGCGTTGCACGGCCGCCTGTTCGCTGGCAGCAAGTTCCAGTGTCATGCGTCCGCTCTCAAAGGACACGGTGCGCAATGCTCCTGCGGGCAAGTCCTTCATTTCCGCCGAGACCTTCTCGATCATCGGCAGGAAATCGCCGCTGTCGGACTGGCCCGCCGCATGGTGCGCCTCGACGAGCTTGCGGCGCATTTGCAGCGCCGGGTCCACCACCGCGACCGCGTCGGGAAAGGCGGCGCGAAACCGCGACTCCATCTGCTTGCGCAAAGAGCGCTGCTCGTTGGCAAGCGACGTCCAGTCGATGGCCAGCGCGACCGCCTCGATCGCCAGCGCGGCGCCCAGGATCCACGCGGCCGGTCGCAGGTGGGCTGCCGCGCCACTGAAGGCGCGCCAGCGTTGGCGCTCCTGGGTCAGGACGATGCCGGCATCGGCGGGCGCGGTGCGCCAATCCCATTCCCCGGCGAGACGAACGGCAATACCGAGTTCGCGCGTCCATGCCTCGATGTCGGGCGCGGCATCGGGCGCGGTTGTGTAGAGTGCGATCGAGGTCGGCCCCGCGGTGTGGGCTTCCGCTTCCTCGAACATCAGGCGCAGGGACAACGGAGGCGCTTCGCGATCGCCGCTATCGGTGGCTGCGCCTTCGAACTGTCCGGTGCGCACGAACCCCTCGCGACCATTCCACGCGAGGCTCCATTCGCCCGTCGCCCGGGGCAGCAACAGCGTCTCGCAGTGGACCTCGTAACCGCGGACACCGACGGCGTCGAGCGCATCGCGCCAGCGCATCAAGCCCGCCTTGTCGATAACCGCGAGCGCGTCTTCATCGCCGACGGTGCCGAGCCAGCTCACCTGGTTGGCGTCCGGCTCCCCCGCAGTCTTTTCCTCCACCGCGAAGGCCAGTACCGCCCCGGGCCGGCGCGCCCCTTGCGGCACGCGCGCGCGGGTCATCAGCACGTTCGCGGCGGGAACCACCAACTGAATGCGATCGGCGCGCCGCGGCAACTCCGCGAGCCGGCCTTCGCCGGCGACCGGTTCGCGGCCGCTGTCGATGAGCGCCCACTGGCACCGTTGAGGCGGATCGGGCAGCGAAACATAGATGCGCAGCAGGCTCATAGCACTTTGCGCCAGACGATTGCCGGCCAGCCGGTGCTCCCGCGCGCCAGCAGCGCTGTGCCGCGTGCCTGCGAGCCGCCGATGGTCACGCGCATCGTCGCCATGAAGTAATCGCTGCCGAAGGAAACGTCTTCGACCGCCACCAGGACCCCCTGGGGAAGTAGTCTGAGTAGATCGTTGCGGTCGCGAAAATACGCACGGTTGCGCTGGGTCACCAGCTCGCGTGCACCATCGAGGCCAAGGCCATCGATGACGGCGGCCAGTACCTCGGGCGGGGCCGTGTTCACATTCACGGCCGTGAACGCGGGCAGTGCCGACACGAACGGGCGCAGGCGTTCACGCACTTTGTCGTCGAAGCCCTGCACCAGGGCCAGTTCGGCCAGATCGATCAACGGGCGGTTGGCAGCGAGGTAGGGCGGCTGCAACGCCAGATAGGTATCGTCTTCGGCGCCGCCCGGTTGCGGTTCGCTGTCGGCGTCGATCCAGTCCACCAGCGTGTAGGCGAGCGCAGGAGGCAAATCCAGCATGGACAACAGGCGCTGGAAGTGCCCGACCTGCACGGGGTTCACTTTGCCGCCCTTCACCAGATTATTGACGTTGAACAGGCCCTGCTGGTCTTCGATGTAACCGACGAGTTCGCCGCCCTCGACCGGCATCGGCGGCAAACGCAATGCCCAGGGTTCGCCGAGATGATCGATGTTGCCCAGGCGGCGATCGTCGCTCAGGATCGTGCGGGCCCAATCCACGCCCGCCTGTATCACGGTCTGTGCCTGCACGTGATCCACCGTAAGCTCGCTCTCGCGCGACCAGGTGCTCTGCGTCGTCATCATCGCCGCCGCCGCCATGGCGGCCAATGCGACCACGCCCATGGCGAGCACTATGGCCACACCGCGTTGGCGCGTACTCATGTGTTTAGTGCAAACAAGCGTACGAGCTCCTCGCCGGAGACGAGTACGATGCGCAGCCGCACCGCACGGGGAACCGGCGGATCGACCGCGGAACTCGGCCAGGCGTCCACCCATACGAGATTGGAATTGAGGTACTGCAGCTCGAATACGCTGACTCCGGCCAGCACGGGATAGCGGACGGGCAGCGTGCCGGGCGCGACATCGAGCGCCGGCCACAGCCACAACTCGATCTCCTGCTGGGCGTTCAACCAATACGCGAGCCGCCGCGGGCTGTCCATGCCCTCGACGGAGGCAAAGCGGCTGAATTCCAGGCGCGGCTGCTGCGTCGCACCGGGTATTCCGCGCCAGGCCGGCGCGACGCCGGCGGCGGATCGCACCGGGCGCGGTGCGGCGAGCTGCACGTCGCGCTCGAAGCGCGCAAAGAAGGCGGCCACGCGGCGCCACCTGTTGGTTTCCGTGGTGACGTGTTCGCGCGCATCGAGTACTGCGCCGAGCCCGCGGTACGACATCAGCGCCAGAGCCGAGAGGATCAGCAGCGCGACAAGCAGCTCGATCAGGGTGAAACCGCCTGGACGGATGTTCGCGGTAAACCTCATTTGTCGGTACCTGTGTTGCTACCTTGGCGGGTTGACGACGAAACCCGTGAGGTGCGCGAGGGAATGCGCTTCGTCGGGCGCCACGAACACACGGATGTCGACGCGCCGGAATGCGGCATTCGGCGTCGCGATCACTTCCTCGCGCCAGGTGAATTCGATGCCGCCCTGGAATTTCGTGCCGCGCTGGATGCCCTGCGCCGGCCAGTCCCCGCGCGCGCGCTGTTCCGCCAGAAGATTCTCCGCGACCCAATCGGCGAACAGGCGTGCCCGCAGTTCGCCGGCGCTGTTGGTGGCCCCGCCGGCGACGCGCAACGCCGCGAGCAGCGCGATCGAGATGATGGCAAGGGCGACCAGCACCTCGACCAGCGTAAAACCACCGCGTTTGCCCCCGCGCCGGTCAACCATTTACTTTCCCCGGTTCCGGCAACACGCGCACTTCGCCCACCGGCGAGCCCGTCACCGTGCGACGCTCGCTGCCCAGGACCATCTCGACGCTGAAGGCAAGTGTGGTGCCATAAGGGGTGAACTCCAGGCGCATGTGCTCCGGCGGGCGCATGTTCTCGATTCGCAGGCCGGAGAGCGTCATGCCCTGTGGCAGCGTACGCGCGCGCAACGAATCGTCGTCGCGGATTTCGGCCCAGTATGCGTCATCACCGAATTGCCAGAACAGGTAACCGGAACCGTCCGCTGTCCAGGCGATGGACTTGCCGGTGAGGCGTGCCTTTGTTGCGGCAAGATCCAGCAGTTGCGCGAGCCTCTCGGCCTCCACGCGAAGCAGCGCCCGGTCGTCGGGCTTCGCGATGCTGCTGACCAGGCCGACAAACAGGCCCATGATCAACAACACCACCAGCATCTCGATCAGCGTGAAGCCCCGGCTGCGCCCGGAGCGATTGAGTGATTGAGTGATTGAGTGATTGAACGATCTGCGCTCGGAGCGATTCAGCGATTCAGCGATTGAGTGATTGAATGGTCTAATGATTGTCAATCGTCCGACCACTTGCGAACTGGTCATCATCACCCCGTCATCCAATCCACGGCTGCGCCCGGAGCGATTCAGCGATTGAGTGATCGAGTGATTGAATGATCCAGTGATTGTCAATCGTATTCATCGCCCAATCACCAATCGCCCAATCGCTCGTCCCTACAGCGCCCACGAACCGATGTCGGCGTCGTTGCCTTCGCCGCCGGCCGCGCCATCGGCGCCGAAACTCAGAACGTCGATCTCGCCGTGTATTCCCGGGTTCAGATATTGGTAGGGATTGCCCCAGGGGTCCCGCGGCAGGCGTTCGACGTACCCGCCGGACTTCCAGTTGGGAGCAAGCGGGGCGCTCGTCGGTTGCGTGACCAGCGCCTGCAATCCCTGCTCGGTCGAGGGATAGCGCTGATTGTCCAGGCGGTAAAGCTTGAGCGCCTGCATCAGGCTGGCGATGTCCTGCTTCGCGGCGATCACCCGTGCTTCGTCGGGACGGCTGATGATTTTCGGCACCACCAGCGCGGCGAGTATGCCGAGAATCACGACCACCACCATGACTTCGAGCAATGTGAAACCATTTTGCCCGGTCGTTGGTTTTTTCATTTGACCCTCCTTGTAATTCATTGATCTGAGGGACATTGGCGTTTTTACCGGTCCGACAAGTATAGTGCAATTATCCCGGTTGCCGAAAGACACTCTGTACGTTAGCGCACATACGTCGCGGCCCATTCACCTTAACCTTCGCCCAGCGTAGTGACATTCCTGTCAGTCGATCACTACGCGCCGCGACCCTTTGCGCCGGCGCGCGAAAGAACGAAAGGATGCAGCTAGTCTCGCTCGACCGATCGAATCTTGCGCAAACGGCCGGAGTCGCCCTGGTGACCGTCGCCGCGCTGGCTTTGCTCGGCTTCGTGGTGGCGTACTGGGGCTGGGCATGGCTTGCGCCGCGCCCGGAGCCGCGCGCGCAGGTTGCCGCGGACAAAGGCGGCGGCACTTCCGCCGGTCTGCTGTTCGGTGTCGCGCAACTGGATCGCAGCGGTGCAGCGCCGACCGGCAGCGCCATCAGGCTGCTCGGCATCGTGGCAGCTACTCCGGGGCACCGCGGATACGCGGTGGTGCAGCTCGAAACTAAAGAGATACTCGCCGTGTCCGAAGGTGAGGATATAACGCCCGGCATCCGCCTCGCGGAAGTTGGTATCGATCACGTCATTCTGGAACGCGGCGCGGTTCGTGAAACGCTGGCGTGGCCGGAAAAGAACACAGCCGCGGAATCCGCTCCAATGCGACCCAACCGCTGAATTCTCCGTCAGGGATTTGCGTTCCTCGCCGATGGTGGACCCGAAAGTGAAAATGAAGTGTTGCCCGTCAAAAAATAAACTTCTGTGGTTGGCGACGGCATTGGCAATCAGCCAGTCGTGGCCCGCGCAGTCCCAGGAGGACCCCAAGGTCAGGCCCGACTTGCGTCCGGGTGCCGCCGATGCCAACGGGTCGGCGCCTCCCGCGGATACGGCTTCGGAAAAGCCATTCACAACGCAAGGCGCGCCAGGGACGCGCCCCGCACAAACGGGCGCCACCGGCGCCAACGGGTCCGCCACTCCCGCTCCTGTCAGTCCGCCAAATCCGGCGCCGACGCAAGGGCCGACACCGCGTCCTCCGCAAACGGGTACTAACGGGACCGCGCGTCCCGTCGATACGATGCCGGTGAATCCGTCCGCAACGCAAGGCGGACCAACGCCGCGCTCCCCGCAAACGGGCGCCACGGGCGCTAACGGGTCCGCGCGTCCAGCCGCTACAACTCCGGCAAAGCCTTCCGTAACGCAAGGCGGTCCGGCGACGCGCCCGCCGAATACGGGCGTCAAAGGCGTCGCCGGTGCGAAGCAACCCGTGCGCGAGAATCCCGACCTGGTTACGCTCAACTTCGTCAACGCCGATATCGAAGGCGTGGTGAAGGTGGTGAGCGAGATTACCGGCAAGAACTTCCTGCTCGACCCGCGGGTAAAAGGCACGGTCAACATCGTCTCGGCGAAACCGGTGCCGCGTGGCTTCGTATATGAAGTGTTCCTGTCGGCGCTGCGCCTGCAGGGATTTGCCGCAGTCGAAGACCGCGGCATCGTCAAGATCCTTCCCGAGGCCGACGCCAAGCTGCATTCGGGCGCAACACCCGGCCCATCGGACAAGACACGTAACGGCGGAGACCGCATCGAGACCCGGGTGTACACGCTGAAATACGAATCCGCGATGCAGACGCTGCCGATCCTGCGCCCGTTGATCGCCCCCAACAACACCATCTTCGCGTACCAGAACAGCAATACGCTGGTGATCACCGACTATGCCAACAATCTTCAGCGCCTGGAAAGGATCATCGATTCGATCGACCAGCCGAACGGCACCGAGCCGGTCGTGATTCCGCTGGAGTACGCTTCCGCGGTCGATGTCGCTGCCACGGTCAACCGGCTGTTCGCGGAAACGCCACAGGCCCAGGGAGCCCAGGGGGGCCAGGGTGCAACGGCGGAACCGACCCAGCGCTTCGCCGTCGTCGCGGACGCCCGCTCGAACAGCCTGCTCGTGCGCTCGGGCGATCCCTCCCGCCTCGTCCGGTTGCGCAAGTTCGTGTCATTGCTGGATTCGTCGACCAACGCCGGCGGCAATATCCATGTCGTCTATCTGAAAAATGCCGAGGCGGTGAAACTTGCGGAAACCTTACGGGGAATCTATCAAGGGGATTCCGGCACACCGACGACCGCACCGCGCAGCTCATTGGCCACGCCCAGCGCGCTCGGCGCATCCGCGCCGTCAGGGTCACCGGCACCGATGCAGTCCACGGGGGGGCCCACTCCGCTGGGCGGAAACCAGAGCCAGGGCCAGAGCCAGGGCGCGGCGACGGCCCAGTCCGGAATCATCCAGGCCGATGCCGCCACCAATTCGATCATCATCACCGCGCCCGACGCGATCTACAATAATCTGCGTGCGGCGCTGGACAAACTCGATGTGCGCCGCGCGCAGGTGTATGTCGAGGCGCTGATTGCCGAAGTCACGGCCAACAAGGCCGCCGAGTTCGGCATTCAGTGGCAGGATCTGAGCGGGCTGGGCAAGACCACGGCCCAGGCCTTCGGCGGCACCAATTTCGGCACGACCGGTCAGAATATCATCGGCATATCCCAGAACCCGGCGACGGCGGGCGCCGGGCTCAATGTCGGCATAGTCAAAGGCCAGGTCAACATCCCCGGCGTAGGCCAGATATTGAATCTCGGCGTACTGGTTCGCGCCCTGGAGAGCGACGTCAACGCGAACATCCTGTCCACGCCGACATTGCTGACCCTGGACAATGAAGAAGCATCGATCGTGATCGGCCAGAACGTTCCCTTCATCACCGGCCAGTATGCGTTGTCGGGGGCGGCCACGACGCCCACGCCTTTCCAGACGGTTGAGCGACGCGATGTCGGCCTGACATTGCAGATCAAGCCGCAAATCTCCGAAGGCGGAACCGTGCGTCTGCAGATTTATCAGGAAGTGTCCAGCATCCAGGACCAGACCAATCCCGCCGGCGTCATCACCAACAAGCGCGCAGTGGGTTCTACGGTTCTGGTCGACGACGGGCAGATCGTGGTGATCGGCGGCCTGATCCAGGACACGGTCAATGATAGCGTGCAGAAAGTTCCGGTGCTCGGAGATATTCCGCTGCTGGGCGGCCTGTTCCGCTACAAGACGCGTTCGCACAACAAGACCAATCTGATGATCTTCCTGCGGCCCACGCTGGTGCGCGATAGCCGGAAGGCGGATTCATTCAGCGGCGAGCGTTACGACTACATCATCGGCGAACAGGAAAAATACAAGCCCAGGCACGACGCCGTTCTGCCCGACGTCGAATCGCCCAGGCTTCCGCCCAAACCGGCGCCGGCGGCCCCGCCGCCGTCTCCGGACATCGAGGTCAAGCCCTACCGCAGCGAGGGGCGCAACTGATGAACCGCGGCGCAATCCGGATTTCCTACGCGTTCGCCAAGGCCAACGGCGTCGTCGTCACGTCCATGGACGACGATTTCGCGGAAGTCGCCGTGCGCAACGATGCCCGCGCGGGCGCGCTGGCCGAAGTGCGCCGCGCGCTCGGCGTGCCGGTGCGCGCCCGCCGCATCGACGCCGGGCAGTTCGACGAATTGATCGCCGTTGCCTACAACGGCTCGGATTCCGGGGCGGCGGCGCTGGCCGGTGACCTCGCGCAGGACATGGATCTGTCGCGGTTGTTGCAGGAAATTCCCCGCATCGAGGATCTGCTCGAAAGCCAGGACGATGCGCCGGTCATCCGCCTGATCAACGCCTTGTTCACGCAGGCTTTGCGCGATGGCGCTTCGGATATCCATATCGAGCCTTTCGAAACGCGCTCGATGGTGCGCCTGCGCATCGATGGCACGCTGCGCGACCTGATCGAACTGGCGCGCCCACTTCACGGCGCAATCGTCTCGCGCGTGAAAATCATGGCGCAACTCGACATCGCGGAAAAGCGCTTGCCGCAGGATGGCCGCATCACGCTGCGCGTGGCCGGCAAGCCGGTGGACGTGCGCGTGTCCACGATTCCCACGGGGCACGGCGAAAGAGTGGTGCTGCGCCTGCTGGACAAGCAGGCGGGGCGGCTGGATCTCGCGCGCCTGGGCATGGACGACGAGACGCTGGCGCAAATGGACCGGCTCATTCTCGAGCCGCACGGCATCGTCCTGGTCACGGGCCCGACCGGGTCGGGCAAGACCACCACGCTCTACGCAGCGCTTTCGCGACTCGACGCGACCGCACTCAACATCATGACCGTCGAGGACCCCATCGAGTATGACCTCGACGGCATCAGCCAGACCCAGGTCAATGCCCGGATCGAGATGAGCTTCGCGCTGGCGCTGAGGACCATCCTGAGACAGGATCCGGACGTGGTCATGATCGGCGAAATCCGCGATCTCGAGACCGCGCAGATCGCGGTTCAGGCGAGTCTGACCGGGCACCTCGTATTCGCCACGCTGCACACGAACGACGCAGTAAGCGCAGTCACGCGACTCGTCGACATGGGCGTGGAGCCTTTCCTGCTCGCTTCCAGCCTGATCGGGGTGGTGGCGCAGCGCCTGGTGCGCAGGCTGTGCATGGAGTGCCGCAAACCCTTCGCCGCCGACGCGGCGCAATTGCGCGCCCTCGGGCTGGCGGCGACCGATGCAACGCTCTATTCGGCGCAAGGTTGTCCCGCCTGCAATCGATCCGGCTATCGCGGCCGCACCGGCATTTACGAGCTGTTGAATGTCGGCGACGACTTGCGCAAGCTGATCCACGACCGTGGCTCCGAGCAGGTTCTGCGCGCGCATGCGCTGTCCCACGGCATGCGCTCGCTGCGCGATGACGGCATGCGCTGGGCCGCGCAAGGCGTGATCAGCCTCGAAGAAGTGGTGCGCGTCACGCGCGAGTAGCCGTTTGCGCAGAACCCCACAGCGAAGTAGTGCGGAATTGAAACCTCAATCTTAAATCTCACCACGACGGCACGAAGGACACGAAGTTGCACGAAGAAGTGCAAAAGATTTGGATGATGATTTTGGTAAAAGCTGCGATTTGTCACAATGACAGCTACCATTTCCGCTGAATATCAATAAAGGTTTTCTTCGTGTTCCTTCGTGACCTTCGTGCCTTCGTGGTGAGAATTACGCTTAATGGTGAGATTTTGCTTGTGGTTGTTGAGCAAAATGCAACCCGGATGAATCGGTAATGGAAGCCTTTCAGTATCAGGCGCTCGACGCTGCGGGTCGCACGGTATCCGGCGTGATTGAAGCCGACACGGCGCGCCAGGCGCGCCAGCAATTGCGCGCGCAAGGGCTGCTGCCGTCGGCGCTCGGCCCGGTGAACGCACGTGAGCGCGCGAAGCAGGGTTGGGCGCGCGGCATCAAGTCGGCCGAGCTGAGCCTGGTGACCAGGCAGATGGCGACCTTGCTCGCGTCCGGGCTGACCATGGAGCAGTCGCTCAATGCGCTGATCGAGGCGGCCGACGAGCCGGTGACGCGCGAAGTCATGACCGGCGTCAAGACCGAAGTGACGGCCGGCAGTTCGCTGGCGGTTGCGCTGGGTTCCTACGAAAAGAGTTTTCCGGATTTTTACCGTGCGCTGGTGCATGGCGGCGAGGAATCAGGCGCGTTGCCGACCGTGTTGCAGCATCTTGCCGACTACCTCGATGCCCGCCAGGCGCTGAAGCAGAAGACCGGCCTCGCGTTGCTTTACCCCATTCTGGTCACCATCGTGGCGCTTTCGATCGTCACCGGACTGCTGGTCTACGTGGTGCCGCAGGTGGTGCAGGTATTCCAGCAATCGCGGCAAACCCTGCCGCTGTTGACGCGCGCCCTGATCGCGGTGAGCGATTTCCTGCGCGCGGCGTGGCCGTATATCGCCGCGATAATCATCGGCACGGCAGTCGCCGCACGCGTGGCGCTGCGCCGTGATGCGGCAAGACGCAGCTGGCACGCCTTTTTGCTGCGCCTGCCGTGGCTCTCACCGTTGATCCGCGGCGTCAACACCTCGCGTTTCGCCAGCACGCTCGCCATCCTGGTCGGGGGCGGCGTGCCGCTGCTTTCCGCACTGGCTTCCGGTGCGCGGGTGATGAGCAACATGGTGATGAGGGAGGCCATCGAGCGCGCGATCGAGCGGGTGCGCGAAGGCACGAGCCTGGCCCGCGCGCTCGGTGAAACCCGCGCGTTTCCGCCGCTGCTGATCCACCTGGTCGCGAGCGGGGAGGTGAGCGGGAAGCTCGAGCAGATGCTCGGGCGCGCGGCGCACCTGGAAACGCAGGCGCTGGAGCGGCGCCTGGCGGTTTTCCTCACGCTGCTCGAGCCGGTGATGATTCTGGTGATGGGAGGGGTCGTGTTGCTGATCGTGCTCGCGATATTGCTGCCGATCATAGAAATCAACCAGTTGGTGCATTGATCCGTTTTGCCGCAGAGCGGCCGGGAATGCCTGCTTAAGGTTGCAATACCTTGTGCACGGTGTCGAGGAGCTCGTTCAGGCCGAACGGCTTGCGCAGCGTCGCGTTTGCCCCGATGAGCGCCGCGGTGCTCAAGTAGTCGAGCTTCCCGCCGGAACCGCCGCCGGCCGACATGACGATAACCCTTGTTTGCGGAAAGCGGGTCTTGGTGTCGCGCAACGTTTCGATCCCATCCTGTCCCGGCATGAAGATATCGGTGATAAGCAGGTCGGCGCGGTGCTGCATCTGCTGCTCGAGCGCCTGCGCGCCCTCCGACGCGGTCTGCACTTCGTAACCCGCCTGTTCGAGCGCGGCCCGCATGAAGAACAGGATGTCCTCATTGTCGTCGACGATCAGGATGCTCTTCGGCGTACGCGCACTCGCAACGCCTGTGGCGGGACGCGAGGCGTCTCGTCCTCCGGCGTTTTCAAGTTCCGCTGGCGTGCGGCTCATGTCATGCGCTCCTTTTTTCGGCGCCCGGCTTTGCCATGGCCCGGTCGACTTGCGGATGCGGGTGCAGCGCCGCGTCCACCGCGGCAACGATGGCTGCTTCGTCGAACGGCTTGTTGATATGGCCCTCGAATCCGGCCTCCCGTGTTCGCTGATGGTCTGCGTCGCTCACCAGAGCGGTCACGGCCAGCACGGGCACGTGCAGACGCATCGGCGATGTTGCGCGATGCAATTCACGGACGAACTCGAATCCATCCATCCGCGGCATCCCCAGATCGCAGAGCACCAGGTCGGGTTCGGCGTCCCGGATCATATCCAGTCCCTCGCGGCCGCTTCCCGCGACCGCAACTTTTGCGCCGAGGCGCTGAAGCAGGACCCGCAGGGTGTCGCGTGTATCCTCGATGTCGTCGACCACGAGAACGGAGAGCCCGGTAGACGAATTCCGTGCCGATCGTCGTCTTGCCGGAGCCGATCGCGCCTTCGATCAGGATGACGTTTCCGCGCGGAATTCCGCCGGAAAGGATCACGTCGAGCCCGCTGATTAAGGTCTTGACGCGCTGGGTTTGGGTTTCATCCATCGTCGGATCTCCCGTGATCATGCGCTCTTCAATTCGCCATATGACGCGGGGACAAGGCCGCGATCGGGCCCGACTGCCAGCAGCCGCATCACGCCCAGGCGGCCCTCGCGCGTGGCGGCGAGTTCCAGAAGAGGGGAGAGCAACTCGCCCGAATGTCCGCCCAGTTCCAGGACGTACAGGTGAGCCGCATGCGTCGGGTTCACGGATCGCATCAGCAAGCCGTCCCGACCAGGGCGTCGAGTGACTTCGCGATCCGCTCGCGGCCGTATCCGAGGTAGGCGACGAGTTGTTCGCTGGTCAACATCGCACGCGGATGCCGATAGAAGAACAACAGCAGGTCGATGTCGCAGGCGTGACGGATGCCAGGAACGCGATCGACCGTAGAACGCACGTATTGGGTGTCGATAGGAGCCCTCTGCTGGTCAAATGGTAGGCGGACATCGTGCTCCCGCTTCCCCCATCGCCGCCGGCGGGATTGCGCGGGGTCAAGCCGGAATGCCATTCGCCCCTTCATGCGTGCCTGCCAGCGCATCTGGCATGAGACGGATGAAAGTTTGAAGCATATGTCGAGATGGATTGTGGTCCGGTTGGCATGGGTCTTCTGTGCGTTGCCGTACATACGAAGCAATAGTTCCAAACTAATCTTCATCCGTCGCATGCTACGTGCGTTCGGCGATGGCGATATGGCCATATCCCTTTTGATTCGAAATAAATAAATCGGTTCACCATGCTTGCACCGCGCATTCGGATTCGGAACCAGCTTCTCGCCATACTGCCAGCCGCGGATTACGAGTGTCCGCTGCCCTGCGACCCATCCCCGGTCCCGGTGCAGATCGCCCTCGTGGACCGGCATTCATGATCGATACCCTGCATGGTCCTGTCGTTTCGCCGGCTGTTGGCCCGCCGATGGTGCCATCGGACCGGGAGCGGGCAGGGCGAGTGTCGCACCGCGAATCAAGCGAAAACGGCCTGCTCGCCGCCGTTCCCCGCAAGGAGTACCGGCGCCTGCTCGGCATGCTCGAACCGGTCACGTTGACTTTCGGCGAGGTGCTGTACGAACCGGGGGACCTAATCCGCCATGTCTATTTTCCCGGTGTCTCGCTGGTGTCGTTGCTGACCCTGGTGGACAACCACCTGGCCCTGGAAGTCGGCCTGGTAGGCCGCGAGGGCATGGTCGGCATTCCGCTGGCGCTGGGATCCGGCGTGTCGTCGATTCGCGCCCTGGTGCAGGGAGCGGGCGTGGCAATGCGCATGAAATCCGCGCATTTTCTCAAGGAATTGACACACAGCCTGCCTTTGCAGCGCGCGATTCACCGTTATACCCATACCCTGATGGCCCAGGTTGCGCAAACCGCGGCCTGCAATCGTTTTCATCTCGTCGAAGAGCGCCTGGCGCGCTGGCTGCTGATGACTCGCGACCGGGTACAGTCGACCGACTTTCCCATGACCCAGGAATTTCTTTCCCACATGCTGGGAGTTCGGCGCGTTGGCGTGACCAAGGCGGCCGGACACCTGCAAAAGGACAAATTGATCGAGTACAGCCGCGGTCATATCAAAATCGTCGATCAACATGGGCTCGAAGCAGCGGCCTGCTCGTGTTACCAGGTTGTAAGGAATCTGCCTTTTTGACCCGTTCATCGCACAGCACCGAAAAAATCTCACCATTAATTAAGCGTAATTCTCATCACGCGCCGCAAGCGGCGCGTGGTGAGATTTAAGTTGTCCTGGTAAATCGCCGGTTTACCCGCCAGCGCCGTGCCGACAAGGCCGGCACCGGCGTCCGCGTCCGGGATTAGCCCCGTAATAGTGCGATTCCGGTCACTTGCAGTGTGACGCGGGACTGACCGCAGTTCTGCGCGCCACCCCACATATCACCCCCCAACGCCGAATACGCTATGTGCGCTGCCCAACATAGGGTGTAGACTCGTCTGGCTTCGCATCCTGGCCGATCGAACCTCGACGTCCCCGCAGCGCTCTTTTTGTCGAATCAGGTATTTTCGAATCAAGTTGTTTTTGTTTTTGCCGAATCAAGGTGACTGCAATGCCTACGCCAAACCACCCGAAGCAGAACCACCTGTTGGCGGCCCTGTCCGCACCGGATTACGCGCGCCTGCTGCCCGATCTCGAGCCTATCGCCATGCCGCTGGGATGGGTGGTCTATGAGTCCGGCAGCCAGATGAGCTATGTCTATTTCCCGACCAACAGCATCGTTTCACTGCTCTACGTGATGGAGAGCGGCGCCTCGGCGGAAATCGCCATTGCCGGCAACGAAGGCCTGGTCGGCATCTCGTTGTTCATGGGCGGCGAAAGCACCCCCAGCCGGGCAGTCGTGCAAAGCGCGGGCGACGGCTATCGGCTGAAAGCAAGCATTCTGAAAAAGGAATTCGCGCTGGGTGGGGAGTTGCAGCATCTGGCGCTGCGCTATACGCAGGCGCTGGTTACGCAGATGGCGCAGACCGCCGTGTGCAACCGGCACCATTCAGTGGACCAGCAACTCTGCCGCTGGTTGTTGTTGAGCATGGATCGCTTGCACGGTAACGAACTGAGGATGACGCAGGAATTGATCGCCAACATGCTGGGTGTGCGCCGGGAGGGCGTCACCGCGTCCGCGGGCAATCTGCAGGCTGCGGGACTGATTCATTATTCGCGCGGCCACATCACCGTCCTGGACCGCAAGGGACTGGAAATGCGGGTCTGCGAGTGCTACGGCGTGATCAAGACAGAGTTCGACCGCCTGCTGCCGTATCGCCTCTCCATCAAGGGACTCCAGACTGATGTCGACAAGCGGTGATCTGCGCTGACGAAGGCCGGATGGATTGCGTGTCTTGCGAATGACGGCGTGAAGATGTCCGGGCGCGCGGCTATCCTGGCCGTCGACGACCCCGCGCCCCGGACACGATACCGGTCATGACCGCCCGAAAAAAAACCACTCCAAAAGAATCGCCGCCGGCGTCCGCCGCCAAAGAATACGTCGCGCGCAGGCCTGTGGCAGCGGCTGCGGTTGCGCCGGCTGACGATACTTTTCCCATTGTCGGCATCGGCGCCTCGGCGGGAGGCCTGGCGGCGTTCGAAACTTTTTTTTCAGCGTTGCCGGAGAACAGCGGCGGCGGAATGGCTTTTATCGTGGTTCAGCACTTGGCACCGGACCACAAAAGCATCCTCACGGAACTGATCGGACGTTACACCCGCATGCAGGTGTTCGAAGCCGGGGACGGGATGGTGGTCCGGCCCAACTGCACTTACATCATCCCGCCCAACCATGACCTGGCGTTCCTGCACGGCGCCTTGCAGTTGCTGGAACCGGGCGAGCCGCGCGGCCATCGGCTGCCGATCGATTTCTTTTTCCGCTCGCTGGCGCAGGATCAGCGCGGCCGGGCGATCGGCATCGTGCTCTCCGGCACCGGCAGCGACGGCACCCAGGGGGTTCGCGCGATCAAGGCCGAGGGGGGCATGGTGATGGCGCAGAGCTTCGATTCCACCCAATACGACGGCATGCCGCGCAGCGCCGTCGCCACCGGCGCCGTCGACTTCGTGTTGCCGCCGTCCGAAATGCCGGCGCAACTGCTTTCCTATATCGGCCACGCGTTCGGCAAGGGCAAGGGCGCCATTTCATTGCCCGGGCTGAGGATCGATGACGCGCTGAAAAAGATTTTCGTGCTGATGCGCGCGCAGACCGGCCACGATTTTTCCCAGTACAAGCCGAACACCGTCAACCGCCGCATCGAGCGGCGCATGGCCGTACACCAGATCGAAACCGTGGATGGCTATGTGCAGTATCTGCAAAAGAATCCGTCCGAAGTGGATGCGTTGTTTCGCGATCTCCTGATCGGTGTCACCCAGTTCTTCCGCGATCCGGAGCAATTCAAGGCACTGCAGGAAGAGGTTGTTGTCCGCCTGCTGGCGAACAAGCCCGCCGGCGCATCGGTACGGGTATGGGTCCCGGGTTGCTCCACCGGCGAGGAGGCCTATTCCGTTGCCATCCTGCTGCAAGAGCGGATGGAAGTGCTCAAGACCAGCTTCAACCTCCAGGTGTTCGCCACCGACATCGACGGCGCCGCCATCGACAAGGCCCGTTCCGGCGTCTATCCCGCCAGTATCGCCGCCGATGTCTCGAGCGAACGCCTGGCGCGTTTTTTCTCCGAAGAACCGGGCAGCGGCTTTTTTCGCATCAACACCGTCATCCGCGACATCCTGGTTTTTTCCGAGCAGAACCTGATCAAGGACCCGCCGTTTTCCAAGCTCGACCTGATCAGTTGCCGCAATCTGCTGATCTATATGGGACCGGAACTGCAGAAGAAAATTATTCCGTTGTTCCACTATGCGCTGAATCCGGGCGGGGCCCTGTTCCTGGGCACTTCCGAGTCCGTCGGTGAATATGTGGAGCTTTTCGCCATGCTCAACCGCACGGCCAAACTGTATCAGCGCAAGGACGATGGCAGCGCGCAACCCTTGTCCCTGGGCCGGTTCATGTCGGTGACAAGGGGCGCGGATGTCCCGCGTGCTGCCGGCAAAGCGGCGGGCGATGCCGGCGCGAACTTCCGCCAGCTCGCCGAACGCACACTGCTGCAATACGCGCCGGCCAGCGCGCTGGTCAACGACCGTGGCGATATCCTCTACCTGCAGGGACGCACCGGCGAGTACCTGGAGCCGGCGCCGGGCGAGGCGGTCATGAACATCCTGAGAATGGCCCGCCAGGGCTTGCGCCCCGGCCTGACCACGGCGTTGCGCAAAGCGGTGGCGAAACGCGAACCGGTGTTCCATCCCGGCCTGCGCGTCAAAACCAACGGCGATTTCACCAGGGTCAATCTGAATATCCGCCCGGCCACGTCCGAGGAGGTCGAGCCGCCGTTGTTCCTGGTCGTCATGGAGCCCGCGCCGGAGGCGTGCGCAGCACCGCAAGCCGGTGCCGCGTCAACGCGCGCCGCCGCGGATGAGAGGGCAACGGAAGTCAGTGTGCAGGTCGCGGCGTTGAAGCAGGAATTGCGCGACAAGGAAGAATACCTGAAGAGCACCACCGAGGAACTGGAGACCTCCAACGAAGAGCTCAAATCCGCGAACGAGGAAATGCAGTCGATCAACGAGGAAATGCAGTCCACCAACGAGGAATTGGAGACCTCCAAGGAAGAGCTGCAATCGGTCAACGAGGAACTGGCCACGGTCAACGCGGAATTGCAGGACAAGGTGTCGGATCTGTCGCAAGCGAACAACGACATGAACAACCTGCTCGCCGGCACCGGCGTGGGCACGATTTTCGTCGACCACCAATTGAACATCCAGCGCTTCACGCCGTCCGTCACCCAGGTGATCAACCTCATCGCCACCGATGTAGGCCGGCCGGTGGGCCACATCGCTTCCAATCTTGTGAATTACAGTCACCTGGTGGAGGACGTACAGGAGGTGCTGGACAGCCTGGTCCCCAGGGAGATCGAAGTGCAGACCAGACTGGGCAACTGGTTCGTCCTGCGCATCCGCCCTTATCGCACGCTGGACAATGTGATCGATGGCGCGGTCATCACTTTTTTCGACATATCGACCATGAAAAAAGCGCAGAAAGCGCTGCAGGAATCGGAAGCCCTGCGCCGCCTGGCCGTCGTCGTGACCGACTCGCGCGATGCCATCCTGGTGCAGGATCTCGATGGCGGGATCTTGTGCTGGAATCCGGGCGCGACCAGAATGTACGGCTGGAGCGAAGCCGAGGCGCTGACCAAGAACATTCGCGAGTTGATTCCGCAGGCGGGGCGCGACGACGCGCTGGCCATCGTCGCGCAGCTGGGCCGGG
>DASWEZ010000036.1:0-17164 GCA_036394495.1 Burkholderiales bacterium
GGCGGTAAAGTTAAAAGGCAGAAACGTCGCCGTACCGCGCACCGCCATGCCGGAAAACCGGGAAGGTGAGTTCTACTGGAGCGATCTTCTCGGAATGGAAGTCAGCCACAAGAATGCGTCGAAGCTCGGCCTCGTGGCAAAGATTCTCGAAACGGGCGCCAATACGGTGCTCGTCGTGCAGGGCGAAAAGGAAGTACTGGTCCCATTCATCCAGGGCGTCATCGTCAACGTGGATTTGAAGGCCAGACAGGTAATAGTGGATTGGGAACCGGTTTGACCGGTCTGCGGCGATGATGCATCTCGACGTAGTCACGTTGTTTCCCGAAATGTTCGACGCGCTCACCGGCAGCGGCATAACGCAACGTGCGCGGAGCAATGGCCACTACGAATTGGTGTTGTGGAATCCCCGGGATTTCAGCGGCAACCCGTACCGTAGCGTGGACGACCGGCCTTACGGCGGCGGTCCAGGCATGGTGATGATGGCGGAGCCGCTCGCGAAGGCGTTGCGCGCGGCGCGGCAGCGGCAAGTCAGCTGCGGGGTGAGGCGCACCCGGACGGTCTTCCTGTCGCCTCAGGGCAGGCCGTTGACCCAGCGGATCGTGGAAGAATTGGGCGGGTACGAAGGATTGGTTTTGCTGGCGGGTCGATACGAAGGCGTCGATGAGCGGTTGCTGGATGCCGAAATCGAAGACGAGATATCGATCGGCGATTATGTGTTGTCAGGTGGGGAGCTGCCGGCGATGGTATTGATGGATGCCCTGATCCGGCGCATCCCGGGTGCGTTGAACGATGCCGAGTCGGCGCAGCAGGATTCGTTTGTGAACGGATTGCTGGACTGCCCGCAATATACCCGGCCGGAAGTTTACGAAAGCGATGCAGTACCGGCCGTGCTGTTGTCGGGCCATCATGCGCAGATTACGAGATGGCGCATGAAGCAATCGCTGGGACGGACCTGGCGCAGGCGCCCGGATTTGCTGGCGCACCTGCCCTTGAATGCCGAACAGATGGCGTTGTTGGAAGAATACAAATTGGAATCGAAGGAAGAGCGGGAGCTGATCAAATGAATCTCATACAGAAAATCGAGCAGGAAGAAGTTGCCCGCCTCGGGAAAAACATCCCCGACTTTGCACCGGGCGATACTGTCATAGTCAATGTGAACGTCGTAGAAGGCGATCGCAAGCGCGTTCAGGCCTACGAGGGCGTGGTGATTGCAATCCGGAATCGGGGACTCAATTCCTCCTTCATCGTGCGCAAGATCTCGTCGGGTGAAGGAGTGGAACGTACTTTCCAGACCCACTCCCCGTTGATTGCGAGCATCGAGCTCAAGCGCCGCGGCGATGTGCGCCGCGCCAAGCTCTACTACCTGCGCGATCGCTCCGGCAAGTCCGCGCGTATTCGCGAGAAGCTCGAAACCGAAAAGGTCGTGGACAGCGAGTGACAGGGCTTTCTGCGGAAAACAAGTAAGGCGGCCTGGCGCCGCCTTTTTTTTGGAAAGCGGCTAAACCACCCGCGATCGGTCGGACAGCAATACCTGCTGGATATAGCTCTGCAATAACAATCCTTCGGTGGCGTGCAGCTTGCTGAAGCGCACGCCGTGCGAGAACACTTCTTCCGGACCCCTTCCTTTTCTGATCTTGCGCACGCTCTGAATTTGCGCCGAGGTCGTCAGTTTTACCTCGTAATTGTTCGGCTGGACCACGAATTTGAATGCGAGCGCAAACTTTTCACCGGTCTCCCCGAGGCTCTGTTCTGTTTCCAATTGCGCGCCGGAGACGCTGAGATCGGAAAGTACGACTGCGCGTGACGGGTCGTCGACCTGTTCGTTCGAATCGGAGGCGATGCCCGGCAGAGCGACACGTACACGCAGTGCTCCCCGGATGAGGGTCTGCTGTACCTGGGCCGGATACGCGAGATGCATGTAGGGATAAGGTGAGCGACAAACGCGATCGATGCGGGATTCCATGGTAAAGGCATGGCGTCCCGAGAAGGCGCGTACCAGTACGCCTGCGCCCTCCGGCACCGGTATCGGCAGGTTTTGCACCAGCGGCGTGCGTACCAGCACACTGTGCCCGGGGACGAATCCGATCAGCGTGGTGTAGTAGTGGTTGCGTGCAATGTCGGCCGTCAGCTCCAGTTGCAGGCGTTCGCCCACGTGCAGTTGCATGGCTTCGAAGCTGCAGGTGGAAATCTTCGATAGGTCGAGATCAGTCACTTGAGCCTTCCTGTTTGCTCTTCCCGGATGCGTCAGGGGAATACACAAAGTATAGCTAAATCGGTTCCCTGCCTGCACTTCACAGCGCATTGCTACAATGCCTGTACCAGAACAGGTGCGGTTTATTTTCGGCGGTTCCCTCCCATTCATGTTCGTGTCTTATACGATCTGGCGCAGGCCTGCCGCAGAAAGGCATTTTTGGCGACATAGTGCTTGCCGTGAAGAGCGAGCCCGTTCGCTGACGGATCGGTGTCGGAGATTACGATGATGGCGATGCAGAGACTGCGCAAGTCGTGAATACGCTGCTGGAATCCTGGCAGGCGAAAATGGAAGCGCCGTTCGCGGTGATCGGCGTGCGTACCATCGGCGCGAAGCTGGTGCGCATCGAGTACCTTCCACGCGGGGCTGCGCCCCTCAAGCCGCAGACGCCGTTCGCCAGGGAGGTGTGCCGGCAGCTCAAGGCATACCTCAGGGAGCCGAATTTCGCATTCGACCTGCCCTTCGACTACAACGGTACCGATTTTCAGACCAGGGTCTGGAAGGCCGTCCACTCGATTCCCGTCGGGGCCGTGCTGTCCTATTTGCAAGTGGCCAGGAAGATCGGTTCAGCACCACGCCCCGTCGGCACGGCCTGCGGCGCGAATCACGTTCCGATCCTGATTCCCTGCCACCGCGTGGTCGGCAGCCAGGGCATCGGCGGTTTCATGAATGCCCGCCGCGGGGCTGCCATCGACGTCAAGCGCTGGTTGCTGCATCACGAAAATCCGGGCGCTTACTGATGTCGGCGAACGATAGCCTGCTCGACGAATTCTGCGATGCGCTCTGGCTCGAAGACGGCTTGTCGCGCAATACGATCGAGAGCTATCGCCGCGACTTGCAGCTTTTCTCCGCATGGCTGTCTGCGGATCGCGGCATGACCCTGCTGCAGGCACATCGCGCCGATCTTCTCGACTATCTGGCTTACAAGTTTCAGCGCAAGGCCAGACCGCGCTCGGCGGCGCGTTTGTTGTCCAGTCTGAAACGGTTCTACCGGTATTTTCTGAGGGAGAATCGAATTCAGGGCGATCCGACGCTGCAAGTTGAATCTCCGAAACTGCCGCGCAGCCTCCCCAAGATACTCACCGAAGAGGACGTCGATGCGCTGCTGGCCGCGCCGAACGTCGAAACGCCCCTCGGATTGCGCGACAAATCCATGCTGGAGGCGCTTTATGCCAGCGGGTTGCGGGTGTCCGAACTGGTGACGATGCAGGTTGCCCAGCTCAGCCAGGACATGGGCGTGGTGCGGGTAGTCGGCAAGGGTAGCAAGGAAAGGCTGGTTCCGGTGGGCGAGGAGGCGCTGATGTGGATCAGGCAGTACCTGGATAACGCGCGCCCGGAAATTCTTGCCGGAAGGCAGACGAACGCGCTGTTCATTACCGCGCGCGGGGCATCGATGACGAGGCAGGCGTTCTGGCATCTGATCCGGCGCTACGCCAGCCGGGCCGGCATCCGCAAAGGCATTTCTCCGCATACGTTGCGCCATGCCTTCGCAACGCATCTGCTCAATCACGGCGCCGACTTGCGGGTCGTACAGATGCTTCTGGGCCATGCGGATATATCCACGACGCAGATCTATACGCATGTCGCACGCGAAAGGCTCAAGCAATTGCACGCCAAACATCATCCGCGTGGATAACGGGAGAAAACAATTCCAATGGCGCCCATCGTATTCGTCGTCGCGGCCTATCTGATCGGGTCGATTTCCTTCGCGGTCGTCGTCAGCTGGTGTTTCCGCCTGCCCGATCCTCACACCTACGGTTCCGGCAACCCCGGGGCAACCAACGTACTGCGGACCGGGAAAAAGGCTGCGGCGGTGCTTACCCTGATCGGGGACGCTGCAAAAGGGGCGATAGCGTTGTGTTTGGCACGCCGACTGGCACCCGAGTTCGACGTCGGCGAAATCACGCTGGCCGCAGTGGCATTCGCGGTGTTCATCGGTCATTTGTTTCCGGTGTATTTCCGCTTCAAGGGCGGCAAGGGTGTTTCGACCGCAGCAGGCATCTTGCTTGCGTTGGATTTTCGCATTGCAGGTGTCGTGCTCCTGGTCTGGCTGTTGACCGTGCTGGCGTCGCGTTACTCATCGCTGGGGGCGATCGTGGCTGCGCTGGCCGCATCGGTCGCGACGTTCTATTTTCTCGGCTGGGGACCATACGCTTGCATGGTGCTGGCGATGACCGCGCTGCTGCTCTGGCGGCACCGCGGCAACGTCGAACGGCTGATGAACGGCACCGAGAGCCGGCTCAGGCTGTCGCGGGGCGCCTGAGCTCTTCCAGTTCCCAGCGCGGACGCACCGAGAAGCCGCTGGTTCCGATGACGCCGGCCTCGAGCCGCTGCGCGCCGGCATAGGCGATCATTGCGCCATTGTCCGTGCACAAATCCAGCGGCGGATAGAACACCTCGAATCCTTCCGCTGCGGCTTTGTGCCCAAGTGCTTCGCGCAAACGCCGATTGGCACCAACGCCGCCGGCCACCACCAACTGGTCCAGCCCGGTACGCGACACGGCATCGGCCGATTTGGCAACGAGGACTTCGACGATCGCATCCTGAAAGGCAGCCGCGATATCGGCCTTGTTTTGTGCGGTCGTATCCTCGCGGCTGGCCAGCAGTAACGCAGCCGTTTTCAAGCCCGAAAAGCTGAAATTCAGATCGCCGCTGGCGATCATGGGCCGGGGCAATTTGAATCGTTTCGGGTTCCCGGAATCGGCAAGTTTGGCGAGAGCCGGTCCGCCGGGGTAGGCCAGCCCAAGCAGTTTTGCGGTTTTGTCGAAAGCTTCGCCCGCCGCGTCATCGACTGTCTCTCCCAGCAGTTCATAGTCGCCGACCGCGCCGACCTTCATGAGTTGTGTATGGCCGCCGGAAACCAGCAGAGCCACAAACGGGAAGCGGGGCGCAGGGGTCGCGAGCAAAGGCGAAAGCAGATGTCCTTCCAGATGATGCAGTCCGATGACCGGAATACCGAGGGCGAAGCCCAAACTCGCGGCCACGCTTGCCCCGACCAGCAGGGCGCCGGCCAGTCCTGGCCCCTGGGTATAGGCGATCCCATCGATGTCACCTAGCGCCCGGCTGGTTTGCCCGAGCAGTTGGCGGGTCAGCGGCAGCAGCCGGCGAATATGATCGCGGGACGCCAATTCCGGAACCACGCCGCCGTACTCCGCGTGCATGGCGACTTGCGAAAAGAGCGTATGGCCTAGCAGGCCTGCCCGAGTGTCGAACAGGGCGACGCCGGTTTCATCGCAGGATGTCTCGATCCCGAGAACTAGCATAAGGTCTTGAGTTTAAGGGCTTGCCTGGTGATTCGGAGGGGAAATTTGCCGGCCACGCACGAAACGGAGTCCGCGTGTCTTCCGGCTTGTGTTTGCAAATCAGGGGATTATTGCTAGAATTCGGCCCTTCGTTTTAGTCGACCTTCCCAGGACAGTATTTTTTATGCCGACGATTCGTGTCAAGGAAAATGAGCCGTTCGAAGTGGCGATGCGCCGCTTCAAGCGCACGGTGGAAAAGACCGGTCTGCTGACCGAGTTGCGGGCGCGTGAATTCTACGAAAAGCCCACCTCCGAGCGCAAACGCAAGCTGGCGGCCGCGGTTAAACGCCACCACAAGCGCCTGCGCAGCCAGTTGCTTCCGCCAAAGCTTTACTAGAGCCGACAGCAGGTCGAGGTTCAGACGGTGAATGGGATGCCATTCACCGTTTTGCTTTTCTGAAATCCACCCCCATATTGGATTCCATGCTGCTCAGAGCCCGGATCACCGAAGACATGAAGACCGCGATGCGCGCCAAAGACGCCCCGCGACTCTCCGCAATCCGCCTGTTGCTGTCTGCGCTCAAGCAACGAGAAGTGGATGAGCGCATCGAATTGACCGATGCCGATGTCCTCGCGATCATCGAGAAGATGATCAAGCAGCGGCGCGATTCCATCGAGCAATTCGGCAAGGGCGGCCGTCAGGATCTCGTGGATAAAGAGCAGTTCGAGATCGGTGTACTCGAGGGCTACATGCCTGCGGCGATGTCGGCTGCCGAAGTCGACGCGGCCGTGACCGAGGCGATTTCGAGCAGCGGTGCCAAGGCAATGGTCGATATGGGCAAGGTCATGGCTTTGTTGAAACCCAGGCTGGCCGGTCGTGCAGACATGGGCAAGGTGTCCGCGCTGGTGAAAGGCAAGCTTATCGGCTAGTGCGGGCGCTATTGGATTTTCCGGCGTTAACCCGCCCTCGTTGAGGGCAAAACGGATCCGGGGAGGTAGCCCAGCTTTCCCGGAAATCCACGGAAACTGACCTATAATTCTTCGAAAGCCGCCGGATGTCCTTCCGCCGGCCGCCGGGCCTGAAACCAGCAGCATCTGACCGCGAGACATCCCGACGCATGATTCCGCAGTCCTTTATTCAGGACCTTCTCAACCGGGTGGACATCGTTGACGTGGTCGAGTCCTATGTTCCGCTCAAGCGTGCCGGCTCCAATTACGCGGCCCGTTGCCCGTTCCACAGCGAAAAATCGCCGTCATTCACGGTCAGCCAGACCAAGCAGTTCTATCACTGCTTCGGTTGCGGGGCGCATGGCACTGCCATCAGTTTTCTGATGGAACACCAGGGCATGGGCTTTGTCGATGCGGTCAAGGATCTCGCGGGCCGCGTAGGCATGGCCGTTCCCGAGCAGACACCGGACCCGCAGCGCAAGGAAAAGGCGGAGGCGGCCGAAGACCTGACGGAAGTCATGCTCAAGGCGGCCCAGTTTTACAAAGCGCAGCTCAAGTCCTCGGACAAGGCCGTGGCTTATCTCAAGAACCGCGGACTGACCGGCGAAATTGCCGCGCGCTATGGGCTGGGCTATGCGCCGGACGGCTGGCAGAACCTGGAAGCGGTCTTCCCCGAATATCAGGCGAAATCGCTGACTGAAGCCGGGCTGGTAATTGCCAGCGAGGAAGGCAGGCGTTACGACCGCTTCCGCGACCGAATCATGTTTCCGATCCATAGCCAGCGTGGCGCGGTCATCGGCTTCGGCGGCCGGGTCATCGACCAGGGCGAGCCGAAGTATCTCAACTCTCCGGAAACGCCGCTGTTCGAGAAAGGGCGCGAGCTTTACGGACTGTTCCAGGCAAGAAGCGCGATTCGCGACGCGGAGCGCGTGGTGGTGGTCGAAGGCTACATGGATGTAGTGGCGCTGGGCCAATACGAAATCGGCTACGCGGTGGCTACGCTCGGCACGGCGACAACCCCGTGGCAGGTGCAGAAACTGCTTCGGCAGACCGACAACGTCATCTATTGCTTCGATGGCGACGCAGCGGGGCGGCGCGCGGCCTGGCGCGCATTGGAAAACAGCCTCGCGCAATTGCAGGACGGCAAGCAGGTGCGCTTCCTGTTTTTGCCGGCAGAGCATGATCCGGACAGTTTCGTGCGTGCCCACGGCAGGGAAACGTTCGGAAAACTGCTCGATGCGGCACCGCCGCTGTCGGAGATTCTGGTGCAGGAGCTGACCTCGCGCGTGGACATGCGCACGGCGGAAGGCCGGGCAAAGTTCTTGCAAGAAGCCAAGCCGCTGGTCAAGCAGATGGCTGCGCCCATGCTGTCCCTGATGTTGCGCAAACAGATTGCCGAGCTGGCCGGGGTGTCCCAGGCCGAACTTGACCGCAGTTTTGACATCAAAGTCGTCGGGCGAGCGCAAGTACCGGAACGGCGCGAATCGATCAAGCCTTCACTGGTCCGGGCGCTGGCGGAAATGCTCGCTTCCCAACCCTCTCTTGCGGCATTGGCGGATGCGGAACGGCTTCGCGAAAATGCCGACCTTGCCTCGAGCGAGTTGCCCCAGTCCGAACTGGCGTTGCTGGCAAAAGTGCTTGAGCTTTGTGCAAACCAGAACCGTTTACGCAGCGTGACCGAACATTTTCGCGGCGGCGAATTCGAACTCCTTGCACACGAGATCGAGACGGGCAGCCTGAAATGGGAAGAACTGGATCAGGAAGCGTTGCGGGCCGAATTTCTCGGTGCGTGGGAGAAGCTGAACGAGCGTTTTCGCCACGTCCGGATCACGTTGTTGCTGGAAAAGAGCAAACGGCAGAGTTGGACGTCCGAGGAAAAAGAGCAATATCGCCGTCTGCAGCCGGGAGCGGCGAATGAATCCCCCGGGTGACTCCGGTATAATGCGCGGTTCTTTTTTGTCCGGCTATTCATAAGCGGTTGTTTTCGAGGGAATAAGGCATATGGCTAGGGAAAGACGCAAGGAGCAGAACAAGGAGCAGGTGCAGGTTCAGCAGCCAATCGATGCTGAAGCCCGGCGCATGCGCCTTAAGAACCTGATCGTCCTGGGCAAGGAGCGCGGTTACCTGACCTACGCCGAAATCAACGATCACCTGCCTGATGACATGCTCGACGCCGAGCAGATCGAGAACATCATCAGCATGATCAATGACATGGGGATCCAGGTCTACGACGAAGCCCCGGATGCCGAAACCCTGTTGATGAATGAATCCACGCCGGCCGTCGTTCCCGACGAAGACGTGGTCGAAGAAGCCGAGCAGGCCTTGTCCACCGTCGATTCCGAGTTCGGGCGTACCACCGATCCGGTGCGCATGTACATGCGCGAAATGGGCTCCGTGGAACTGCTCACGCGCGAGGGCGAAATCGAAATCGCCAAGCGCATCGAAGACGGCCTGAAGCACATGATCCAGGCGATCTCCGCCTGTCCCACGACGATTGCCGAAATCCTGGCGCTGGCTGAAAAGATCGAACGCGAAGAAATGCGCATCGACGAGGTCGTCGATGGCCTGATCGATCCGAATGCGCCGGAAGAAGCGCTCGCCGAGGAAATTTCCGAAGAAGAACTCGAAGAAGACCTCGGCACCGAGGAAACCGACGACGATGACGGCGCCGCAGTGCAAAACGCGGCCCTGCTGCTGCTGAAGGCGGATGCGCTCGAGCGATTTGCCAAGATCCGCGTGCTGTACAACAAGATGATCAAGGCGCTCGCCAAGAACGGCCCGCGCAGCCGGCCCTACATGAAGACGCAGGAAGAAATTTCCGGCGAGCTCATGTTCATCCGTTTTTCCGCCAAACAGGTGGAAGCGTTGTGCGACGGCCTGCGTGGTCTGGTCGAAGAAGTGCGTTCGTACGAACGCGCGATCATGGAACTGTGCGTGGAAAAAGCGGCAATGCCGCGCGCGTATTTCATCAAGACCTTTCCGGGCAACGAGGAAGATCTTAATTGGGTCGGACGCGAAATCGGCGGCCGCAAGCCCTATAGCGAAGTGCTTTCGCGGTTTGCGCCGGCGATCATGGAGCAGCAGCAGGCCCTGATCGACCTGCAGAAACGCGTCGGCATCCCGGTCAAGGACCTGAAGGAAATCAACCGTCAGATGTCCACCGGCGAAGCCAAGGCGCGCCGCGCCAAGCGCGAAATGACCGAGGCTAATCTGCGCCTGGTGATTTCCATTGCGAAGAAATACACCAATCGCGGCCTGCAATTCCTCGACCTGATCCAGGAAGGCAACATCGGCCTGATGAAAGCGGTGGACAAGTTCGAGTATCGCCGCGGCTATAAATTTTCGACCTATGCGACGTGGTGGATCCGCCAGGCCATCACGCGTTCGATCGCCGACCAGGCACGTACCATCCGCATTCCGGTGCACATGATCGAGACCATCAACAAGATGAACCGGATCTCGCGCCAGATCCTGCAGGAGACCGGGTCGGAGCCGGATCCCGCCACGCTGGCGGTCAAGATGGAAATGCCCGAGGAAAAGATCCGCAAGATCCTGAAGATTTCCAAGGAACCGATTTCGATGGAAACGCCGATAGGCGATGACGACGATTCGCATCTTGGCGATTTCATCGAAGACCAGGCGACCATGGCGCCGTCCGACGCGGCGATCTACACGAGCCTGCGCGATGCCACCAAGGAAGTGCTGGATACGCTGACGCCGCGGGAAGCCAAGGTGCTGCGCATGCGCTTCGGCATCGAGATGAACACCGACCACACGCTGGAAGAAGTTGGCAAGCAGTTCGATGTCACCCGCGAACGCATTCGCCAGATCGAGGCGAAGGCTTTGCGCAAACTGCGCCATCCGTCGCGTTCCGAGCGGCTGCGCAGCTTCCTCGACAATAACTGAGCCGTCGGATCAGTTACCGCGGCGTAGGCTGACCTGGCCGTTCACTGTCAGGTCAAGCGAAGCGGCGGGAGCCACAACAATAGTGAGATAATTCCCCGCAAGGGAAATAGAATGGCCGGGTTCTTCGCCCGGCCATTTTTTGTGCCGTAGTTCATACGGGCCTGTAGCTCAGTTGGTTAGAGCAGAGGACTCATAATCCTTTGGTCCCTGGTTCAAGTCCAGGCGGGCCCACCATATTCGCTTGACCGTCATGTTCGACGAGCATGACGCCGCGCCATTTGCGCACTGAGTTGACCACCCAGATGCGGGAGGCCACAAGCCCGCGCTGTTGACGCGTTCCCAGCCGCCGCCTTCGCCGTCCTGGATCAGGCCGCAAGTCCACATGGGAAAATTTGGGTGATGTGCGGTAACGCAGAGCTGAATTTGCAACTCCAGCGGCGGCACCAGTGGAAGTTGCCGGGCGCGCTGTTTGCACCGATTGAAACGGCTGGCTTTATTGTCAGCCGCAACTGCGACGGCGGTTGATACCGGTCAGTAGTCGTCTTTTTCCTCGACGTCGCGGATCTCGTCCTCTTCCTCTTCGTAGAAGTCTTCCTCCTCCTCCTGCCATTCTCCCGAGTCGATCACCTCATTGACGATGTCGGCGATCCGGCCTCGCACATCCAGTTCGGCCTGGCCGCTGATGCCCCCGGTTTCGACATAAACCTCTTCGTCGTCGTCGATGGTGACAGCGGCGTCCGGCCATTCTTCCTGGAATGCCTGGAGCAACTGGCTCTTGAACCGTTCGTATTCTTCTTCGGTTACTACGCCGAGCAGATCGTGGTTCGCGAAATAGGCGATCGAAAGTGTGGAGGCCATATCGTTGTTCGCTGCAATGAGTGCCGATGGCAAAAGGATACCTAAAGCGGAATTAATTTTCCGCATTTCAAGGCTTGCCGTAAACCAATATGACGGCCGCTCGGGCGCGAACCGGAGCACGTCGCGTGCCAGTTGCTGCTTTTCGGGGCACAGGAAACGAAAAGCGGACGCCTTAACCCTGCAGGATCCCGCGGTCGATCTCCGCGAGCATCGGCCGGCCTAGCAGGGTCAGCGTGACATCGATTTCGTTGCGCAGAATTTCGAGCGCGCGTTCCACGCCGGGTTGTCCTCCGGCAGCCAGCCCATAGAGCCAGGCGCGTCCGATCATGCAGGCTTTTGCGCCGAGCGCGCGGGCCCGGACGACATCGGCGCCACGGCGAATACCGCCGTCAAGTATCACCTCTAGCTTGTCGCCCACGGCCTCCGCGATTTCGGGCAGGGCCTGCACGGCGGACATCGCGCCTTCCAGCTGCCGTCCGCCATGATTCGAAACGATTACGCCGTCGGCACCATGGTCGAGTGCAAGTCTGGCGTCTTCCGCCGTCAGGATGCCTTTCAGCAGCACCGGCCCACCCCAGGCCGTTTTGAACCATTCGACGTCGCGCCAACCCACGCTCAGGTCGTACTGCCCGGCGATGAACTGGGTGATGGTCATGGCATCGGTGGATGCGCCTTTGCTGCCGATGAAATTCTTGAAGGTGATGCGCGGCCCGAGCCCCACATCGAACAGCCAGGAATAATGCCAGGCGAAATCCAGAATCGTGGCGGCGGAAAAGCGGGGCGGAACCGTGAAACCGTTGCGCATGTCGCGTTCGCGGGGCCCTTGCACCTTAGTGTCTACGGTAAGCACCAGCGCGGTGCAGTGCGAAGCGCGGGCTCTTTCTATGAAATGCCTGGTCAAATCGCGGTCTCGCAGCACATAGAGCTGGAACCATTTCGGCGGGACCGTCTCGCGGGTAATTTCCTCTATGGTGCAGGTCGACATCGTGGAAAGGCAGTACGGTACGCCGAACTTTTCCGCCGCGCGGGCGGCGGCCAGCTCTCCGCGGCGGGAAAACAAGCCGGCCAATCCGGTCGGAGCGAGGATGAGAGGTGATGCGTATTTCTGCCCGAACAGGGTAATCGATTGATCCCGCGCGGAGACGTCGATCAACGTGCGGGTGCGAAACCGCCACCTGCGGAAATCCTCCTGGTTGGCGCGCAGCGTGGTTTCGTCCTGGGCGCCGCCGTCTATGAATTCGAATATGGCACGCGGCAGCCGGCGTCTTGCGGACGTGCGAAGGTCGTCGATGTTGATGGCTTGCATGGAGGGGATTGTTTTTATTGTGCGATCATTTTTTCACAACGCTGCACCGGATTCAAATTCCATGCGACGCCGGCGACGGGCTCTGGGCGACGGGGAAGCGCATCCGCTGCGCTTCAGGGACGAGGCGGATTGTCGCCCCAGTAGATCGGCGCAGGATACTTTCGCGGCTTGTGCAGGTCTTCGAGGTATAGAGACGATGCCATCTCCCAGGCAAATTCATTGAAGCGGACCAGCATTTCCTGCACGCGCTGCGGTTCGCGATCGGCGTGATTGTCTTCTTCCGATGGATCATCCTGCACGTTGTAGAGTTCGTAACGAACCGGCAGGCGCGAATAGGCAATCAGCTTCCAGTTTTCCATCATCAGCGCTCCGCGGAAATCCTCCATGCCCAGCAACATTTCCTTGCGCGGACTGGGTTTCGCTCCGGTGATCGTGTCCCACTGATCGACGCCGTCCACGGGTTTGGTCTGTTCCGCCCTGGCGCCGGCAATGCCGAGCAGGGTGGGATACATATCGGTCACATGAATGCGCTCAGAGATCACGGCTGCGGGTATTTTTCCCGGCCATGACGCTAGCGCCACCACGCGAAGAGAGCCTTCGTACAGGCTTCCCTTGCCGTCGCGATAGGGGCCGTTATCGGAAAATGCCTTTTGTACGTCGCCGTCGCCGGTCGGATACTTGTTCGGCAGCGCCCCACCGTTGTCGCTGTGAAAGACGATCAGCGTGTTGGCCGTCATGCCTTTCTTCCCGATTGCGGCGACGACCATGCCGACCGCATCGTCCAGGGCAGTGACCATGGCCGCGTAAGTCCGGCGCTGTTCGTCGCGGACGTCCTTGTACAATTCCAGGTATTCCTTCGTCGCCCGCAAGGGTGCCTGAGGCGCGCTGAAGGAAAGATAGAGGAACAACGGCCGGGCGGTATCGTGCCTCTCGATCACCCGTGAGGCTTCCTTGCCGAGCAGCGTGGTGCAGTAGCCCTCTTCCCTGATCGGACGCTCGTTGCGATGCCAGTCCGGTTCGTGCGATTGACCGGTTTTGCGCAGGCAATCGAGGTCGCCGTTGAAGCTGCCGTAAAAACTGTCGAAGCCACGATGCGTCGGCAGGTAGTCTTTCTGGTAATGGCCGAGTTGCCACTTGCCGAGCATCGCAGTGCGATAGCCGGCTTCCTTCAATACTTCCGGCAGCAGGCGCTCGCCGGTCGGCAGGCCGTATTGGCTCCAGGGAAGAATTGACAGGGTCTGCAGACCATAGCGCATCGGATAACGCCCGGTAAGCAATGCCGCGCGTGCGGATGTGGAATACGGTTCCGTGTAGAACCTTTCCAGACGTACGCCCCGTTGGGCGAGGGCGTCCAGATTGGGCGTCCTGATCGTGCCGCCGTGAAATCCAACGTCCTTCCAGCCAAGGTCGTCGGCGAGGATGTAAACGATGTTCGGACGATCCGCAGCGCTGACACACGTCACATTGCAACCCAGCGCCGCGCTCAAACCGAGGGTTGCGGCATAGCCCAATAACGCTTTTGCGAATCGCGGGGTGACCCTCATGAATTCCCCTCCTCGGATGGGGCGGATGTTACCTGAGAATGCGACGTCGACGATTTGCCGCTGTGCCTTTTCGGCTATGACATTCGGCGCTGCGTTACAATCGGACGAGTCATGAAAGAGCGTGAAACAATCATCGGCGTGCTCCGCGAACTGGGCCGCCGTCTGTGGATAGTCAGGGCGATTCGTGAGGCCGCGTTTGCAGTCTGCGTCGTTCTGTTTTGCCTTATCTGCTTTCAATTGATCGAACCCGCCCTCGTCGCGGACGTACCGTCCGCCGGAACCGCGATTCGCATCGCATTGCTGGTCGCATTTGTCGTACTGGCCACCGAGGTGGCAAGGCGCAATGCACGCGGAGTGACCAAACGACAGGCCGCCGCGGAAGCCGATGTGCGCGCACACTTGAAGGACGAATTGAAATCGGCGCACTGGTTCCTGTCGGAAAGTCCGGCTTCGCCTTTCGCCGAGTTGCAGATCCAGCGCGCGGCGGCTACGGCTGCCGGACTCGATCTCGCCGCACTCGCTCCGCGCTCGCTGCCCGGCAACGCCCTACTGGGCGCCGGCCTGGGGATTTTGCTCGCTGCGCTGATCTGGATGACCCCGCAACTGTCGGGTTCCCGGGATTCCGGCGGCGAGGCTTCGCCTGTCGAGCATCGTGAGTCCGCCGATCCGCGCGCATTGCTCAAGGACGCGCTCCAGGATGCGGAAATCGTGAAACTCGATCTGGCGCTTCGCAGGCTGCAGCAAGCCGGCGCCTCTCCAGAGGAAAAGATGCGGGCCCTCGCCGATGCGCGGGATGCGATCGATCGGGCGAATATGGACGCGTCCGCGGCGCGCGAAGCAATGGCGAAACTTGCCGAGTCGCTGAAAGCCGATCCGCAGTTCGAATCCGTTGCGCAGGCAATGAGCGAAGGCCGCATTGAAGACGCAATGACGCTGCTGCGCAAGCTCAAAGCTGACGCCGGCACGCTCGAGGACCAGGCTGTCGAACCGGCCGACAAGGGCGGCCGGCCGGAAGACACTGGTGCCCTGGCGCAGGAGAGTGTGGGACGGGAACTGGCCGGCAGGAATGCCGCGGTCAATCAGGATGCGATCAACCGCGTGATCAATACCCTCGAACAGGCAAACGAACGCATCGAAACGCAGAACCGGGTCAACAGCGTCAAGCGGCGCTTGGAAGGCAATCTGGTCGCTACCAGCCAGCGCAGCCAACTGACCGCGAGCCAGTTCGACAATCGTACCAATGCGCCGAATCCGACGCCGGCGCCCGAGACCGGCAGCGCCGATGCGCGCGGTGGCGCGCTGTTCAGGCAGGCGGCGGTGGCGCGCGAAGAGGGCGATACCGCACGCGAAGGCAGTCAATCCGGCGACGCATCGGGCGATTCAGCAGCGCTCCCGCTGGAAGGCGCCGCGACCAGGCGGTTCGATGCGCAGTTGAAACTCGAGACCATTGCGCAGAAATACGACGCAGATGAACAACCGGAAGGCAAAGGCGACCAGGGGTGGTTCTATTCCGCCAGCCGCGAGCAGAAATCCATGCTGCAGGCCGCGGAAGTGCGCGCCCGCGCCGGCTATGACCGTGAAGCGGCGGCAAGCCACGATCGCGTGCCCGCGCGGCAGAAAAACATCGTCAAGAATTATTTCCTGAACCTGCATGAAAGCGAGAAAAAATGAGCACCGTGGCCGTAGACCGGGAGATCCAGGCCTTCCGCGAGCAGTTCCTGCTGGTCCGCGATGAAATATCGCGTGTGATCGTCGGCAACGAAGAGATCATATCCGGCGTCATGACCTGCCTGCTGGCGCGCGGCCATGTGCTGCTGGAAGGCATTCCCGGCGTGGGCAAGACCAAACTGGTACAAACCATGGCGGATGTCTTGCACCTGAAGTTCTCCCGCATCCAGTTCACCCCCGACCTGATGCCTGGCGACATCATCGGCACGAACATCGTCCGCGAGGATGATGCCGGGCGCAAATCGTTCGAGTTCCAGCGTGGCCCGATCTTCGCCAACATGGTGCTGGCCGACGAAATCAACCGCGCCACACCCAAGACGCAGTCGGCGCTGCTCGAAGCGATGCAGGAAAACAGCGTGTCCGCGGCCGGCCGCACGCATGCGCTTGACCAGCCGTTCTTCGTCCTCGCCACCCAGAATCCGATCGAGATGGAAGGCACGTATCCGCTGCCCGAAGCGCAGATGGACCGGTTTTTTTTCAAACTGAAGCTCGATTTCCCGGATGTCGAGCAACTGCACCTGATCATCGACCGCACCACCCGGCAGGCGGAACCTTCGGTGAAGCGGGTGCTCGAGCAAGGGCAGATTTTGCAGATGCGCGAAACGGCGCGTGCGATCCCGGTCGCGCGGCCGGTGCAGGAATACGCGATCAAGGTGACCCTGGCAACGCATCCCGAATCGGACCAGGCTCACGAGCTGACGAAGAAATACGTGCGCTTCGGCGCCAGTCCGCGTGGCACGCAGGCGCTGATCCTGGGCGCAAAGGTGCATGCGCTGATGAACGATCGCGTCTACGTATCCTGCGAAGACGTCCGTGCAGTGGCCTTGACAGCGCTGCGGCACCGCGTGCTGCTCAACTTCGAAGCTGAAGCGCAGCGCATGGATTCCGACGCGATCCTTTCCCGCATCCTGGAATGGGTGCCGGAGCGCACGGAATAGCGAACCAGCGAATAACGAACCCCAGCCTGCACGGCCGCATCGAGGTCTCCCTTGGCTCAGGAAAGCGTGCTGTTCAGCGAAGAATTTCTTCGCCAGCTGGAGCATCTGACGATGCTCACGCGGCGTCCCGTCGCCGGCCATCTGCGAGGGCATCATCGTTCGCGCCGTACCGGCGCGGGCATGATCTTCACCGACTACCGGCCCTATTCCCCGGGCGACGACACCCGCAATCTTGACTGGGGCACCTATCTCAGGCTCGACCGCCTGATCCTGCGGTTGTTCGAGGAGGAGGCCGATCTTCCCGTCTATGTTTTCGTTGACGTCAGCCGTTCGATGGACTTCGGCGCACCGTCCAAGTTCGACTTCGCGCGCCGGTTTGCCGCTGCGATCGCCTATATCGGTCTCATCAATCACGATCGCGTCAGCCTGGTCGCGTTTTCCGA
>DASWEZ010000037.1:0-9465 GCA_036394495.1 Burkholderiales bacterium
CGACAAGATGAACCCCGATTGTGGCCAGATTTCGGAACTTAACCGCCACGGCGTGGTGATGCCGAAGAAGGAAGCCGCCAAGCCCAAGCAACCATCCAAGGACGACCTGGCGGCGACAACTCCAAAAGCCTCGAAGGAACGGGAGCGGCGAGATCGCGCCCTGATGGCGACCTACACCACCGAGGAAGAAATTGATGCTGCCCGTGACCGGAGCCTGGCCTTTCCCATGCAAGGGACCAAAACCATCGAGTCCAAGCTGGACAAGGTCAACCAGCAGTTGAACGAGCTGAAGAGACAGGCAGATGCGCTGGCAACGCAGAAAAAACCGCTGCCGGCCCATCTGCTGGAAGAGGTCAACGCCGGCCAGAAGGAAGTTTCCGCCCTCGAGGCCGAACTTGTGCAGAGAAAAGCCCAGTCCGATTCGATTCGTACCAAGTTCGAAGCCGATAAGCAGCGCTTCCGCGAGCTAAAGGGCGCGAGCCCGCAATAGTCAGCCGAGCTTGCGCTTCAGTATTTCGTTGACCTGGGCGGGATTCGCCCTGCCCTGGCTTGCCTTCATGACTTGTCCGACCAGGGAGTTGAAGGCCTTCTCCTTGCCGCTTCGGTAATCGGCAATCTGTTGCGCGTTAGCGGCGATCACTTTGTCGACGATTTTCTCGATCGCGTCCGAGTCGGAAATCTGTTTCAGCCCTTTGCGCTCGATGATTTCGTCGGGGCTGCCTTCCCCAGTCCACATCGCGCTCAGTACAACGCTGGTAGCAGTTGTGTTCGAAATAGTTCCATCAGCTACCCGCTTTGACAATGCACGAAGCTGGTCCGGAAGTATCTTGCTTTGGTTGAAGTCGAGATTCTCCTCATTTAGCTTCGCGCTAAGTGGTCCCAGAATCCAATTCGACAGCATCTGCGCCTCTTCCTTGGGGACGCCGGCCATACTGGACAGCGCGAACCTAGATGCATTACGGCTTGCTGTAAGCTGATCAGCTTGCTGAACTGAGAGGCCGTGCGCGAGAATTTTCTGATGTTGTACCTGCAGGGATTCAGGCATCGATTTTCTGATTTTCTCGATCAGTTCTTCCGTTATCACGACGGGCAACAGATCCGGATCGGGAAAATAGCGGTAGTCGTGCGCATCTTCCTTCGTGCGCATAACGCGCGTCTCGCCGGAGTCGGGATCGAACAGCACGGTCGCCTGCTGAATCTTGCCGCCGTCTTCCAGCGTCTCGATCTGCCACTTGATCTCGTATTCGATTGCCTGCTGCAGGAAACGGAACGAGTTCAGGTTCTTGATCTCGCGACGCGTGCCGAGAGGCGAGCCGGGGCGCCGCACCGAGACATTGGCATCGCAGCGGAACGATCCTTCCTGCATGTTGCCGTCGCAGATGTCGATCCAGCGTACCAGCGAATGCAGGGCCCTCGCATAGGCAACCGCCTCCTCGGCTGAATTCATTTCAGGCTCGGAGACGATTTCCAGCAGCGGGGTGCCGGCGCGGTTCAGGTCGATGCCGCTCATGCCCTGAAAGTCTTCATGCAGCGACTTGCCCGCGTCTTCTTCGAGGTGGGCGCGGGTCAGGTGCACTACCTTCTCGCCATCCTTCGTATGGATGCTGAGGCTTCCGCCCTGCACGACAGGCAATTCGTACTGGCTGATCTGGTATCCCTTGGGAAGGTCGGGATAGAAATAATTCTTGCGCGCGAAAATCGAACGGCGGTTGATATTCGCTCCGACCGCGATACCGAAGCGGATCGCACGTTCGACCGCGCCCTTGTTCAGTACCGGGAGCGAACCTGGCAAGGCGACATCCACAACGCTCGCTTGCGTGTTCGGCGCGGCACCGAACGCAGTGGACGCGCCCGAAAAAATCTTTGACTGCGTCGATAACTGCGTATGGGTTTCCAGCCCGATGACCACTTCCCAGTTCATGCGATCAACCCTTCGCGTCTTTGCGGTCAGGCACTAAAGCCCTTAGGCAGGCGCCGATGCCAGTCGGTGACCAGTTGATAGTGGTGAGCGACGCCAAGCAGCTTCGCTTCCTCGAAATAGTTCGCCATGAGCTGCAGGCCGACCGGGCGTTTTTTCGCGCCGAAGCCGCAGGGAATGCTCATTGCTGGAATGCCGGCCAGGCTGCCTGGAATCGTGTAGAGATCGGACAGGTACATCGCGACCGGGTCCGCCGCCTTCTCGCCGAATCCGAACGCAACGCTGGTCGTCACCGGGCCGGCGATGATGTCGCATTGACGGAAAGCCTGCTGAAATTCATCGGCGATGATCCGGCGCACTTTCTGCGCCTGGAGGTAGTAGGCGTCGTAATAGCCGTGCGAAAGTACGTACGCACCGATCAGGATGCGGCGCCGGGGTTCCGGCCCGAAACCTTCGGCGCGGGATTTCTTGATCATGTCGTCGAGGTCGCCGTACTGCGCGGCGCGGTGGCCGTAGCGCACGCCGTCGAAGCGGCTCAGGTTCGACGAGCACTCCGCAGGCGCGATGACGTAATAGACCGGGATGCCGAGCGCTGCGTTCGGCAGCGAAATGTCGACCAGTTCGGCGCCTTGCCTGACGTACTCGGCCAGGGCGTCGCGCACCGCCTTCTCGACGTCCGGTTGCAATCCCTCTCCGAAGAATTCTTTTGGCACACCGATGCGCAGGCCCCTCACGCCGCTGCCCAGTTTGCGGGTGTAGTCCTCGTCTGCGCGTTCGATGCTGGTGGAATCCCTGGGATCGAACCCGAGCATGCCGTTGAAGATCAGCGCCGCGTCTTCCGCCGAACTGGTCATGATGCCGGCCTGATCCAGGCTGGAGGCGAATGCGATCATGCCCCATCTCGACGCCCGCCCATAAGTGGGCTTGATGCCGGTGACGCCGGAAAAGGCCGCGGGTTCGCGGATCGAGCCGCCGGTATCGGTTGCCGTCGCCGCCGGCGCGATGCGCGCCGCCACCGCCGCCGCCGAACCGCCGGAACTGCCTCCGGGAACGGCGGTCTTGTCCCACGGGTTCAACACGTTGCCGTAGTGGCTGTTCTCGTTGGACGAGCCCATGGCGAACTCGTCGCAATTGAGCTTGCCGAGCGTAACCATGCCGGCGTTGCCGAGTTTTTCCACCACCGTCGCGTCGAAAGGGCTCATGTAGCCCTTGAGCATGCGCGAAGAAGCGGTCGAGGCGAAATCGCGGGTGACGAAGATGTCCTTGTGCGCGACTGGCACGCCGGTCAGCGGGGTGGCGTCACCGCGGGCAATGCGGGCGTCGGCCTCGCGTGCCTGGCCGAGCGTGACCTCGGGACGCACGTCCAGGAAGGCGTTCAGTTCCCTGTGGCGCTCGATGCGGTCGAGGTAGAGCTTCGCCAGTTCGACCGCCGAAACCTGTCCGGCGGATAAGGCGCGACCGAGCTCGGCCACCGATTTCTCGAACATGCGCCGCCCCTACTCTATTACGCGGGGCACGAGGAACAGCCCGTCCCGGCTGGCGGGGGCGTTCTTCATGTTGGCTTCGCGGTCGGGTTTATCGCTCGCCAGATCCTCGCGCAGGCGCTGGCTGCCGCCGAGCGGATGCGACATCGGCTCGATGCCGGCAGTATTAACCGACTGCAATTGCTCGATCAGCTTGAAAATCTCGTTCAACTGCACGAGAGTATGCTGGGTTTCGGCTTCGGTGATCTCGATACGCGCGAGATGGGCGATGCGTCTGACGTCGCTGGAAGTGAGTGACATGTACGGAGGTCTTTCAGTCGGTCGCCGTGGATTCCGGGGCGGGATTCCGGACACTGTCGCCGATAACGGACACCAGCCGGATTCCCCCGCTTTTTGTTAACTGCAGCAGGGCGATAGGGTATCATACGGCATTCATTTTTCCGCACCGCGGCAATACTTCGGATCATGTCATGTTCGGATTTCTAAACGGCTACTTCTCCAACGATCTGGCGATCGACCTCGGCACCGCCAATACGCTGATCTATGTCCGCGGCAAGGGCATCGTCCTCAACGAACCCTCGGTGGTGGCGATCCGGCAGGAAGGGGGCCCGAACGGCAAGAAGGTCATCCAGGAAGTGGGCCTGGCGGCAAAGCAGATGCTCGGCCGCACGCCCGGCAATATCACCGCGATCCGGCCGATGAAGGACGGCGTTATTGCCGATTTCACCGTCACCGAGCAGATGCTCAAGCAGTTCATCAAGAAGGTCCACGACTCCCGCCTGTTCTCGCCCAGCCCGCGCATCGTCATCTGCGTGCCCTGCGGGTCGACCCAGGTCGAGCGCCGTGCCATCCGGGAATCGGCCTATGGTGCCGGCGCCCGCAAGGTCGAGCTGATCGAGGAGCCGATGGCCGCCGCGATCGGCGCGGGGCTGCCGGTCGAGGAAGCCACCGGTTCGATGGTGGTCGACATCGGCGGCGGTACCACGGAAGTGGGCGTGATCTCGCTCGGCGGCATCGTCTATTCCGGGTCGGTGCGGGTCGGCGGCGACAAGTTCGACGAAGCCATCATCAACTACATCCGGCGCAACTACGGCATGTTGATCGGCGAGACCACCGCCGAGGAAATCAAGAAGGAAATAGGCTCCGCCTTCCCCGGTTCGGAAGTACGCGAAAAGGAAGTCAAAGGCCGTAACCTGGCCGAGGGCATTCCGCGCAGTTTCACCATCTCCAGCAACGAAATCCTCGAAGCGCTGACCGATCCGCTCAACAGCATCGTCAGTGCGGTGAAGTCGGCGCTGGAACAAACACCCCCCGAACTCGGCGCGGACATCGCGGAAAAAGGCATGGTGCTCACCGGCGGCGGCGCTCTGCTGCGCGACATCGACCGCCTGCTGATGGAAGAAACCGGACTGCCGGTGATTGTCGCGGACGATCCACTGACCTGCGTGGTGCGCGGTTCCGGCCGTGCGCTGGAAAAAGTCGACAAACTGGCCACCATCTTCACGAACGACTGAGGATTGCATTGAAGGGGCGAGTTGAGAAGGACGAGGGGTGAGGGAAAGGCAGGAAACTCCAGGAATCGCGCTGGATCTTCGCCTCCGGCAGCAGTTGTACCCCTTACGTTTTAGGTCTCGCCCCTCGCCCCGCGTTCCTCGCCTCTAAGTGGAATACACTTCGCCGCCATTCTTCAAACGAGGCCCCAGCCTCCTTGCCCGCCTCGGCTTCTTCGCCCTCCTGTCCCTGTTCCTGCTGTACGCCGATGCCCGCTTCCACTACATGGAGGCGATGCGCAAGGTCATCGCCATCGTGCTTTATCCATTGCAGGAGCTCGCCGACACACCCGCCGAGGCCGCCTCGCGCATCGGCAATTTCTTCGTGTCCCAGTCTTACCTGCAGCGCGAGAACGATCGCCTTTCACACGAAAATTTCCTGCATGCCGGCCAGCTGCAGTCGCAGCAGGCCTTGATCGCGGAAAACCAGCATCTGCGGCAACTGCTGGAGATGCAGGAGCGCGCCGAGCAGACGTCGACGGCGGCGGAAATCCTCTACGTCGGGCGCGATCCGTTCACCCGCAAGGTGATCATTGACAGGGGTTCTTCGCAGGGGATCGAGGAAGGGGCCGCCGTGGTGGACGACACCGGGCTCATCGGGCAGGTCACACGCACGTTTCCGTGGACTTCGGAAATCTCGCTCATCAGCGATCGCGAGCAGGTGGTTCCCGTGCAGGTCGTACGCAACGGCCTGCGTGCAGCCGTGTTCGGCATCGGCTACGACGGTGCACTCGACCTGCGCTTCATGCCGGTCAACACCGATGTGGAGAACGGCGATGTGCTGGTGACTTCCGGGATCGACGGCGTCTACCCGCCCGGACTGCCGGTCGCGATCGTGTCGAACATCGAGCGCAACGCCGCCTATCCTTTCGCCAAGATCACCTGTACCCCGGCGGCCGGAGCGAATCGCAACCGGCAGGTACTGGTGATGTCCAGGCTGGCGCCGCTGCCCGATTATCCGGTCTCGCCGGAGGCCAAAAAAGGCAAGGCCAGGAAGGCGAGGAAAAGCGGATGATGCGTTCGCCGATGTTCGGCAGGTTGAGTGGCAGCGAAGAGATCCTGCTGCCGGTGAAGCCGCTTTACATGGCGATCACGCTGCTCGTCGCGATGATGATCAACCTGTTGCCGCTGACCGGCTGGGTACTGGCATTGCGTCCGGACTTCGTCGCGCTCGTGCTGCTCTACTGGGGCATCTACCAGCCGCGCAAGATCGGTTTCCTGCCGGCATTTCTGCTGGGGCTGGCGATGGACGTTGCCGACGGCAGCCTGTTCGGACAACACGCCCTGGCCTACTCGGTGATGATGTTCGCCGCAATCGCGTTGCACCGGCGCGTGTCGATGTTCGACATGCGCCACCAGATTTTGCATGTGCTGCCGATCCTGTTGATCATGCAACTGATCGTGCTAGGCGTGCGCCAGGCGGCCGGCGGACAATTTCCCGGGTGGTGGTATTTCCTGTCCAGCATTGTCGGCGCGCTGCTGTGGCCGGCGACGGACCTGCTGCTGAAAATTCCGTTACGCCGGCGGATCGATCCGGACGAGGCGTGAGCGCGCGCAGAACACAACCGGCTTCAACCGCCGTCCGGCGATGAATCGCACCGTCGAGCTTCGCGATCACCAGCGCGAGCTGTACTACTTCCAGCTGAGGCTGGCGATAGTAGGCAGCGCCGTGCTGTTCGCCTTCTTCGTCTTGCTGGTGCGCTTTTTCTACGTGCAGGTCATCCAGCACGACTACTATCACACGCTCGCCGAGCAGAACCGCATTTTCATCGTGCCGGTGGTGCCGAACCGCGGGCTGATCCTGGACCGCAACGGCGTGGTGCTGGCACACAACTTCGCGGCCTACACGCTGGAGATAACCCCGACCCTGGTCGACGACCTCGAACAGACCATCACCGATCTTGCCACGCTGGTAGAGATCACGCCGAAGGACCATAAGCGCTTCCAGAAACTGCTCGAGGAAGGGCACGATTTCGCCAGCATCCCGATCCGCACGCGCCTCAACGACGTGGAAGTGGCGCGCTTCGCGGTGAACAATTACCGGTTTCCCGGCGTGGAAATCAACGCGCGACTGTTCCGTCACTACCCGAACGGGGAAATCGCTTCGCATGTCGTGGGCTACATCGGCCGCCTCAGCGACAAGGACGTCGACGATCTGCGCGACCAGGGCACCGCCGCCAACTACAGCGCGTCCGACTACATCGGCAAGGTTGGGCTCGAGCAGCGCTACGAAAAGGAATTGCGCGGGGTGACCGGTTACGAGCATATCGAGACCGACGCCAACGGCAAGTCGGTGCGTACCCTGCGCAGCATCCTTCCGGTTTCGGGCAACAATCTCACGCTGGCGCTCGACGCGAAATTGCAGCAAGTCGCAGAGCAGGCATTCGGCGAACATCGCGGGTCGCTGGTGGCCATAGAACCTTCGACCGGCGGGGTGCTGGCGCTGGTGTCCAGGCCCGGGTTCGATCCCAATCTTTTCGTCGAGGGCATCGATCCGCAGAACTGGGACGCGCTCAACAACTCGCCTGACCATCCGCTCAACAACCGCGCGCTGCAGGGCATGTATCCGCCGGGTTCGACCTTCAAGCCGTTCATGGCGCTGGCCGGCCTCGAACTGGGCAAACGCAAGCCGGGCTTCACCATCAGCGATCCGGGCTATTTCGTGCTGAGCGGCGGCGGCGGCCATGTCTATCGCGACTGGAAAGCGGGCGGCCACGGCATGGTGGATCTGCACAAAGCCATCGTGCAATCCTGCGACACCTATTTCTATGGGCTGGCACAGGATCTGGGCATCGACGCCATTCACCAGTTCATCGGCCAGTTCGGCTTCGGCAAGATGTCCGGCATCGACATCAAGGGCGAGGTCGACGGCCTGCTCCCCTCGCAGGAATGGAAGCAGCGCCGCTTTCAGCAGAAGTGGTTCGTCGGCGACACCATCTCGATCGGCGTCGGGCAGGGCTACATGCTCGCCACGCCGCTGCAACTGGCTTTTGCCACGGCGATCCTCGCCAATGACGGCCGCGTGTTCCGCCCGCACGTGGTCAAGCAGATCCAGGACAGCCAGACCGACGCCATTACCATCATCGAGCCGCAGCCCAGGGCGGAAATCCCTCTTTCGAAGGAAAACGTCCAGCGCGTGCGCGACGCCATGATCGATGTCACCCGGCCCGGCGGCACGGCGGGCTGGGCTGGCCTGAACGCGAAGTATCTGTTTGCCGGCAAGACCGGCACTGCACAGGTCATCGGCATGAAAGGCCAGAAGTACGACGAAAAAAACATCAACGAACGCCACCGCGACCATGCCTTGTTCATCGCCTACGCGCCGGCCGACGATCCCAAGATCGCGCTGGCGATCCTGGTAGAAAACGGCGGCCACGGCGGCAGCACGGCGGCGCCGATCGCACGCCAGGTGCTGGACTATTATCTGCTGGGCAAGGAGCCGCCACCGCCCAAACCGGTGGTGAAGGAAAAACCGGCCGCGCCGGAAGAGGAGCAAGAGAGTGATTAACCGGCTGCTGGCTTACCTGGTCAAACACATCGACCGTTACCTGATGGGGCTGGTCACGGCTCTGCTGGTGATGGGTCTGATCACCTTGTTCAGCGCCTCGGGCGAAAGCCCCGAGAGGGTGATGGGCCAGGTGGTCAACATCTGCGCCGCGCTGACGGTCATGTGGATCGCGGCCAACGTTCCGCTGCACTATCTTTCGCGGATCGCGCTGCCGCTGTACATAGTCGGGCTGACACTGCTGATCGGCGTAGCGGTCGCCGGAGAAGTGGTCAACGGCGCGCGCCGCTGGCTCAATCTCGGCTTCACGCGCATCCAGCCCTCGGAACTGATGAAAATCGCGGTGCCGCTGCTGCTGGCGTGGTATTTCGATCGCTATGAAGCGATCCTGAAGACACGCAACTTCGTATTCGGTGCGGTTCTCGTCATCGTGCCGGTGCTGCTCATCGCACGACAGCCCGACCTGGGCACCGCGTTGCTGGTGACTGCCGCCGGCTTCTATGTGATCTTCCTGGCCGGGCTGTCCTGGAAAATTCTGGTCGGACTCGGGGTGGTGGGCGGGGCCAGCCTGCCGTTCCTGTGGTCGATGCTGCACGATTACCAGCGCCAGCGCGTGCTGACCCTGCTCGATCCATCCCAGGATCCGCTCGGTGCGGGTTATCACACCATCCAGTCGACCATCGCGCTCGGGTCCGGCGGATTCTTCGGCAAAGGATGGCTGAACGGCACCCAGTCCCACCTCGATTTCCTGCCGGAGCGCACCACCGATTTTATTTTCGCGGTGTATGCCGAGGAATTCGGCATGGTCGGGAATCTGGTGTTAATGGTCCTGTTCCTGCTGGTGATCGGTCGCGGCCTGGTCATCGCCGCCAACGCGCCCACATTGTTTACGCGTTTGCTCGCAGGCGCGATCACGCTGACCTTCTTCACCTACGCGTTCGTCAACATGGGCATGGTCAGCGGCATCCTGCCGGTGGTCGGCGTGCCGTTGCCGCTGATCAGCTACGG
>DASWEZ010000038.1:0-6574 GCA_036394495.1 Burkholderiales bacterium
GCGTCGTTGATCACCTGCCGGCCGCGTTCGGTGCAGTGGTACTTGACGATGGCCGATATCACCGACGGTTTTTCGCCCAGATCGATCGCGCCCGCAGTCATGGTGCGCGCGGCGTCGATCGCGTAGGTATTGCCGGCCATACGGGCCAGCACTTCCTCGATGCCTTCGAATTTGCCGATAGCAATCTTGAACTGGCTGCGCACCCTGCTGTACGCGCTGGTGGTGCGCAGCGCCAGCTTGGCCGCTCCGGCACTTGAAGAAGGCAGGGAAATAGACCGCCCCGCCGCCAGGCACTCCATGAGCATGCGCCAGCCCTGGCCTGCGTACTCGCGCCCGCCGATGACCCAGTCCATCGGGATGAAGACGTCCTTGCCCCAGTTCGGCCCGTTCATGAACGAGGCGTTCAGCGGAAAATGGCGGCGGCCGATATTCACGCCGGGATGTTTGGTCGGAATCAGCGCCAGCGTGATGCCGATGTCCTCCTGCCTTCCAAGCAGGCCGTCCGGATCGTGGAGCTTGAATGCAAGTCCGAGTAGTGAGGCCACCGGCCCGAGCGTGATGTAGCGCTTTTCCCAGGTCAGGCGGATGCCGGTCACCTCGCGGCCTTCGTGCAATCCCTTGCACACCACGCCGAAATCCGGAATCGAACCGGCGTCCGAACCGGCCTCCGGCCCGGTCAAAGCAAAGCACGGCATCTCCAGACCTTTCGCCAGGCGCGGCAAATACAAATTCTTCTGGTCGTCGGTGCCGTAGTGCAGCAGCAGTTCCGCCGGTCCGAGCGAATTCGGCACCATCACCGAGACGCACGCCGTGGCGCTGCGCGTCGCCAGCTTTTGCACGACCTGGGAGTGCGCATACGCGGAAAATCCCATGCCGCCGTACTGGCGCGGGATGATCATGCCGAGGAAGCCGCGATCCTTGATGAACTGCCAGACTTGCGGCGGCAGGTCGTTCAGTTCGTGCGTGATTTCCCAGTCGTCGCACATGCGGCAGAGCTCCTCGACCGGCCCGTCGAGAAAAGCCTGTTCGTCGGGTGTCAGCCGCGGCTTCGGCGTGCCGAACAGTTTGTTCCAGTCCGGCTGGCCGCTGAACAATTCGCCATCCCACCATACCGTGCCCGCGTCGAGCGCCTCCTGCTCGGTCTGCGACACCTGCGGCAGCGCCTTGCGGAACCAGTTGAGCAGCGGATCGCTGATCAGCGCACGGCGCAACTGCGGCACCATCAGCAGCGCGGCCGCGATCAGGAACAGCGTCCACAGCACAACTTTGGTTGCACCGCCCGCACCGGACCACAGCGTCAAGGCGCCCAGGTAGGCAGCGATGCCGATGGTCCACGCCGCTGCCCCGGCGCGAAGGTAGGCGAGTATCCACAACACTGCCGCCGCCGCGGCCACCCAGAGAATGATGTTCATGTTCTTGCTCCTATTTCCGATTCGTGTACGCGCTTCATGCCGCTTCTTCGACCCGGCAGACCGCGTTTGGTTTGCAACGCAGACAGAGGCGCCCGCAATCCGGCGGCAAGGAAGGGAATCAGCCGGCGCATGATGGCTTCCGCATCGTCGCCGTCCTCGAGGTTGCAGGTTGCGATCAACTTCAAGGCGTCGTTGCCGGCCATGATGTAGGACAGGGTGCCGAACATGAAGTGCATGCGCCAGGTCAGCTCCTGGTCCGGCAGTTCCGGCAGCGACCTCGTCAGCGCCTGCTTGAAGCGGATGACAACCTGGCGGTATTGCGCCGGCAGGATTTCGCGCAGGGTATCGGCCGGATCCGAAAATGCGCGTCCTAGCAGCCGCAGGAAGATGGCCCCGCGCGCCAGCGGCTCCTTGCTCACATGCAAAACCGGCGCGATGATGGCTTCGATTATCTGCTCGATGGCAAGCGGCCGTCCGCGCGCAGCGGCCTCGAGCTTGTCGAGGTGGGCAATGCGCGCCGCATTCAGCGGGCCGAGGCGAAGCTCGAACACTTCGCGGATCAGCGCTTCCTTGGAACCGAAATGGTAGTTGACGGCCGCGAGGTTGACCCTGGCCTTGGCGGTAATCACCCGTAGCGATGTGGCCGCGTACCCGTGTTCCATGAACAGCGACTCCGCGGCGCAGAGGATTTTTTCCCGGGTATCGATAGCCTGGTTCTTGTTTTCGGCCATTGCGCGCTCGCCCGCGGTCTGCTTCGGTGGCGGCCCTCTCTAGAGAATGCAGTCAAACAACTGATTCAAACGAACGTTTGAATCATCGTCAGCCCGGGAAGTCTTGTCAACGGAAAATTGGCAGCGGCAACAAAAAGAAACCCGGGCCATCGGGCTGTGTCTGCAGGCCTTGCCGCTTCCTGCCTGACGCTCGCCGCACCGTATCAGAACTGGGCCTCTTCGAGCGCCAGCACGCTGCTCGAGCCGTGCACGATTTCCTGCTTATAGGCCGCCGCCAGGGGAAGGATATGCTCCGCATAAAAACGCGCGGTACCGATCTTGGCACGGTAGAAATCGTAGTCCTCGCTGTTTTCATCCAGCCTGTTCTTGGCGATCAGCGCCGCCCGCGCCATCTGCCAGCCGCCGGCCACGGTGCCGAACAATTTCAGGAATGGCACAGCGCCGGCGGATGCCGCCTTCATGTTGTCGGGGAAAGTCGCGAGCAACCAATCGGTGGCTTCGGACAACGCAGCGACGCCTTCCGCCAGCGAGCGGCGGATGACCGCGAGGCCGGGATGGCCGACCTTCCCGAGCTCCGCATCGAACGCCCGCATCTCGCCCAGGACGAGTTTGATGGTTACGCCCTTTTCATAGGCGACCTTGCGGCCGACCAGGTCGTTGGCCTGGATGCCGGTGGTGCCTTCGTAGATTGTAGTGATGCGCGCGTCGCGCAGATATTGCGCCGCACCGGTTTCCTCGACGAATCCCATGCCGCCATGAATCTGCACGCCCGTGGACGCGATTTCGATGGATTGCTCGGTACACCAGCCCTTGACCACCGGGGTCAGCAGATCGAACATGGCCTGGTTGCCGGCACGCTCAGTCTTGTCGGGATGCAACAGCGCCTTGTCGAGATGGGCGGACGCCAGCGTGGCCAGCGCGCGCATCGCCTCGGTCTGCGCCTTCATGCTCATCAGCATGCGGCGCACGTCGGGATGATGAATGATGCTGACCCGCTCCCCGTTCTTTACGCCGATTTCCCTGCCCTGAACGCGGCTGCGCGCGTAGTCGAGCGCATGCTGGTAGGCACGTTCGGCGATCGCCACGCCTTCGATGCCGACTTCCAGCCGCGCGAAATTCATCATCGTGAACATGTATTCCAGCCCGCGATTCTCCTCGCCGACCAGATAACCGATCGCGCCGTCGGCATCGCCGTAGGCCATCACGCAAGTCGGGCTGCCATGGATGCCGAGCTTGTGCTCGATGGAGACGCATTTGACATCGTTGCGTTTGCCCAGGCTGCTGTCGGCGCCGACCAGGAATTTCGGCACGACGAACAGCGAAATGCCTTTCACGCCCTCCGGGGCCTCCGGCGTGCGCGCGAGCACCATGTGGATGATGTTCTCCGCCATGTCGTGCTCGCCCCAGGTGATGAAGATCTTGGTGCCGTGAATCCGGAAATGGTCGCCCTCGGGCACGGCCCGCGCGCGCACGGCGGAAAGATCCGAACCCGCCTGCGGTTCGGTGAGGTTCATGGTCCCGGTCCATTTGCCGCTCACCAGATTCGGCAGATACGTGGCTTTCTGCGCATCGGAGCCATGGCGCATCAGCGAGGCAACCACACCGGCGGTGAGCATCGGACACAGGCAGAACGACATGTTGGCCGAGTTCCACATTTCCGACGTCTGCGCGGAAATGATGTGCGGCAACCCCTGACCGCCGTACTGCGGGTCGCAGTTCAACCCGGTCCAGCCGCCTTGCGAGAATTGTTTGAAGGCATCGGCGAATCCCGGCGCGGTAGTCACCACGTTGTTGCTAAATTTCGCACCCGCGGTATCGCCCGGGCGGTTGAGCGGGTCCAGCACGCCGGTGGCGAATTTCCCCGCCTCTTCGAGCACGGCATCGACCACATCGGGCGTGAGGTCCTCGCATCCCGGCAACCCGGCGATGTCGTCGAGGCCCACCAATTCCTTGACCGCGAATTTCATGTCGCGAATCGGCGCAGCGTATGTGGACATTTTTGACTCCTGAATCGCTGAACTTAGAAGACCAAACCGTTTGCCACAGAGGACACAGAGGACACAGAGAAAACCGGACAACTCAAAGACCAGTCTCTTTGGGTTTTGCTTTCCTCTGTGACCTCTGTGTCCTCTGTGGCCAAGTATTTTTAGACTTTAATCAAAGCTGACTAGTCAGTTCGGGTACCGCCTGGAACAAATCTGCGACCAGACCATAGTCCGCAACCTGGAAAATCGGCGCTTCGGCATCCTTGTTGATGGCGACGATGACCTTGCTGTCCTTCATGCCCGCGAGGTGCTGGATCGCGCCCGAAATGCCCACCGCAATATACAACTCGGGAGCGACGATCTTGCCGGTCTGGCCGACTTGATAGTCGTTCGGCACGAAGCCCGAATCGACCGCTGCGCGCGACGCACCGACCGCGGCGCCGAGCTTGTCGGCCAGCGCCTCGAGGATCTTGAAATTCTCGCCATTACCCATGCCACGGCCGCCAGACACGATTGCGCGCGCCGACGTGAGTTCGGGACGCGCCGATTTGGTGAGTTCCTGCCCGATCATCGACGACAGATCGCTCTGCTCTGCGGCAGCGGCGTTCTCGATCGTCGCGGATCCGCCCGTCGCGGGTGCTGCATCGAATCCCGTCGAGCGCACCGTAATCACCTTGATGGCGTCGCCGGATTGCACCGTCGCCAGCGCATTGCCGGCATAGATCGGCCGCACGAAGGTATCCGGCGATTCGACCTTGATGATGTCGGAAATCTGCGCCACATCCAGCAGCGCGGCGACTCGCGGCAGCACGTTCTTGCCCGCGCTCGTGGAGGGCGCGAGCACGTGGCTGTAGTTTTTCGCGATGGAGACGATCAACGCGCCCAGGCTTTCGGCCAGCGCGTGGGCATAGTGCGGCGCATCGACCACCAGAACTTTTTTCACGCCGGGAATCGCGGCAGCCGCTTTCGCAGCGCCTGCACATTGATGTCCCGCGACCAGGATGTCGATGTCGCCGCCGATTTTCTGCGCGGCGGCGACCGTGTTGAGCAGGGCCGGCTTGATCGCGGCGTTGTCGTGTTCGGCAATAACCAGGATGGCCATCAGATGACCTTCGCTTCGTTTCTGAGCTTCTCGACCAGCTCCTGCACGCTCTTGACCAGTTTGCCGGCACTGCGCTTCGGCGGCTCCTGCACTTTCAGCGTTTTCAGACGCGGCGCGACATCGACGCCGAGCGCTTCGGGTGTCAGCGTTTCCAGCGGCTTCTTTTTTGCCTTCATGATGTTCGGCAGCGTCACATAGCGCGGTTCGTTCAGGCGCAGATCGGTCGTGACCACGGCCGGCAGCTTGACGGAAATCGTCTCCAGCCCGCCATCGACCTCGCGCGTGACTTCCGCGGCGGCGCCGCTGACTTTCAGCTTCGACGCAAATGTAGCCTGCGACCAGCCCAGCAGCGCGGCCAGCATCTGCCCCGTCTGGTTGGAATCGTCGTCGATGGCCTGCTTTCCCATGATCACCAGGCCGGGCTGCTCCCTGGCTACGATCGCCTTGAGCAGCTTTGCCACCGCCAGCGGCTGGATTTCCACGCCGGTCTCGACCAGGAGCGCGCGATCCGCGCCGATCGCCAGCGCCGTGCGCAACGTTTCCTGGGATTGTGCGGTGCCGATCGATACCGCGATAATTTCGGTCGCCACACCGGCTTCCTTCAGGCGCATCGCCTCCTCCATCGCGATCTCGTCGAACGGATTCATCGACATTTTCACGTTGGCGGTTTCCACGCCCGAACCATCCGCCTTCACGCGCACCTTGACGTTGAAGTCCACCACGCGCTTGACCGCAACCACTACCTTCATCTCGCGAACCCTTGGCTAGATTGGAAAGAATGCGGATTCTACCGCAGCGCACCTGAATTTCCCCAACGGTTAGCTCGGGAACCGCAAAGGCGCGAATACCCTACGTGCGTAGCACGTCGGAGTACCCTTTTAGGCGCAAAGAAGAGCGCGCAAAGGAGTTCGACTTTCCACGTGAAATTCCAATCGGAATGCGAAGATTCCCAGACAAGGGTTCCTCACGAAAAGCTCCTTATTGCTTTCCTTTTGCGTTCCCTTTGCTTCTTCGCGCCGTTGCGGTGAGAACGACTTACGAAGTCTTAGCCTGTTCGCGCAGGACGTTCTTTTGGATCTTGCCGGTCGAAGTCTTCGGCAACAGACCGAATATGACCTTGCGCGGACATTTGAAGTGCGCCAGCCGCCCGCGGCAAAAGGCGATGATCTCCTGTTCGGTGACCGCCGGTGCGCCGGTCTTCAGCGTGACGAACGCGCATGGCGTCTCTCCCCATTTTTCGTCCGGCCTTGCCACCACTGCCGCCTCCAGAACGTGAGGATGGCTGTAGAGGACATCCTCGACTTCTATGGTGGAAATGTTTTCGCCGCCGGAGATGATGATGTC
>DASWEZ010000039.1:0-24312 GCA_036394495.1 Burkholderiales bacterium
AAACCGCCACTGCGCCGGCGACCGCCACCTCCGGGGTCATCAAGACCAAAATCGCAGGCGCTTCGTTCACCCTAGACGTTATTGCATTGAACGCCGCGAAAACCGTAATGCAGACCGGTTTCACCAATGTGGTGAAGGTCGAACTTCTGGGCAACATCAATACCGGCGTATCGCTGGATGCCAATGGCTGCCCCGTGACGTTTGCGCTCGACCAGGTCGTATCGCCCGACCCGACTCTGGGCAATGGCCGTCAGACGGTGACTTTCGCCGCGGTGTCCAATGCCTGGAAGGATGTGCGTGTAAAAGTGAGTTACCCGGCGGTGTCGCCCACCGTTGTCTCCTGTTCCCGGGACAATTTCGCGATCCGCCCGAATACGTTCACGCTGAGCGCGACCGATACCGATCCCCAAACGGCCGGCATCACGCGAACATTGGCCAATACCACGGCGAGCAGCGGGAACGTCCACAAAGCCGGAATGCCTTTCACGATACAGGCTACCGCGGTGAATGCCGCCGGCACGCCTGCAACCACAACGAACTACGCGAATTCGCCGACGACCACGCTTAGCACTTGCGCCGGGACGGCATGCACAGCGTCCTTCGGCGCGCTCACTGTCGCGACGACGTTCGCTTCCGGGACGCTTACCACGAATTCGGCGACCTACACCGAGGTCGGGTCCTTTGGCCTGACGCTTCAGGACCAGACTTTTGCCAACGTCGATGCCGCGGATTCATCCACGGCGGAGCGCTACATCACGTCTCCGACAATTAATGTCGGACGCTTCGTCCCGGACCATTTCGCGCTCACGACGACGGGCGCTAGCGCGCCCGCACTTACCAATCGCAGTGAGGTTTCGCCTCTTTGCTCGCCGGCTTCGGTATTTACCTATATGACCGAGCCGATGTCGATCAGCTTTCAGTTACTGGCGCAGAACGCCGCCAGCGGCACTACAGCCAACTATGCCGGAGCGCTGGCGCGTCTGGATCTTTCCTCGGCGTCATCGTTTGCTTTTGGCGCCATCGACAGCACGCTAACGACCCCACGAACGGTGCCGATCTCGGCGTTGACGCAAGCCAACCCCGGGAACGTAACCGCCACCGGGCACGGATTCTCGACTGGCGACAAGGTGTTCCTATCCGGCGTGGCGGGCATGACGCAAGTGAATAACCTGACGTATACGGTAACGTTCGTGGACGCCAACAATCTCACGATAGGAACCAATACCTCGGGATTCTCCGCCTACATCGCTGGCGGAACGGCGTCTCGGCTGTCGGTCCCCACGATGAGCGGCTCGTGGGCGGCAGGCGTGGCCAGCGTCGCTGCAACGACGCAATTCGAGCGCGGCGCGAATCCGGATGGACCGTTCAACGGATTGCAGGTTGGCATTGCGCCGACCGATCCCGACGGCATCCAGTTGCAATCGAGTGCTTTCAATCTGGATGCCGATGGCAACGGCACCAGCGAACGCGCGCGACTGGCAACGACACAGGCGCGCTTCGGTCGATTGCGCCTCCTCAATGCCTTTGGAACCACGCTACTCAACTTGCCCCTGACGTTGACCACCGAGTACTACACCGGCAGTTTCTTCGCGACCAACACCCTGGATAGCTGCACGACCATCGCTGCGAACAATATACGCATGGCGTTTATTGCCGGAACGCCCAACCTCATCGCATGCGAAACCGGGCTGAGTCCGACGGGTACTGTCTACTTCAACGGCGGTAAAGCTTCCGCGGTGGCTCCGCCCGCCGCTGTGTCGCCGTTGAAGCTGACCTTGCCCGGCAGTGGCAACGATGGAGCCGTGGATCTGACCGTGAATCTGAATGGTGCAAGCGGCGGCACCACCTGCACCCCAAGCGCGACCGCTGTAACCAATGCAGGCAAATCCTGGTTGCAGGGAAACTGGGGCAGCGGTTTGTACAGTGAGGATCCACACGGCCGCGCGACCTTCGGGATCTTCAAAAGCGCAGATGAGTTTATTTACTTACGAGAGAACTTCTGACAAGTATAGAATAGAAAATATTATTGACAACAATGACTTATTGATATATTTTCGTGTTCTAAATTAACATCGCCTCCATGCGCTCTCTATTCTCCCGACCACGGGCCGCTGAATTGGCCGCAGTAAACCTCTACAGCGATCGTGCAGAGGTTGGACATATTCGCCGCAACGGTTCAGAGCGCCCGGTGGTGGATGTCTGCGCGCAGTTTCCCCTCGCAGGTGATCCGGTCGAAACGCTGCAGCGAATGCGCCGCGAATTGCATCTGGAGCGGTTCAGTTGTGCAACCTTGCTGCCGGCACGTCAATATCAGTTGCAATTGATCGATGCGCCGAACGTTCCCGAAGCGGAGATGAAATCGGCCGTGCGCTGGCGGCTGAAAGACTTTCTCGAATATCCGGTGGAAACCGGTACTGTGGATGTCGTGGCGATTCCCGCGGACCAGACCGCTGCAGTTCGCAGCCGGTCGGTTTACGTAGTGTCCGCGCGCAACCAGGACATCGAATCGCGCATGAAAATGTTTACGCAGGCCAAGATTCAGCTGCGCGTGATCGAGATTGCCGAGATGGCGCAGCGCAATCTTGCTGCCCTGTTCGAATCCGACCAGCGCGCGCTGGCGATGCTGAGCTTCAGCGAGGAGGGCGGATTGCTCACATTCACGGCCCAAGGCGAACTTTATCTGTCGCGCCGGATCGAGATCAGTCTTGCTCAACTCATCGGCGTGCGCGCGGAGATGCGCGACCAGTTGTTCGAGCGCATCGCCCTGGAGTTGCAGCGCTCGCTGGATCATTTCGACCGTCAGTTCAGCAATATCCCTCTCGCACGTCTGCTGCTGGCGCCATTGCCGGAAGAACTCGGATTGTCCGCCTACCTTGCGGGAAACCTGTCGGCCCCGGTTGAATCGGTGAATCTGGGCGATGTGCTCGATTTTCACGAAGTGCCGGAACTGCGCGAATCGTCGGAGCAGGTCCTGAGATGGCAGACGCTCGGCGCTGCGTTGCGTGTGGAAACAGCATGAGACGGAGAAACTAGCGTGCCGCAGCAGATCAACCTGTACAACCCGGCATTCGAAGCGCGGCGCGATCTGCTGACCTTCAAGGATGCGGTCGCGGGCTGGCTCCTGATTGCAGCGTTGACCGTTGCCGTTGCCGGCTATCAGATGATGAGCTTGCATTCACTGGAGCAGCAGGAACGCGATTTGGCGCAGAAGGTTGCCGCTGCTCAGGCGGACGCGCAGCGATTGGGGGGGCAGATGGCGTCTCGCCAGCGCGATCCACGGATTGCCGAAGAAGTCGCCCTTCTCGAAGGAGAGGTGAAAGGCCGCCAGGAAGTCATGGAAGTGCTGCGTGCCGGTGGGCTTGGCGATACGCGCGGCTTCTCCGATCACCTTAAGGCTTTTGCGCGCCAGTCTTTCGAAGGCGTCTGGCTCACCGGATTGAGCATTGCGACTGCGGGTCGCGACGTTTCAGTCGAAGGCCGTGCCTTGCAGGCGGCCTTTGTTCCGAGTTACCTGAAGCGTCTGAACGGGGAGGCCGCAATGCAAGGGCATCCCTTTTCGGAATTGATAATCCAGGAGCCTGCACCGGATCCGGCCGCGAAGAACCCGGTTCGTCCCAACTACGTGGAATTCAAACTAACCACCAAACCGGTTGCAGCTTCCCAGTCCAAGGCGGGTACGCAATGAAGCAGGGCTGGGGAAAGCTCGCAGGCAAATTCAACGCGCTGCAGCCGCGCGAGCGCATGATGATATTCGCGGCGGGTGTGGCGATCATTGCCGGTCTGGGTTTTGTCCTGGCGATCGATGGCGCGTTTGCCAAGCATAAGATTCTGGCGGCCAATACCGAAAGGCATCGCGTCGAACTCGCGCAATTGCAAAAGCAGAATGCGGAACTGTCCCGTCTACTGGCTGAGGATCCGAATGCGGAAGGACGCAAGCACGTTGACGATCTGCGGCATCAGCTGGGTGGCTATGACATCGAATTGCGCGGCGTCCAGCAGGGGCTGGTGCCGCCAAAGCAAATGGTCAAGGTCCTGGAAGACATGCTGAACCGCGATTCCCATGTGCGCCTGGTGAAACTGCGCACGCTTCCGGTGGCAGCACTCGTGGAGCAGGCGGGCGGCGCTGCCGCCGTCGCGGCTGCCAAATCTTCCGCGCCGGCGAAAAACCTGGTTTACAAGCACGGTATAGAGTTGACCGTCGAAGGCAACTATCTGGACCTGCTGGAGTATCAGTCGCGCCTGGAAAAACTTCCGTGGCGCATGTTTTTTGCGCGTACAAGTGTGAATTCCGTCGATTATCCGAAGGTGCTCATGACGATCACGCTGTTTACGTTGAGTCTGGAGGAAGCGTGGCTGGTCGTTTAATGCGCCACACATCGATCCTGCTCGCAGTGGCCTGCATGGGCGCCGCATCGTCGACCGTTGCCCAGGCGTTGCGCGATCCAACCCGCCCTCCGGCTGCCAGCGCGAAGGGTGCATCCGGCAAGCCCGAGCAATCGGGATGGATTCTGCAGTCCGTGCTGATTTCGCCGGAGCGGCGCTCCGCTATCATCAACGGTGAAATCGTTCAGATTGGCGCTTCGATTGCCGGCGCGGAACTGATTGCAGTCGCAGCGGAACGTGTGACGCTGCGCACCCAGGAAGGGTTGCGCATTGTCCAACTGTTTCCCGACGTGACAAGGCTGGGAGCGACGAAACGCACATCCACGCCGGAAGCGGACAAAGACACGAAGGCCCAGAAATCCGGTAGTCCCGGAATGAAGAAATGAAAAAGACAAGTGATGGCATGAGACAACTGCTCCCGATGTTTCTGCTGTGCCTGATTGGCGCATGCGCGACACCGCCGAGGGAAACCGGTACGACTTACGACAGCGCGAAGAAGGAAATGTCCATTGCCGCACGCGCCCGGCAGTCAAGTGCCCAGGCCGAAGACGTAAGCAAGGCGTTGCTGCCTCCGCTGACGGTGGAAATGCCGAAAGTGGATGGCCGGCCGATCGAGCCGCGTTTCGATCTGGCCGTCAACAACGCCCCAGCGGGCCAGGTTTTCCTGGCGATCGTATCCGGCACCCGCTACAGCATGGTCGTGCATCCCGGAGTCAAGGATCAAATCTCGGTGAACCTGCGTGATGTGACGGTATTCGAAGCTCTGGACACGATTCGCGAGGTCTACGGTTATGAATACAAGGTGCAGGGCAATCGCATTCTGGTCGAGCCGCTTAGCCTGCAAACACGCGTGTACCAGGTGAATTACCTGATGAGCCTTCGCAAAGGTAAGACCGAAGTCAGAGTGATGTCGGGAGCAATTTCGGATTCGTCCAATACCGGACCTACTGCGCAGCCCGTCACCACAAATTTGAGCGGCGCGCCGACGACGACCTCACTGGAAAGCAGCCGCGTCAGCACCACATCGACCAATGATTTCTGGGCAGAGATCGATGCCGCGCTACGTGCCATCGTTGGCAAAGAAGGAGGACGCAACGTTGTAATGAGCCCCCAGGCCGGGGTAATCGTGGTACGCGCATTACCTTCGGAATTGCGCGGTGTTGCCGAGTTCCTCAAAACCATGCAGGTAGTGGTCGAGCGCCAAGTGATGCTGGAAGCCAAGATCATCGATGTAGAGCTGTCCGATAGTCATCAAACGGGGGTCAACTGGGCTGCATTCGGCCAAGGGGCGAACAGCCGGGTGGCCGGTGGCGTGCTCAGTCCCGGCGGAACGCTGACAACTAACGGGACCATCAGTGGCTTTACGGCGAACAGTCCCGACGGTACGGTATCCACGAATTCACTTCTATCCTCGAATCCGGCCGCTCCCGGTTCGATTGCCGCAGGGGTAGGCACGCCAGGCACCCTGTTCGGTCTGGCGTTCCAGACCAGTAACTTTGCCGCATTGATTTCGTTCCTGGAAACCCAGGGTAATCTGCAGGTACTTTCCAGCCCGCGCATCGCCACGCTGAACAACCAGAAGGCGGTGCTGAAAGTCGGCACCGACGACTTCTTCGTAACCAACGTCACCACGAACACCACGACCACCGGAACGACCAGCACGCAGTCGCCGACCATTACTGTGGCGCCGTTCTTCTCCGGCGTGGCGCTCGATGTGACACCGCAAATCGACGAAAACAACCAGATCATCCTGCATATTCACCCGTCGGTATCCAACGTGATTGAAAAGACGAAAAATATCAATCTTGGTACGGCCGGCAATTTTCAGCTGCCGCTGGCGTCCAGCACGATCAGCGAGAGCGATACCATCGTACGGGTGTCTAATTCGAACATCGTCGCCATCGGTGGTCTGATGAAGGAAACGACCACGCGCAACAGCAGCGGCGTGCCGGTGTTAGGCACCCTGCCACTAGTCGGCAACCTGTTCAGCAGCAAGAGCCGTTCGGTCATAAAAAGCGAGCTGGTGATCCTGCTCAAGCCGACGGTTATCGAAAACGACGCGACTTGGCGTCAGGATATTATGGACACCAAGGAACGCATCGATGCTTACGAACGCAGTGACCGCCCCACGTTCCGGCCCAAACCCGCAAATTCTGCCGCGCCTGGGCAGTAACCAGCCGGACGCCGCGAAAAATCCGACTATTGCGCCGGTTCGGCCTCAGCGCTGACGATGTACCGTACCCATTTCGCCCTGCGTGAGCCACCGTTCGGACTGACGCCTGATACGTCCTTCGCTTTTGCCTGCACTCCGCACCAGGAAGCGCTCAATACGCTGCTGGTCGCGGCGGCCAATGGCGAAGGGTTCATGAAGGTTACGGGCGAAGTCGGAACCGGCAAAACCCTGCTGTGCCGCCGGTTCCTGTCCCAGCTCGACGACGAAAACGTCACCGCTTACATCCCCAATCCGCTGCTCGATCCGCATGGGCTGTTATTGGCTTTGGCGGAAGAGTTGCGCGTGAATTTCGATCGCGATGACGATCAGCATCGCCTCCTGAAGGCGCTGAATCACGTGTTGCTCGATCATGCGCGCGCGGGCAAGCGCGTCGTGGTCTGCCTGGACGAAGCGCAGGCGATGCCGCTGGAAACACTGGAATCCCTGCGCCTGCTGTCCAATCTTGAAACTGAAAAGCGCAAGCTGTTCCAGGTAGTCTTGTTCGGACAGCCCGAACTGGATGAGAAACTGGCGCACGAGTCGGTGCGGCAACTGCAGCAACGCATCACATTTCAATACCACCTGTCACCGCTCTCGCGCCGTGAACTCGAGTACTACATATCGCATCGCCTGCGGATTGCCGGCTACATGGGCGATCGCCTGTTCAACAAGGCCGCGCTGGATGCGCTATACAGGGCAAGTGGCGGCGTGCCCCGGATGATCAATGTGGTGGCGCACAAAGCCATGATGGCCGCCTATGGAGAGGGCAATCATTACGTTTCCGCCGCGCATGTGCGCAAGGCCGCGGGCGACACGCCTTCCGCCCGACGGGTTTATTCTCCAATGGTCTGGATCGCCGCGGCGGCGACGGCCATCGCCGCAATTGCGATTTACTGGTATTTGAAGAGATGAGTCTGATCAATCAAGTCCTGCAGGACCTCGAAAAGCGTCACGCTTCCGAGTCCGAGCTGAATTCCCTCCCGCCACACGTTCGAGCGGTGCCGGGTCCGCCGCAATCGTCCGTCCGGGTGTTCACGATCGCAGCGTGGGCGATTGCGGCTGTCGTCGTCGTTGCCGTTGCTGTCTTCACCTACCGCCGAGCACCGGACAATGATGTACGGCAGGTTGCCTCCAAGCCGGTAATAGTGCCTGTTCCGGACCCGATTCCAGCACCGAAGCCGCCCGTCGCCGCGTCCGTCATTCCAGCGCCTCCTGCGCAAACGGCAACGTTCAATCCTGTTTCCAGACTTTCGGATGAGTTGAGTTTCGCCGCACCGCTGTCTGTGCGAAAGGAAAAACCGGCAACGGCCGTGCGCGGTGCGAAGCGTGGCGTTGCAAGCCCGCTTCCGGAGGGAGTCCCGGCTCCGTTGCCTCCTCAACAGGCTGAAAAGCCGAAAGCGCCTGCAGTGGAGGCGTTACCGCGTGCCGAGCCGTCAACCAAGCCTGCCGCGCCTGTCGCCGAGCGGACAACGCCGCGGCTCCCGGAACCGATCGCTGCTGCTGACAGCACGCCGGCGGCGATCGACAAGCAGATGCGTGAAGTGGCGCCGTCGGAGCGTGCCGAAATTGCATTCCGCAAGGGTGTGACGCAAATCCAGGAAGGCCGGGCGAATGCGGCCGAATTGGATTTTCGTGACGCAATGAAGCTGGACCCGTCTCACATCGGTGCGCGCCAGGCGTTGCTCGGACTGCTGCTGGACAGCAAACGCAACAATGAAGCGGAAGAACTCTTGCGCAAGACGCTCGAATTCAATCCGCGTCAGCCGCGTCATGCCATGGTGCTGGCTCGTCTTGAAGTCGAGCGCGGTGATGTCACCAGTGCGATAAACACGATGGTGGGTGTGCTGCCCTACGTCAAATCAGATCCCGACTTCCATGCCTTCCTCGCCGCATTGCTGCAGCGGGAGGGGCGCCACCGGGAGGCGGTGGACTACTACCGCGCCGCCCTGCGCGGCGTACCCGGCAACGGCGTATGGATGATGGGTCTTGGAATCTCGCTGCGTGCGTCGAATCAGCCCGCCGAGGCACGCGACACATTTCAGCGCGCCATCGAGTCGAAGCAATTGTCGCCGGAGCTGCAGGAATTCGTCGAACGCCAGTTGCACGAGCTTTCCGCCACGAAGAAGTAGCCGTCAGGATTCACCCGGTGCCGGGGTTCGCGCCGCAATCCAGCCGATGACTTCGCGCGCGCCACGACGTTTGAGCGTGAGAGCCAGTTCGTTGAGCGTCGCTCCCGTGGTAAGAACGTCATCCACGACGGCAACGGATTTCCCGTCCACATCGAAGTCGCATGCAAAGGCGTTGCGTATATTGGTTGCGCGGTGCTTCCAGGGCAGGGAAGCTTGAGGGGCGCTTTCGCGCGTCCGGTGGCAGGCATCCACGGTAATGTCCAGGCCGAATTCGGCCGCTACAGGGCGCGAGATTTCCAAGGCCTGGTTGAATCCGCGGCCCGCCAATCGGGCGCGCGCCAGCGGCATCGGAATGATCAGGTCCGGATAAGGCTCCGTGTCGAGCGTATCCGCCAATCCCGCGGCAAGCGGTCGTGCGCACGCAAGGTTGCCGTGATACTTCAATGCCTGGATCAATACCGTGATGGGAAATTCATATGTGAATGCGGCGACAATGCGATCGAAAAGTGGAGGCTTGTTGAGGCAGCGGCCGCAAAGTTCTCCAGTCGGATCGGGTATCGCGCAAACCGGACAATGTGCGCCTGTCAGTCGCGGCAAGCTGTCGCGACAACCCCCGCACAAGCCATTCTTATCGCCGCTATCCCCGCACAGGAGACAGGTGGGAGACATCAGCCACTGGGCAACTGGCAGGCAGTTGTCAAAAATGCGATAAACTGAATTTGACACGGATCGGTGCTTCCCTGACTATCCTCTTTGTCCAGATTCCAACCTGCCACCGACAGCATCATGCCCGACGCCGCGCAATCCATCATCCCGAACAGAACCGCCGTCAAGCCGGTGGGCTGGACCGTTGCCCGGGTCGAAGCGCTGTTGTCCGCTCCGTTCGGCGATTTGATTTATCAAGCCCAGCAAATTCACCGGCGTCACTTTGCACCGAACGAAGTACAACTCTCCACATTGCTATCCATCAAGACCGGGGGCTGTCCCGAGGATTGCAGCTATTGTCCGCAGGCCGCGCGCTATCACACCGGTGTCGAAAATGAAGCGCTGATGTCGGTGGACGCGGTAGTCGACGCGGCGCGCACGGCGAAGCAAAACGGGGCATCGCGATTCTGCATGGGCGCGGCCTGGCGCGGGCCCAAGCAACGCGACCTGGAAAAAGTCGCGCAGATGGTGCGGGAGGTCAAGGCGTTGGGCCTGGAGACTTGCGCCACGCTCGGCATGCTGAGGGAAGGGCAGGCGGAGCAGCTCAAGGATGCGGGCCTCGACTACTACAACCACAATCTCGATACCGATCCCGCGTTATACGGAGAAATCATCACCACCCGCGAGCAAGGCGACCGGATAGACACGCTGCACAAAGTGCGCACCGCCGGCATCCACGTCTGTTGCGGAGGGATTGTCGGCATGGGAGAGACGCGCGCAAATCGTGCCGCGCTCATCGCCGAACTGGCCAACCTCGATCCCTATCCGGAAAGCGTCCCGATCAACAATCTGGTGCAAGTGAAAGGCACGCCCTTGCATGGCACGCCGAAACTCGATCCATTCGAGTTCGTGCGCACCATTGCCGCAGCGCGCATCACCATGCCGCGCGCGATGGTGAGATTGTCCGCCGGCCGTGAAGACATGTCGGAAGAAACGCAGGCGCTGTGCTTCCTGGCCGGCGCAAATTCGATTTTCTACGGCGAGAAGCTGTTGACCACGCGCAACCCCATGGCCGATCGCGATCGGATGCTATTCGACAGACTTGGCATCAAGCCGATGGAAATCCGCGACGAAGGCACCGGTACCGGCTGAAAGATCCGGTGTTTCGTTCGGTCATCGAACCGGGACTCAAGCCAGTAATGCGCGATCTCGCCGCCGAACTTGCCGATATCGAACGGCAGGGCCTGCACCGCACCCGCCGTTTGCTCGATTCGCCGCAAGGCGCGCATGTCCGGGTTGACGGCCGGGACTATCTGTCCTTCTGCAGCAACGACTATCTGGGTCTGGCGTCGGATCCGCGCATCGCCGAAGCCGCCGCCGAATCGATACGCCATTTTGGTCTCGGAGCCGGCGCCTCGCATCTGGTGAGCGGACATCACCGTATCCACGACGACCTGGAACGGGCGCTCGCGAAATTCGTCGGGTTGCCGAGGGCGTTGCTGTTCTCTGCCGGTTATCTCGCCAATCTTTCCGTTGTGACCATCCTCGCCGGACGATCCAGCGACGTATTCGCGGATCGTCTGAATCATGCGTCCCTCAACGATGCGATGATATTGTCCCGGGCGAGATGCAAGCGCTATGCTCATTGCGACTTGGCTGCCCTCGAATCCATGCTGGCGGGCTCCGATGCGGCAGACAAGATGGTCATTACCGACGCGGTGTTCAGCATGGACGGCGACATAGCGCCGCTGTCCGGTATTGCGCGCCTATGCGAACGCTACGGTGCGTGGCTGGTGGTGGATGATGCCCATGGCTTCGGCGTGCTGGGCGCAAAGGGCGCTGGCGCCCTGACCCATTTTGGACTCGATTCTGTGCACATCGCCTACGTCGGAACATTGGGCAAGGCAGCAGGCGTATCGGGCGCTTTTGTCGCAGGCAGCGAGCAACTCATCGAACTGCTGATTCAACGCGGGCGCACCTACATTTACACTACCGCGAGTCCGCCCCCCCTGGCGGCGGCGCTGATGAAGAGCGTCGAAATCATGCAATCCGAAGACTGGCGGCGCGGGCGCCTTGTCGATTTGGCTGCGCGGCTTTCGCGCAGGCTTGAATTGCGCAAGTGGCGTTTGGCTGCGTCGCAGACCGCGATCCAGCCGTTGATCGTGGGTGACAATTCGGAAACCGTGAGGTTGAGCGACGCCCTCGCAGTGACAGGAATCCTCGTTCCCGCCATCCGCCCGCCTACAGTCCCCAAAGGCAGTGCACGACTGCGCATTTCACTTTCCGCGGCGCATACCGAAGCCGATGTGGATCTATTGATTGAGACTTTGCAGCGCATCGAGGCCTCGATTTCATGAACGATTCGTCCGCGCCGGACAAACGCCAGGTGCGCCGTTCGTTCGAGAAGGCTGCGTCGACCTATGATCGCGCTGCGGTCCTGCAGAGGGAAGTTTGCACGCGCGCGCTCGAGCGTCTGGATCTGGTGAAACTCGATCCTGGCGCCATCATCGACGCCGGTTGCGGTACCGGCTTTGCAGCGCAGGCATTGCGCAAGCGCTACCCGCGAGCGACGCTGGTCGGGCTCGATATCGCCCCGGCCATGCTGCATGCGTCGCGCTCCCGTATTCCTGGCTGGAAAAGATGGATCGCGTCCGGCAGGGAGGCATTCGTCTGCGGCGACAATGAACGGTTGCCGATCCGGTCCGGCTGCGTGGACATGCTCTGGTCCAACCTCGCCTTTCAATGGGCGGGCGATCTGACGACGGTATTTGCCGAGTGCCAGCGCGTATTGCGGCCCGGCGGCCTGCTGATGTTCACGACGTTTGGTCCGGATACGCTCAAAGAGCTGCGCGCCGCCTCTGCCGGCGACGGCAAGATCCACGTCAATCGCTTCATCGACATGCACGATATCGGCGACATGATGATCGGCGCCGGTTTTGCGGATCCGGTGATGGATATGGAATATCTGACCCTGACCTACGCCGATGTACGCACCCTGATGCGCGAACTCAAGGCGATTGGCGCGCACAATGTGGCCGCGGGCCGCGATCGCGGGCTGACCGGAAAGGGTGCGCTGAAGGAAATCGAACTGCGCTACGAAGCCTTTCGGCAGGACGCGCGCCTGCCTGCGACGTTCGAAGTCATCTACGGCCATGCGTGGAAGCCTTTGCCGCGCACCGGCCCCGGAGGCCGTCCGGTTATCGACATCAAATCGGGCTAGGGGTTTTGCATTGACCAGCCCCTCGTCGCCCGTCGTCAATCCCGGTTTTTTCGTCACCGGTACCGATACCGGCATAGGCAAGACCCTGGTCGCCTCCGCCTTGCTGCGCGCATTCGCACTTTCCGGCGTGCGTGCCGTCGGCATGAAACCGGTGGCGACCGGCTGTCGCGCCGATGCGCAAGACCGTGCAAATGAAGACGTTGCCGCGCTCATTGCCGCGTCGAATGTCAGTGCGCCGATCGATCTCGTCAACCCTTATTGTTTCGCACCGGCGATCGCACCGCACATCGCGGCAAGGCAGGCAGGCAAGGTCATTTCCCTGATGCGCATTCGCGACAGCTTTCGCGCGCTGGCCAGTCTGGCGGATCGTATCGTCGTGGAAGGAGCGGGCGGTCTGCTCGTGCCGCTAGGCCCGCAGGAGGACTGGGGCGACCTGGTGAGCTTCCTCGAGCTTTCCGTGGTGCTGGTCGTAGGCATGCGGCTCGGATGTCTGAATCATGCTCTGCTGACGGCGGAGGCCATTCGCAGCCGCGGCTTGCCGTTTGCCGGATGGGTGGCGAACCGCATCGATTCGACCATGCCTTTCTTCGAGGACAATCTGGAAACTCTGCGCCTGAAGCTGCCTGCGCCGCTCATAGCGATCATGCCCTTCGCGCCCGACAATGCGCGGGCTTGTGCCGCGATCAATCTGGACCTGCTGGTCGCCAGAAATCCCTAGCCAGGTTCTTCGGGATGCCGGCTCGACCCGCCGGCCCCCCCGCTTTCTTGCCATGGCATGCGGGCTTGTGCGACAATTCGCCGCGCTAAAAAGCGACGGGTTTGTGTCTTGCGGCCCTTCAAAGGGCCATGCAAAAACGGGATTCGGCATGAACTGCAAATGAACGGGAAAGCGGTGGAGAACGCGGCGGATTTCACGTTCGTTGCACGACGCAACAATTCCCTCTCTTCGGGCGGCAGATTTCTCGTTCTTGGCTCCCTTGCGGTGGTGATCCTCGCGATTTCCCTCGGATTCGCACTCAATGGCGCCTGGCTGGTCTTCCCTTTCGCAGGCCTGGACATACTGGTGGTGTATCTGGCATTTCGATATGTGGAACAGCGGGCCGGCGACTACGAATGCATTGCGTTTCACGACGACAATATCGTCATCGAGAGCCAGCACAAGGGAAAGACCGACAGGTTCGAATTCAACCGCCAGTGGGTGCAGGTTTCGTTCATCGAAGCCCGCGGCGGGGAGCGAGGCCGGCTGTTGCTGAGGTCCCACGGCAAAGAAGTGGCGTTCGGCGCTCACCTGACCGGTGAGCAGCGTGCCGCGGTGGCGCGCCGGCTGAAAGAACACCTGAAAATCCGTTAATACAAGGCACTCGTTTGGGGGAAGTATGATCAAGACGTTGTTTCAGAAAATTGGCGCAGGTACGTTGACGATGCTGGTCCCGGGCCTGGTCTGGGCGCAGGACAAAGCCAAGTGGAATCTGCAGGAACCGCATACATCGGTCGCCCGCGAGATGTACGACCTCCACACCATTGTCCTGATCATCTGTGTGATCATTTTCATCGGCGTGTTCGGGGCGATGTTCTACTCCGTGATCTACCATCGCAAGTCGGTAGGCCACAAAGCCGCGCACTTTCACGAAAACACCACCGTCGAAATCCTCTGGACGGTCATCCCGTTCTTCATCCTGATCGGCATGGCGTGGCCCGCAACGAAAAGCGTACTGGCGATGCGCGACACATCCTCGCCCGAGATGACCATCAAGATCACCGGTTATCAGTGGAAATGGGGATACGAGTATCTGAAGGGCGAGGGTGATCTGTCCGGCGTCGCCGACGGTGTTCAGATCTACAGCGTTCTGGCTACGCCACACGACCAGATCTACGGCAATGCGCCGAAAGGCGAACACTATTTACTCGAAGTGGACAACCCGCTCGTGGTGCCGGTAGGCAAGAAAGTGCGCCTGCTGATCACTGCGGGCGATGTGCTGCACGCGTGGTATGTGCCGGCGTTTGGCGTAAAACAGGATGCCGTCCCGGGATTCATCCGCGATGCCTGGTTCAAGGTGGACAAGCCCGGTACCTATCGCGGCCAGTGCGCCGAACTCTGCGGTAAAGAGCATGGTTTCATGCCCATTGTCGTGGAAGCAGTAAGCGCAAAGGACTTTGCCGAATGGGCAGCGAAGCACAAGACAGCAGCGGTCCCGGCCGCCGCCGGGACAGCCACTGCCGCGGGTGGCGGTGACGGCAAAGGTACCTATGAAAAGGTCTGTTCGGTCTGCCACGGTACCGGCGTGGCCGGCGCGCCGAAATTCGGCGACAAGTCAGCTTGGGCGCCGCGTATCGCCACCGGCGCGGATGCGCTGCATAACAGCGCGCTGAAAGGCAAGAACGCGATGCCCCCGAAGGGCGGCATGGTCGACCTGCCTGACGGCGACGTGGTTGCCGCGGTGGATTACATGGTCAAAGCGGGCAAGTAATCGTCTGTCGATCCGCTTTAACGCAAAGAAATTCGCAGGATATCGAGGAGAAACAACCATGAGCGCAGTCATCGACCACGATCACGACCACGCACACGGGAATGATCATTATCACGGCGGCATCATGCGCTGGATCAAAACCACGAATCACAAGGACATCGGCACGATGTACCTGTGGTTCAGCTTCATCATGTTCCTGACCGGCGGCTTCATGGCAATGATCATTCGGGCCGAATTGTTCATGCCGGGCATGCAGGTGGTACATCCGGATCTTTTCAACCAGATGACCTCGCTGCACGGGCTGATCATGATATTTGGCGCGATCATGCCGGCTTTCGTCGGCTTTGCGAACTGGCTGATCCCGATGCAGATCGGCGCGCCCGATATGGCTTTCCCGCGCATGAACAACTGGAGCTTCTGGTTGCTCCCGCCGGGCGCGCTACTCCTGATCGGGTCGATATTTGTCCCTGGTGGTGGCAATGGCGCGGGCTGGACGATGTACCCGCCGCTCAGCATCCAACAAGGGATGGGAATGGACATGACGATTTTTGCGGTCCACATCCTCGGCATGTCTTCGATCATGGGTTCGATCAACATCGTTACCACCGTCCTCAACCTGAGGGCGCCGGGAATGACGTTGATGAAAATGCCGTTGTTCGTGTGGACCTGGCTGATCACCGCTTACCTGCTGATCGCAGTGATGCCGGTGCTGGCCGGCGCGGTTACCATGACCCTGACGGATCGCCATTTCGGCACGCATTTCTTCAACGCCGCCGGTGGCGGCGACCCCGTTCTGTTCCAGCACATTTTCTGGTTCTTCGGCCACCCCGAGGTTTACATCATTGCGATCCCGGCCTTCGGCGTGGTTTCGCAGGTCATTCCGGCGTTCTCGCGCAAGCCCCTGTTCGGCTATACCTCGATGGTTTACGCCGTTGCTTCCATAGCGATCCTGTCCTTTCTGGTCTGGGCGCATCATATGTATACCACCGGCCTGCCGGTGACCGGCCAGCTTTACTACATGTACGCGACCATGCTCATCGCTGTGCCCACCGGAGTGAAGGTGTTCAACTGGGTGGCGACGATGTGGAAAGGCTCGCTGAGCTTCGAAACGCCGATGTTGTTCGCTATAGGTTTCCTGATCCTGTTTACGCTGGGGGGCTTCAGCGGCCTGGTGCTGGCGATTGTGCCGGTGGATATCCAGCTGCACGATACTTATTACGTGGTCGCCCATTTTCACTACGTAATGGTGGCGGGAGCACTGTTCTCGGCCTTTGCCGGCATCTACTTCTGGCTGCCGAAGTGGACCGGTCACATGTACAACGAAAAGTTGGGCAAGCTGCATTTCTGGCTTTCCTTCATTTTTTTCAACATGATCTTCTTCGTGCAGCATTTTCTCGGCCTTGCCGGCATGCCACGCCGGATCCCGGACTATGCGCCGCAGTTCACCGATTTCAACATGATCTCGTCGATCGGCGCATTCGGTTTTGGTTTGACCCAATTGCTCTTCCTGTACATCGTGGTGAATTGCATACGCAGCGGAGAGAAGGCGCCGCAGAAGCCGTGGGAAGGGGCGGATTCGCTGGAGTGGACCCATCTGCCCACGCCGGCTCCATACCACACCTTCGAGACGCCGCCGACGGTAAAGTGATCACGGACGGCAGGCCGCCCCGATTTTTAATCATGGATGAACAGCAGGCGAAGCGGCTGAAAGCGAAGAATGTCAGGACGGCGCTGATTCTGTTCGCAGTTGCGCTGGCTTTTTTTGTAGGGTTTGTTTGGAATCGCTGGTCATGAGCAGGAAGGACGCGAATCGCGTCATCCTGGTCAAGTTGCTGGTCGTGACCATCGGGATGTTCGGTTTCGGTTATGCGCTGGTGCCGCTGTACAAGAAGATCTGCGAAGTCACCGGCATCAACGAAGTCGAAAAGGCGAATGCACCGCTGGCGAGTACGCAGGTCGACACCAGCCGTCTGGTGACGCTGGAGTTCGATGCCAACGTGCGCAGCGATCTGCCCTGGAAGTTCAGGCCGATGCAGGCGGGCATGAAAGTGCATCCCGGGCAACTGGTGCAGGTCATGTACGAAGTGCGCAATGTTTCGGATCGTCCGATCACCGGACAGGCGATCCCGAGCTATGGGCCGCAGGTTGCGGGGCAGTATTTCCGCAAACTGGATTGCTTCTGTTTCTCGAAGCAGAATTTTGCGCCGGGAGAAGTGCGGCAGATGCCGGTGGTGTTCGTGATCGAGCCCGGGCTGCCGAAGGATGTGACGACAGTTACGCTCTCGTACACCTTCTTCAATGTCGAGGGCGCGGCGCCGACCGCGGCCACGCCAAAAAATGGCAAAGCCGGGTGACCCGGTGGAAAGGCAGCCGTCGCCGAAGGCGTCGCCGCTGCGTGTGTTAAAGACGGTGTTCTGGTCGTTTTTGGGGGTGCGCAAGCGCACCGACAATCAGGACGATTTTGCCGGCGTTACGCCCGTGCAGATAGTCGTCGCGGGAGTGATCGGCGCGGTAATATTCGTCACCACGCTGATCGTGCTGGTCAGGCTCATTATCAGGTAGTGCCGACGGGAATGAGCCACGGAACAATTGGGAAACTTAGGGAGAATCGATAAATGCTTAGCCAATCTACACGCTATTACCTGCCCGAGCCTTCGCATTGGCCAATCGTTGGCTCATGCGCGTTGCTCTTGATGACATTCGGCGGTGTGCTGTGGATGAACGGGATCGGAGCGGGGCCGTGGGTCGTCATCGCCGGCATGGTGACCATGATCTACATGATGTTCGGCTGGTTCGGTACGGTCATTCGCGAAAGTGAGGGCGGCAAATTCAACAATCAGGTGGATCTCTCCTTCCGCTGGGGCATGAGCTGGTTCATTTTCTCTGAAGTCATGTTCTTTGCCGCATTCTTCGGTGCCCTGTTCTACATGCGCGTGCTATCGGTTCCGGGACTGGCCAGCGGCGATACGATGGAACAAATCTGGCCCGGATTTGCGCCTCACTGGCCGAATGTTTCGGGTCCGGGCATCGAGGAAACCTTTACGCCGATGGGTGCATGGGGCATTCCTGCGATCAATACCCTGATCCTGCTCTCGTCCGGCGTAACGGTAACCTGGGCGCATTGGGCACTGAAGAAGAACAATCGCGCGCAGCTGATTGCGGGGCTGGTGGCCACCGTGGCGCTCGGTATGCTGTTCCTGACGCTGCAGGCCTACGAATATGTCCACGCCTATCACGAACTGAACCTGACGCTGGGAATGGGGGCGTACGGTGCCACCTTCTTCATGCTGACCGGATTCCACGGTTTTCACGTGACGGTCGGAACGATCATGCTGCTCGTCATCCTCGGTAGATCGATGGCCGGGCATTTCACCGCCGAGCATCATTTCGCGTTCGAAGGCGTATCCTGGTACTGGCACTTCGTGGACGTGGTCTGGTTGCTGCTGTTCGTGCTTGTTTACTGGCTTTGACGGCAACGAAATAAGAGCATAAGAAGAACAACAGAGGAAGGCCCCCACGAAGGTTGCGGGGAACTAGGGCCGCACGGATGTGCGGCTGTTTTTTTCTAGAGGCCGGATCTGGGGATGATGCCGAAGTAATGACCGAGCATCAGGAGCACAAACAGCGTCACTGAAAGGGCGACGCGTACAGTCAGGGCCTTGACGGTGCGGTCGGATTTCCCCTTGTCGCGGATCAGGTAGAACATCGCCGAACCGAGACTCAGGAGAATGATGACGAGAAAGGCGATGACGACGTAGCGCATGGCGGAAGACGAATGGTCAGTTCGTTGCAGTGTAAAGGATAAGGCAGCACGCTTCCATATGCGACAAGATCCCGTGCGAGCGAGTTCCCTGCGAAAGCGGCCGCGCTGGTTGCCAACGCTGGTGGCAACCATCGGCGTTGCGTTGACCGCGGCGGCTGGCAACTGGCAGCTCGGCCGGGCGCATGAAAAGGAACGCGCGCAGCAGGCTTACGACCGCGGCGCGTCCGATGCGCCCATTCGATTGACCGCCGCACCCTTCAGCGTAGAGGATTTGCGCATGAGGCGGGTCGAAGCCGAAGGCGAATTCGTCCCCAAAGGCCTGGTGCTGCTGGACAACAAGACGCGCAACGGCGAGGTGGGTTACGAAGTCGTCATGCCGCTGAAAATCGGCGCCTCTTCTGTGCATGTACTGATCAATCGCGGCTGGATTGCCGCAGGCCCCGAACGTGCCCGGCTGCCCGCGATAAAAACGCCTGAAGCCGTCGTCCACGTGACCGGGATGGCAATGGTGCCGGGGCGATTTCTCGAGCTCTCCAAAGTCGACGACAGCGGTCCGGTATGGCAGAACCTGACTGTCGGGCGCTATGTGGCCCGTACTGGCATGCAGATCCTGCCGGTCGTGGTGCAGCAACAGAATGATCTGGGCGACGGGCTGTTGCGCTCATGGGAGCGCCCGGATTTCGGCATCGACAGACATTACGGTTACGCAGTGCAGTGGTTTTCCTTTTGCGGCCTGATTATTTTTCTTTACGTATTTCTTCATGTCAAACGTTCCAGATCAAAAAAAAACCAGGCGGATGCTTCTCCTCCTGGGAGCAGTTAGCCTGGCCCCGTTCGTCGGCTCGCTGCTGCTTTATTATTTCTGGAAGCCGCAGGCTTTCACCAACTACGGCGAACTCCTCACGGTCGTACCGTTGGCCGGCGTGACGATTCCCGTGAAGGATGGCAAGCCGTTTCGCATCGACGATTTGCGCGGCAACTGGATATTCCTGACGACCGATGCCGGCAACTGCGACGATTACTGCCAATCGAAGTTGTACGTCATTCGCCAGATCCGGCTCACGCAGGGTAAGGACCAGGAACGCATTGAACGCGTCTGGCTGATTCCGGATGGCGTACGTCCGCCGCCGGGCATCGAGGCCGAGTATCAGGGCACGCGCACAATCCTGCCCGCCACCGACGATTTTCTCGCGCGCCTGCCGGCTACCGGCTCGCCGCGCGACCACATTTACGTCATCGACCCATTCGGCAACCTGATGATGCGATTTCCGCGCGACGTGGATCCGCAGCGCATGAAACAGGACGTCAACAGGCTGATGAAGATTTCCGGCGGCTGGATCCAGACCGGGAAGTAGCGCGAAAATTATTGTGAACAATCCAGCGGTCTGGCAATTTTCGTTGAACGCCTTGCATGCGGCGATGTGGGGAGGCTCACTGCTCGTCGCGCTGATTGTCTTCTCGCGTTTCGTGACGTTGCGTACGCTGGCGTTGGCAACGCTGCTGGCCACCCTGGCGCTGGTGATGCTGGGCGCTTATGTTCGTCTGACCAACGCCGCCTCGGTTGTCCGGACTGGCCGGGATGCTACGGCAAGCTTTCACCCCCCCATGCCGCAGACCAGATCCAGGCTGCGCAGATGGCGGCGCCGGACGGCCCCGTGTCGTTGCCGAAAGCGTGGCGTGAGATGGTTCATCGGTATTTCGCATCATTCGTCGGTGTCATGATTCTGGCGATTGGGATACAGACGCTGAACAATCGCCGCAAACGCTCTGCCGGCCCGTATGATCCGGCCGGCAAGATCGGATTACCGCTCGCACTCGTGCTCCTTGTCGTGCTGCAGGGACTATTCGGCAAGTGGACCGTGACGCTGCTCCTCAAACCGGTGATCGTTACGCTGCACCTGCTCGGCGGCATGGCGTTGGTTGCATTGCTGGCGTGGCTGTCTGCGCGCCACCTGCGCCTGACGGGTGGCCAGCCTTCCGCCTTGCGTTGCATTCGTCCGCTGGCGGCAATCGCATTGGTGGTGCTCAGCCTGCAGATCGCACTGGGTGGCTGGGTCAGCACGAACTACGCCGCGCTGGCCTGCGTGGATTTTCCGACCTGCCACGGAAGCTGGAAACCGGCTACGGATTTTGCTCATGGATTCCATTTTCTGCGCGAGTTGGGCATGACCGCCGATGGTGAGCCGCTGTCGAACGAAGCATTGAATGCAATTCACTGGGCGCATCGCATCGGTGCCCTGGTGACTTTCCTTACCCTGGCGATTGTCGCCTGTTGCGCGATGCGCCGGCCGGCATTGCGCAAATTGGGCGGGCTGCTGCTGGTGCTTTTGTTCGTGCAAATAGCGCTGGGAATCGCCAACGTTCTCGGTAGCCTGCCGCTGCCTGTGGCCATCGCGCACAACGGCGTTGCCGCGCTGTTACTCGCTGCGCTGGTAATGCTAAACTTCGCCACTCGTTCTCCATCCCCATCCGGCCGGTAAATGTCCGTTTCGCTTCCCTCCAGGAGTTACGCCTCGCGGCTGCAACAGCTTCTGCAACTCACCAAGCCGCGCGTGGTTTCGTTGATCGTATTTACCGCGGTGATCGGCATGTTTCTGGCAGTGCCGGCGGAAGAATTGTCATCGCCGCACTTCTGGACGGCGGCCCTGTTCGCAACGCTGGGCATCGCGCTGGTGGCCGGCTCCGCTGCTGCCGTGAATTGCCTGGTGGAACAGAAAATCGACGCGGTGATGGCGCGCACCCGCGCCAGGCCGCTTCCCATGGGCACAATCACCTCGCAGGAAACCCTGTTGTTTTCCGGAGCGGTCGGTGGTGCCGGATTGACCCTGCTTTATGTGCTGGTGAATCCATTGACCATGTGGCTCACGCTGGCCACCTTCGTCGGCTATGCCGTGGTCTATACCGTATTGCTGAAACCGCTTACACCGCAGAATATCGTGATCGGCGGCGCCTCCGGTGCAATGCCGCCGGTACTGGGCTGGGCGGCCGTCACCGGCGGGATTTCGCATGATGCGCTGCTGCTGTTCCTGATCATCTTTGCCTGGACGCCACCGCATTTCTGGGCGCTGGCGTTGTATCGCAAAAAGGAATATGCAAGTGCCGGCGTACCGATGTTGCCGGTCACGCATGGCGATCGATTTACGCGTTTACATGTCTTGCTTTACACCGTGATTCTGGTCGCGGTGACGATGCTGCCCTTTTCCACGCGCATGAGCGGGCTGATATACCTGGCTGCGGCGGCCGGGCTGGGCGGACTGTTTCTGGTCTACGCGGTGCGAATCTGTCTGGCATACAGCGACGAGCTGGCGAAGAAGACTTTCCGCTATTCGATCCTTTATCTTTCGCTGTTGTTCGCAGCACTTCTGGTCGACCATTACCTGCGGTTCTGAGCGAACCGGCCGCCGGTCCTCTTCCAATCCCCCATTCCAGTGCTCTCGCATCTGCGCATCTTTGCCCTGGCTGCCGCATTCATCCTGGCCGGCTGCCAGACCGGACAGCCGAGCTTTCAGTCCACAGACATCACTGGCGCGGATTTCGGCAAGGCGTTCTCGCTGACCGACCATAACGGCAGGCAACGATCGCTGGAGGATTTTCGCGGGCAGGTGGTGGTGATGTTTTTCGGCTTCACGCATTGCCCCGATGTCTGTCCGACGACGCTGGCGGAACTTGCGGGCGCGGTGAAGAAACTAGGCCCTGCAGGGGAAAAGGTTCAGGTTTTGCTGGTGACCATCGATCCCGAGCGCGATACGCCCGAGTTGCTGGCGAAATACGTCACTGCGTTCAATCCGAAATTCCTGGCATTGCGGGGCAACGCCGACGAGACGGCGCGCGTGGCGAAGGAATTCAAGGTGATTTACCAGAAGGTGGCCGGCCCGCGTCCGGAAAATTACGCAATGGATCATTCGGCCGGAAGTTACATTTTCGACCGGCAGGGCCGCTTGCGTCTGTATGTCGGCTACGGGCGCGGTGCGGAAGTTTTTGCGCACGACATCGACCTGTTGTTGAAGCAGCCCTGAATAATTTGCCAAAAAAAGCCCCGCGACGCGGGGCTTTTTTCCAGGGCAACAGCAGTTGAAGTTCAGTCGGCAGAAACCATCAGGCCGCGAATTTTCTTCATCGCCTGACTTTCGATCTGGCGGATGCGTTCCGCGGAAACACCGAATTCCCCGGCCAGATCGTGCAGCGTCGCGCCGTCCTGTTCACGCAACCAGCGCGCCTCGATGATCCGGCGGCTGCGCGGATCGAGTGCCGTCAGCGCGTTCTCCAGGCCTTTGCTGCGGGCGCGTTCCGACTGTTCGTGTTCCAGCACCAGACCGGGCTCGTCCTCGGCATTGGTCAGGTAGGCAATCGGCGAGAAACTATCTTCGTCGTCGTCGCTGAGCGGTTCCAGCGCTATGTCGTGGCCGCCCATGCGGGTCTCCATTTCAACCACGTCCCCGGACTTGACGTTGAGCTGTTTTGCAACCGCATCGACCTCGTCGGGCGTCATGGTGGAATGGCTGCGCTTGAGGCTGCGCAGGTTGAAGAACAGCTTGCGCTGTGCCTTGGTGGTGGCGACCTTGACCATGCGCCAGTTCTTCAGGATGAACTCATGGATTTCGGCGCGGATCCAATGCACGGCGAACGAAACCAGCCGCACGCCCCGTTCCGGGTCGAAGCGCCTGACCGCCTTCATCAGTCCGACGTTGCCCTCCTGGATCAGGTCGGCATGCGGCAAGCCATAGCCCAGGTAGCCGCGCGCGATCGACACCACCACGCGCAGGTGGGACACCACCAACTGGCGGGCGGCTTCCACATCTTCGTCATCGCGCAGGCGGCGAGCCAGGGCGGTTTCCTCTTCCTGAGTCAGGAGCGGGAAACGATTCACGGCCTGGATATAAGTATCCAGGCTGCCCGTCATTGACGGATAAGGAATTGATAGAGCCAAAGCGTTAGTCATGGAATGAATCTCCTTTGCCAAAATATTAGCACTCGGGACTTAAGAGTGCCAATCGCTTCGAAAGTTCTCTGCGCTCATCCACCAAGGTCCGCTACCGGGGCTCTATAATCAATAAGTGACGACTCACTGATAGCCATGCTCCCAACCACCCTAACCCGGCCGAAAAGCACAGCAATATCAGGGTGTCGTCACCCCCGGGCCATTCCAGTTTAAAAGGAGTGCCATAGAGTCCACTCAAATCCGCGAGTTGAATATTCAGGACCAGGACTGCCAGGGCAACGATTGCCCACGCTGCGAATCCACCCGCCAGTCCCTGCAGGGCGCCGAAGTATAGAAACGGCCTGCGAATGAAAGGGTTCGTTGCTCCTATCAGCTTCGATACCTCGATTTCATCGCGGCGGGTGAGAATCTGCAGCCGTATGGTGTTGAAGGTCACGGCAACCAAGGCGATCGCCAGCAATACCGCCAGCAGTGTGACCAGCATCCTGCCGACATTCAATGCCGCATCGAGCCGCCGCGCCCATTCCGCGTCCAACTGCACATGCTCGACCTT
>DASWEZ010000040.1:0-3011 GCA_036394495.1 Burkholderiales bacterium
GCTCGGCTCGGCTCGTGCGCGCGACGCTCTCACTTCGACCGTTATCGAAGCATTTGCGTGCATATTTCGTCTTATATCGAATTGTACCTGTGAATCAACCGTGCGAACAGCACGCGATGATTGAGGCAAACCAGCAAGGAGCAAGCACCATGGACCGATATGCAATCAACGAGAGAACCATCAGCGAGGCCGTCAAGGGCGGCGGACTGTTGGTCGTCGCGCAATGGGAAGCTAGGGAAGGACAGGCCGACCAGATCGCAGATATTCTGTCTCGCTTCCTGCCGGAGGCGCAAAGCGAACCCGGCGCAAAGCTGTTCCTGATTTCCAGGGCGAAAGAAAATCCCGCACAGTTCCTGTTCTACGAACTGTTTCGCGACGAAGCCGCCTTCAAGGCGCATCAGGAGAGCGCGCATTTCAAGACCTATATCGCAGGCGAAGCGTTGCCGCTGCTCGCCAAACGCGAACGCGCGCAATACGCGCTGCTGTAAGAAGCGCAATGGCAAAAGGGCCCACGATCCGGGGGCCCTTTTGCCATACCTGTCGCGACCTTCATGCGCGGATATGACGATTGAAAAATCGGCGCCGAAAATGTGGGTTCACTGCTGATAAGACGGATTCGGTTCATGCCAAATCCTAGATGATCCGACGCAGCGGCGACTTCCGCAAAACGAATGCCGATGCCGCGAAACTGCCGATGGCCGCGAGCACGGTCAATACCGCGGCCTTCGCAACCGGATCGAGTGCGAGCCCGTGCAAAAGGACGGCAGAGCCAATCAGGATCGGCGGGTGTATGAGATAAACGCCGAAGGCATTGTCTGACAGCCACCGCGCCACCCCATTCTGCCGATCGAAGTTGCGCCGATAGACAGCAAGCATCAGGAGGCCAGTTCCTACGCAGACGAGGGCTTCCCACAGGCATTTTCCGGCACTAACTGGATTGAAACCGCCCACATACTGCGCTGTGTTGCCCTGCAAGGCGCCGCCAAACAGGATCAGCGCGACGAACAGCAGAACTGCAAGCGTCAACGCAATCGTGGCCCACCGGGCGCAGAAACGTTCGGACAGCCCGGTCATCCAGCCGCCACGATATCCGAACGCACCGGCCGCGAACATCAGGGCATATTGAGGGAAGTCGCCAGGATGCACATTGAGCACCGAGGCATCCTCCGTCACGGCGATCCGAACGAGAAAGGTCGAGGCCGCCATGATTGCAATGAAGGCAGCTACCGATACACTCTCCCGGCGATTGCTGCGAAGTTCGATCCGGGGCTCCTTCCATCCCGGCAAGCGCATGAGGCCGTAGATGATCGAGAATATCAGCAGCGCTGCGCAAAACCACATCGGCCCGGTTTCCCACATCCACTCCCCATCTTCCAGATGCAGCAGCCACTGGTGCACGAAACCACCAGTTCCCCACGTTCGAGAGAGGAAATACTGCGTTAGCGGGCCGATCACGAACATATAAAGCAGGGTCGGTAGTCCCAGTCGGACAAATCGATCGATGACGAACTGTGAAAAGCCTTTTCGATCATAGGCGGAAGCGGAAAAGTAGCCCGCAATGAAGAAAAGCACCGCCATGAAAAACGCCTGGAGGAAGCTCTGGTAGGCGCCGAAGAAAAGCTTCGCGCCAAAGCTCGCCGTTTGCCGATCTACGTAGTACCAGTTCCCGAACGGACTGTAGGTGTCGCAGGCGTGCATGCTGAGCACCAGGATAATCATGGTCCATCGGATGTTGTCGATGAACAGCATTCGAGAAGCGCTTCGCAATCCGGTTGCCGCGCTTGTCGTTCCGTTCATTGCAACGATGTCAGCCATATCGTTCCACCAGGACCGGCGACCTGCGAAACCGTTCCTCAAAACCGTGGGAGTTCGGGAAAAGCGAGCTTGCCGCCGTGGACATGCACGCGGCCAAGCTCGGCGCAGCGGTGCAGGGTCGGAAATACCTTGCCCGGGTTGAGCAGGCCCTGGGCATCGAACGCGCATTTGAGCCGCTGCTGCTGGTTGAGGTCGATCTCGCTGAACATCTCGCCCATCAGGTCGCGCTTCTCGATGCCGACGCCATGTTCGCCGGTCAGCACGCCGCCGAGTTCGACGCAGACCCGCAGGATATCGGCGCCGAAGGCTTCCGCCCGCTCGATCTCGCCAGGCCTGTTTGCATCGTACAGGATCAGCGGGTGCAGGTTGCCGTCGCCGGCATGAAACACATTGGCGACGCGGAGATCGTACTTTTCCGATAGCCCCCGGATTCGCGCCAGGGCCTCCGGCAATTTGCCGCGCGGGATGGTGCCGTCCATGCAGAGATAATCCGGCGAAATCCGCCCCACTGCGGGAAACGCCGCCTTGCGCCCGGCCCAGAACAGGTTGCGCTCCGCTTCAGAATTGGAAATCCGGACGGTGGTCGAGCCGCAGCCTTGGGCGATCGCCTCGACGCGGCTGATCAGCTCATCGACCTCGACGCCGGGACCATCGAGTTCGATAATCAACAGCGCCTCGACGTCGAGCGGATAGCCGGCATGGACGAAGGCTTCGGCGGCGTGGATCGCAGGTTTGTCCATCATTTCCATGCCGCCGGGAATGATGCCGGCGCCGATGATCCGCGCCACGCATTCGCCGGCCGCCTCGACCTCGGCGAAGCCGACCATCAGGGCGCGTGCGGTCTCCGGCTTCTGCAGAATCCGCACCGTAACCTCGGTAATGACGCCGAGCAGGCCTTCGGAGCCCGTGATGATTCCCATGAGGTCGTAGCCGCTATTCTCCGCAGACTTGCCGCCGACCTTAATGATTTCGCCTGACATCAGCACGATCTCGCACCCCAGCACGTTATTGGTGGTCATGCCGTATTTCAGGCAATGCACGCCGCCGGAATTCTCCGCGACATTGCCCCCGATCGAGCAGGCGATCTGCGACGACGGGTCGGGCGCGTAGTAGAATCCGGCGTCCGCGACTGCGTGGCTGATGGCGAGATTTGTCACCCCCGGCTCGGTCACCACCGCGCGGTTGTCGAAATCGAT
>DASWEZ010000041.1:0-3108 GCA_036394495.1 Burkholderiales bacterium
CCAGTCGTGGACCGATCCTTTCATCATCATTACGGCGCTGCCCGGTGCTTTTTGCGGAATCATCTGGATGCTTTTCCTTACCGGGACCAGCTTCAGCGTGCCTTCGCTGATGGGCGCCATCATGAGCGTCGGCGTAGCGACTGCGAACAGCATCTTGATGGTGTCCTTCGCCAATGAATGCCTGCGCAACGGCATAGGGCCGATCGAGGCCGCGCTGGAAGCCGGTTCGACACGCCTGCGGCCGGTGCTGATGACGGCTGCAGCAATGGTAATCGGCATGGCACCGATGGCGAGCGGACTCGGCGAAGGCGGAGAGCAGAACGCGCCGCTGGGCCGGGCCGTGATCGGCGGGTTGCTGCTAGCAACCGTTGCAACGCTGTTCTTCGTGCCGGTCGTATTCAGCCTGTTGCGCCGTCATGGCGTGCCCAAGCCGAGATTCTCTGATGACGGTGGTGCAGCCCTTGCCACGGATTCCGCGCGGTATTGATTCCATTTTTTGTATTGGCAGCTTTATGTTTTATTGAAGAGGGGGATGGAAATGAAAAAAGCAATCCTGATATGCCTGGCGTTGATGCTGACCGCGTGCGCGCAATTGAATCGGCCGACGACGGATCAGCGGTTTGAATCGTTTCGGGCAGAGGTGAAGGCAGAGCGTGACGCAGGTAAGATTACCTCAGTGGAAGAACAGGAAAAACTGCGGGATCGCTATTGGGCGTTATATGGCAAGGATGCCAATAGCGCCGGCCATTTCGCTTTTTCGATTTCGTTGATGCGCAGCGTCCAGGCGGGTCATTTTCCGATGCAGGAAGCGCAAGCGCTGATTGCTGCGCGTGAGGAGCAGATTTTCGCCCTGAAGATGTCTTCGAGGCAGTGGCAGGCGGACTGTACCTACGATTGTCCGTGGAACTGACGGATTCCTGGATTATCATTTACCGTTTAACGACTGTGGGAACGGCAAATGGGTGCTTCCGGTTTCATGGCGGTAGGTATCGGCGCCGCCCTCGGCGCGTGGTTGCGATGGGGGCTGGGCTTCACACTGAATGCCGTCTTGCCCAATCTTCCTCTCGGCACGCTGGCAGCCAACGTCATCGGCGGTTACCTGGTCGGGGTGGCCGTCGAATATTTTTCCCTGCAGGGCGGATTCCCGGTCGAGATGCGCCTGTTTGTGATCACCGGGTTTCTCGGCGGCCTGACGACTTTTTCTTCCTTCTCCGCTGAAGCGGTCGGCCTGCTGATGGAAAGCCGGTACGGGTGGGCATTCCTGCTGATCTCGAGTCATCTGCTCGGCTCACTCGTCATGACCGTGCTCGGTATTGCCACGGTGCGCGGCTTGACTGCCTGACGGATCAGGAGTGGGCTTCGTTGAGAAGCTTGCGCCCGGCATCGATGACTTCGGAAGCAGTCAGGCCCGCTGGTCCGATGCCGGCGGCAACCAATCTGTCCGCGGCCAGTCCATGCAGGTGTACACCGGCAAGCAACGCGAGGTCGGGGTCGCCGCCCTGGGCGGTAAGAGAGGCAATAATCCCGGTCAGCACATCCCCCATGCCCGCAGCGGCCATTCCCGGATTGCCACTGGTATTCAGGTACCAGTCGCCGTTTTTCAGCGCGCAGATGCTGCCGTTTCCCTTCAGGACGACGGCGGCATTGAATCGCGAAGATAGCGTACCCGCAGCCGCGATCCTGTCATGCTGGATCTTGTCCGTGCTCGTGCCGAGCAGGCGGGCGGCTTCGGCCGGGTGAGGGGTGAGGATCGACGCGCTGGTTCGGGCGGCAAGACTTTTCTGCAGCTTCGGATGGGCCGCGATCAGGTTCAGCGCATCGGCATCGAGGACCAGCGGAGCCTTGTGTCCCAAGGCGGCGGCAAGCGCATGTTGCGCCGCCTGGGATTCCCCCAAGCCGGGTCCGACGGCGATGCAGTCCAATCCCTCCGATTTGAGGACATCCTGCGCGGGTCGCAGCATCAATTCCGGTTGATTGAGGTCCACCGAAGGAGAATCGGCGAATAATCCGACGAAGACGCGTCCCGCCCCGAGTTTCAACGCCGCGCGACCCGCCAGCAAAGCTGCGCCCACCATGCCCGGTGCGCCGCCGATAAGGCCGACATTGCCGAACGTGCCTTTATGGCTGTTGCGCCTTCGCAGGGGCAGTACGGATGCAATCAGCGCGGATTCGATGCGCCAGCCGCGTGGTTCAGTGGATTCGGGCAAATCGACGCCGAGTGAATCGAGATGGATTTCACCGGCGTAGTCCGGACCATCGAGCGTATACAAACCCGCCTTCAGACCGATGAACGTGAGCGTGTGGCAAGCCCGGATCGCGCAGCCCAGCACGCGCCCGCTGTCGGCATGCAGTCCGCTGGGAATATCGATCGCCAAAATGGGAACTCCGGAACTGTTGCTCCAGTTCACCAGCTCTGCAGCCTTACCGTCCAGCGGACGCTCCAGCCCGATGCCAAACAGCCCGTCGACGATCAGTTGCCAGTCGCTATTAGTCGGAATCGATTCATGCAGCGCGCCACTTGCTGCGCGCCAATCCGCAAGCGCTGCCTTGGCATCGTCCGAGAGTTTTGTTTCAGGTCCGGTAAATACGACGGCAACGTCGTACCACCATTCCTTGAGCTGACGCGCCGCGACGAAAGCGTCGCCGCCGTTATTGCCTGGACCGGCGAGCAGCAGGACGCGTTTGCCGCGATCGCCGAGCATGCCGCGCGCGAATTCCGCCACGGCAACTCCGGCGCGCGCCATCAGCGGCGGATGGGAAGGCTGCGACAGTACCGCCTGTTCGATTTCCCGGATTTCCCTGGCGACGAAAACCGGGGTAAATGCTTTGAGCATCGGGGCAGTGTAATCCAGACTGAACTGCTGGCGCGCGCCATTATGCATTGAAAAAAAAGGATTTGTTTGTACGGGACAATCGTCAAGCGATTCAACATGGCATTCTTGATTCTGTGTTTACGGCGATCCCGGGAATCGCGTTGGCGGGTCGCGTTCGTCCCTGGTCATGCGATGAACCGCCTCGTGCGCCGCTTGGGCTTGACCGCGTGCCACATGACCGCCTTCAGTAACGTATATAACGATTGCGAAGACGATGGCCAACCTGATGGAAGGG
>DASWEZ010000042.1:0-14339 GCA_036394495.1 Burkholderiales bacterium
AAAGGTGGCGTTGTTTTGCCGCCGGTACAGCGGCTGGGTGACGTTCACCCCGTAGTTGTAGTCGTAGAAGTCGGCCTGGCCCGAGGGGAAGGCCGGTGTCGTGTAGCGGCTGTTCACGTCGTTGTAGTGCGCCCCGGCCCCAAAGTTGACGTTGGGCAGCAGCAGCGCGCGCGCCTGCGGCAGCTTCTCCTGCGCCCCGATGTACTGCGCCTTCGCCCCCGCGTAGGTCGCATCCGACACTTGCGCGTCCCGGTAGATCGATAACAGGTCGGCGGCGAATGCGATATCGCCGGCTCCCAGCATCAACGCCATGGCCAGCATTTTTTTGGACAAGCGGTTCATGTTCCCCCCCCTTTACTCGTTCGACGTCGCCGCATTCTCACCTACGGAGCTGCGGCAATCAGATTTTTTCTAAAACACAAACCGTTCGGGCTGTTTGACGTTGCGCAACGGCGCAATGACTGTTTCGAACAGGCCCACCGAATTGAATGCACGTTCGGAAACGCGCGTCGTCAGGCAGGCGGTCATCACGGGCGATTCGCCGATCACCGCGAGCAGCCTTCCGCCTACAGCGAGTTGTTCCTGAAACGCGGTGGACAGCACGGGAACCGAACCGGTCAGGAGAATCACGTCATAAGGCGCCAGTGCGGGCCAGCCTTCGGAGCCATCGCCGGTGATCAACTGCACGTTCTGAATTCCATGGCCAGCGAGCTTGCGGGTGGCAGCCTGGCTGAATTCCTTGATGCGTTCCACCGACACCACCTGGCCGCCCAGTTTGGCCAGCAGCGCAGTCACGTAGCCGCTTCCCGTTCCGACTTCCAGTATCTTGTCGGTCTTGCGCACGTCGAGTTCCTGGACCATGCGCGCCTCCATCTTCGGCGCGAGCATCACTTCTCCGAACCCGAGCGGAATTTCCATGTCGGCAAACGCAAGATCCCGGTATTTTTCGGGGACGAATTCCTCGCGCCTGACTGTCAGCAGCAGATCCAGCACGGTCTGGTCGAGCACTTCCCAGGTGCGGATCTGGCTCTCGACCATGTTGAGGCGCGCCTGTTCCAGATTCATTGCAAGTTAAGCACGATCGACGATTTTGGAAGCTTGCAATTATCACACAATTCAATTAGCGTCATGGCTGCGTTAGGGGTCCTGCGCGCGGGTGGCGCGGGTGAGACAAACCCTTCGAACCTGTACGGATAATGCCGATGCAGGGAAGCGCGTCGAAGTCTTTATTTCTCGCGCTTCTCCTGTGCCTCCACAGCTTCCAGGAGCGCATCATGAATGCCAATCCCAAGTTTCTGAGTGCCACGGCCCATGTCGATGAAGCGGCCGTGAAACCGTTGCCGAGTTCGCGCAAGGTCTACGTTCAAGGCACGCGCGACGACATCCAGGTGCCGATGCGCGAAATTTCGCAAACCGATACGCCCGCGAGCTTCGGCGCGGAGCCCAATCCGCCGCTGTTCGTCTACGACACGTCCGGGCCTTATACCGACCCGCGCGCCGCGATCGACATTCGCAACGGCCTGGGTCCGCTGCGCGAGCGCTGGATCGAGGAACGCGCCGACACCGAATTGATGGCGGGACCGACTTCCATCTACGGCCGCACGCGGCTTGACGACGCGAAGCTGGCGCAGATGCGCTTCAACCTTCATCGCAAGCCGCGCCGCGCCCGGCCCGGTATGAACGTCAGCCAGATGCACTACGCACGCAAGGGAATCGTCACGCCGGAGATGGAGTTCATTGCGATACGCGAGAATCAGCGTCGCGACGCATTGCCGGAATTGATCACGCGACAGCACGCCGGCGAGTCTTTCGGCGCCATGCTGCCGAGGCGGATCACGGCGGAATTCGTAAGGGACGAGGTTGCCCGCGGGCGCCCCATCATTCCCGCCAACATCAATCATCCGGAATCCGAGCCGATGATCATCGGTCGCAACTTCCTGGTCAAGATCAACGCCAACATCGGCAACTCGGCCCTCGGTTCCAGCATCCAGGAGGAAGTCGAGAAGATGACCTGGGCGATCCGCTGGGGCGGTGACACGGTCATGGATCTGTCGACGGGAAAACATATCCACGAAACCCGGGAATGGATCGTGCGCAATTCGCCGGTGCCGATCGGCACGGTGCCGATCTATCAGGCGCTGGAGAAAGTCGACGGACGGGCCGAAGAGCTGAACTGGGAAATATTCAAGGACACGCTGATCGAACAGGCGGAACAGGGTGTCGACTACTTCACGATTCACGCAGGCGTGCGGCTTGCCTACGTTCCGCTCACCGCGAAGCGCATGACCGGCATCGTTTCGCGCGGCGGTTCCATTCTCGCCAAGTGGTGCCTCGCGCACCACAAGGAGAACTTCCTCTATACGCATTTCGAGGATATCTGCGAGATCATGAAGGCTTACGACGTGTCGTTCTCGCTGGGCGACGGATTGCGGCCGGGATCGATCTACGACGCCAACGACGAAGCGCAACTCGGTGAATTGCGCACGCTCGGCGAGTTGACAAAGGTCGCCTGGAAGCACGATGTACAGGTCATGATCGAGGGTCCGGGCCACGTTCCGATGCACCTCATCAAGGAGAACATGGACCTGCAGCTCAAGCTCTGTCACGAGGCCCCGTTTTATACTCTGGGCCCGCTCACGACGGACATCGCGCCAGGTTACGATCACATCACGTCCGCCATCGGCGCGGCCATGATCGGCTGGTATGGCACGGCCATGCTTTGTTATGTCACGCCCAAGGAGCATCTTGGCTTGCCGGACAAGGACGACGTCAAGGACGGCATCATCGCCTACAAGATTGCCGCGCACGCCGCCGACCTGGCGAAGGGTCATCCCGGCGCACAGATGCGCGACAACGCGCTATCGAAGGCACGCTTCGAATTCCGCTGGGACGATCAGTTCAATCTCGGCCTGGATCCGGACAAGGCCAAGCAGTTCCATGATGAAACGCTGCCGCAGGACGGTGCCAAGCTCGCGCATTTCTGCTCGATGTGCGGTCCGCACTTCTGCTCGATGAAGATCACGCAGGACGTACGCGACTACGCCGCAACATTGGGCGTGCCTGAAGTCGAGGCGCTGGAGAAGGGGATGACCGAAAAAGCGGCGGAGTTCGTCGCCGGTGGCGCCGAGATCTATCGCAAGGCCTGACGGCCGTTCGCAACGGCGGCGGTGAATGCATTCACCTAAATCCGGGGCGGTTCATTCATTTACCGCCAGGGACGCCAAGGAAAACAAGTGCATGGATCCATCAGCACGCTAACCCTTTTGGTGAGTTCGGTCAGGTATGCTTATCGCCTTCCCTTGCGACCTTGGCGTCCTTGGCGGTGCAACTGCCTTTTTTTGAGTTCGCGAGGAATACATGGAACTGCCGCTTCTGCTCAAGGCGCTCATTCTTGGCGTCGTCGAAGGAATCACCGAGTTTTTGCCTGTATCGAGCACCGGCCATTTGATTCTCGCCGGTGATCTTCTCGGCTTCAACACCGAAAAAGGCAAGCTCTTCGAAATCGTGATCCAGTGTGGCGCGATTCTCGCCATCGTCTGGGAGTATCGCGCAAAACTAATCTCGGTCGTCGCGCGATTGCCCTCTGACCCACAGGCAAGGCGCTTCGCGATGAATCTTCTGATCGCCTTTCTTCCCGTCGCGATTTTGGGGCTCCTGTTCGGCAAGGCGATCAAGGAAGTGCTGTTCAAACCAGTGCCGGTCGCCGTGGCTTTCATTGTCGGGGGATTGATCATTCTTTGGGCGGAACGCCGCAAGCATGAGATCAGGGTCGACAGCGTCGACGAAATGACATGGTCCGACGCACTGAAGGTCGGGCTGGCACAAACACTGGCGCTGATACCGGGCACCTCCCGCGCGGGCTCGACCATCATCGGCGGATTGTTTTTTGGCCTTTCACGCCGCGCCGCCACCGAGTTTTCTTTTTTTCTGGCGATTCCGGTTTTATTTGCAGCATCGGCTTATGAGCTGTTCAAACACCGCGACACGTTGTCCGCCGACGACCTTGGACTGCTAGGAGTCGGACTCGTCGCGGCATTCGTCTCGGCCTTCATATGCGTACGCTGGTTGCTGCGTTATATCAGCCGGCACGATTTCACGGTCTTCGCCTGGTATCGCATCGGGTTCGGAGTAATCGTTCTGATAACCGCTTATTCGGGCGCCGTGAACTGGACGACCGGCTGAGAGCAAAATGCATATCGGGACTGAAAGTCTCACCACGCGCCGCTTGCGGCACGTGGTGAGTTTCGAGGTTTGCCAGACCGATTCCTAGTTTTGCACCCAGGGCAAGCCGGCAAATTGCCAACCTCCGACCGAAGCGCGATGGCCTTGCGCGTCCTTGTCCCCCTCAAACCCCTGAAGGATGTTGTAGCTGCGGGAGTAGCCGATCTGGCTGGCCGCGGATGCTGCGGCGTGCGATCGGGCGCCGCTGCGACAAAGAAACATGACTATGGCGTCCGTTCCGGTCTGCGCTTTCAACGCATCGAGAAAGTCCGGATTCGGTTGCGAGGTCGGATAAGTCTGCCATTCAATGGCAACGCTGCCTGGCACTCGGCCTACAAAGTCCCACTCCGCCCGCGTACGCACATCGACCAGCCTGGCTCCCGGCGCCTTCTGCATTAACTCGTAGGCTTCGACGGGCAAAAGTGCACCGGCGTAGGGCAGCCGCAATTCCTGGGCTCGCTGGCGAGCCTTATTCAAAATTTCTGATACATCGTCCATTATCGTTTCCTTTACAGATACTTATGTTGTTCGGTCGTCGTCCCGCGCGAATCGGGCGCCTCGATACTTAAAGATTAGCAGAATCAATTTCCAAGGAAGATTTCTCTTGCCAAGTTGATTGTCATGCACTAATTTCGGGCGCCTATCGAGGCCAGGCTTTTTTTTAGTGCGCAGCCATATCGGATGGATGGCCTAAGCATCTGTGAATTATCGATTTATTGGTTTTTTTTGCTGGGCATGGTTCCTGCTGAAACTGTGGCTCGCTGAAAATCCCTCGCACTCACTTCCCAACTCAGGAGAGCAAAATGGCGGTAGCAGACGTATTTAAATTGATGAAAGAAAGCGATGTGAAGTTCGTTGACCTGCGGTTTACCGACACCCGCGGCAAGGAACAGCACGTCACCGTCCCCGCTCATGTTTTCGGCCAGGACAAGTTCGACGACGGTCATGCATTCGACGGCTCGTCGATCGCAGGCTGGAAAGGCATCCAGGCCTCCGACATGCTTTTGATGCCGGACCCCGATTCCATCCGCCTGGACCCGTTCTCCGACGAAGTGACGATGAACATTACCTGCGACGTGATCGAGCCTGCGGATGGCAAGGGCTACGACCGCGATCCGCGCTCCATTGCAAAACGAGCCGAGGCGTACCTGAAATCCAGCGGCATCGGCGACGTTGCCTATTTCGGCCCGGAACCCGAGTTCTTCATATTCGACAGCGTCACCTGGAACGTCGATATGTCCGGATGCTTCGTAAAAATCTCTTCGGAAGAAGCGCCGTGGTCCTCAAGCAAGGACTTCGAAGGTGGCAACATGGGCCACCGCCCGCCGATCAAGGGCGGATACTTCCCGGTTCCCCCTGTCGATTCGCTGCAGGACATCCGCAATGCGATGTGCCTCGCGCTCGAGCAGCAAGGCGTGGAAGTGGAAGTACACCACCACGAAGTGGCAGCGCCCGGCCAGTGCGAGATCGGCACCAAGTTCAATTCCCTCGTCAAACGCGCCGACTGGCTGCAGATCCTCAAATACACGGTCTGGAATGTTGCGCATTCATACGGCAAGACTGCGACTTTCATGCCCAAGCCCATAGTCGGCGACAACGGCTCCGGCATGCATGTGCACCAATCGGTCTGGAAGGGCGGCCAGAATCTGTTCGCCGGCAATGGCTACGCCGGCTTGTCCGACTTCGCGCTCTATTACATCGGCGGCATCATCAAGCACGCCAGGGCCTTGAACGCGATCACCAACCCCGGTACCAACTCCTACAAGCGCCTGGTGCCCGGCTTCGAGGCACCGATCAACCTGGCGTATTCCGCCAAGAACCGCTCGGCATCCTGTCGCATTCCGCACGTCGCCAGCCCCAAGGGCCGCCGCGTAGAAGTACGTTTTCCCGACCCGACGGCGAATCCCTACCTGGCGTTTTCTGCGTTGCTGATGGCCGGCCTCGACGGCGTGCAGAACAAGATTCATCCCGGCGATCCGATCGACAAGAACTTGTATGACCTGCCGCCGGAGGAAGCTGCAAAAGTGCCGCATCCATGCCACTCGCTCGACCAGGCGCTTGAGAGCCTGGAAGCGGATCACGCCTTCCTGACGAAGGGTGGTGTCTTCTCCGAGGACATGATCAGTGCGTACATCGAACTGAAGATGGAAGAAGTGACCCGTTTCCGGATGACTACCCACCCTGTCGAATTCGATATGTACTACAGCTTGTAAATTCGCTGTTCACGCCGAGAAAGGGGCGGACTTTCCCGCCCTTTTTTCTTTGCCACCGTTGATTTACCAGGAAACCTGCGGATTGATAATCGAAAATACCTGCCTTAGACTCCGCCACGGGATCGCAAGGTGCCGTCCCGCGCCTTTACCCTCAGTCAACCTGGCAGGTGATACCGATGCATTATTTTCGCTGTCTCGCTGTGCTTCTCGCACTCGCATCGCTGCAGTCCGTCGCATGGGCGGAAACATGCAAATATCTGGACAGCGAAGGCCGCGTGATCTATTCGAATACGCCGAACAGCCCGCCGAAAGGCGCGACCAAGGTGAAATGTTTCGAGGATCCATCGACAAAATCGGCAACACCCGCCGGCACTGGCAATCCGGAGCCCAAATCAACGAACTCGGACGCCAAGGCAAAATCTCCACGGGTAAGCGAGAATACCCAGAAAACGCGGGACGACGATCGCCGCCGCATATTGGAGCAGGAACTTGCGGACGAAACGAAGCAGCTTGCACAGGCCAAGGAAGACCTTGCTGCGCAGGAGGCCGTGCGCAATGGCAACGAGCGCAACTACGCTCGCTTTCTCGAGCGCGTTCAACCCTTCCGGGATGCGGTGGCGACCCACGAACACAACATCGAAGCGATCAAGCGCGAAATCGCCAATCTGAAATAGTCCCCCGTGGCCTGCGCCTCGCCGCAGGCAAACCCTTTCTCCCCTCAGGCACGGTTCACCTCAGCACAAGTTTCAGGAAGCATTGTGGCGCGCTTCTTGCTGGACTCTTCCTGGTCCGCTGCGTGACGTTTCGATGACGCCAATCAGGTTTATCGGACTCGACGCATTGGCCACGGCAGTCGTCCTGCTCGACATGAAGCATGTCGTGCGCTATGTGAATCCTGCGGCCGAAAATCTGCTCGCCATCAGCGCGAAAAATATCGTCGGGATGCCGCTCGACAGGGTGATTACCGATCCGGAGCTGATGATTGCGTCGGTGAACTATGCGAGTGAGAACAATTGCACATATACGCAGCACGAGCTTCCATTGACGATAACCGGCCACGCACGGCTGGAGGTCTCCTGCACGGTGACACCGACGGAAATCGCGGAACTGCCCGGCTTTCTGATCGAGCTGAGTCCGCTTCAGCAGCAATTGCGCATAGCGCGCGAAGAGCGTCTCATGGACCAAAGCACCCAAACCAGGGAATTGATTCGCAACCTGGCCCACGAAATCAAGAATCCGCTCGGCGCATTGCGCGGAGCGGCGCAACTGCTGGACCGGGAACTGGAGCGCCCGGAACTGCACGAATACACGCAAGTCATCATGAAGGAAGCGGACCGGCTGCAGTCCCTGATGGATCGGCTGCTGACGCCTCATCGCCTGCCGCAGGTTACGCACTTCAACATCCATGAGGCGATGGAACGCGTGCGCAGCCTGCTGCTGGCGGAATTTCCGAAGGGCATCACGATCTTTCCGGATTATGACGTGAGCCTGCCGTCGTTGATGGCCGATCGGGAGCAGATCATCCAGGCATTGCTGAACATCGCCCGCAACGGCGCCCAGGCAATGCAGGGCAAGGGGAGGATTATTTTGCGTACCCGCGTCGCCCGGCGGGTCACGCTGGCAAAGAAGATGCACAGGCTGGCACTGCTGGTGAATATCATCGACAACGGACCCGGGATTCCGGAGGAGCTCAGGGACAAGATTTTCTTTCCGCTGGTATCGGGACGGGAAGGCGGTCACGGCATCGGGTTGACGATTGCCCAGACCTTCGTCAGCCAGCATCACGGAACGATCGAAGTAGAGAGCAGGCCCGGAGAGACGCGCTTCAGCATTCTGTTTCCGATTTCGCACGAGGTGGACAACAGCGGTGGCAAATAGGAAATGACGCGCGCGGCCCTGTCATCGGCGCGAGAATTTCCTATTCGTCACCAACCATTTTAACGATCAAATTATGAAACCTGTCTGGATCATAGACGACGATCGCTCGATCCGCTGGGTGTTTGAAAAAGCACTGGCGCGCGAAGACATCGCGTTCAAGGTATTTGCCTCTGCGCAGGAGGCGCTGCTGGCGCTCGCCTCCTCCACGCCCCAGGTGGTGGTGAGCGATATCCGCATGCCCGGCGGGTCCGGGCTCGAACTGCTGCAAAAGATGAAGGAGAAGCATCCAGCTCTGCCGGTCATCATCATGACCGCTTATTCCGATCTTGAAAGCGCCGTAGCCGCCTTCCAGGGCGGCGCCTTCGAGTACCTGCCCAAGCCCTTCGACGTGGACCATGCGGTCGATCTGATTCGCCGCGCCATGGAGGAAAGCCTGCGGCAGGACGACGTTTCGGAGGTCACGCAGGATTCCCCGGAAATCCTCGGCCAGGGCGCGTCCATGCAGGAGGTATTTCGCGCCATCGGCCGGCTCACCCAGTCGCATGCCACGGTTCTGATCAATGGCGAATCCGGAACCGGCAAGGAGCTGGTCGCGCGCGCGTTGCATCGCCACAGTCCGCGCGCCACCAAGCCCTTCATTGCCATCAACACCGCGGCGATTCCGAAGGATCTGCTCGAATCGGAATTGTTCGGCCACGAGCGCGGTGCCTTTACCGGCGCGCAGGCAATGCGCCGCGGCCGTTTCGAACAGGCGGAAGGCGGAACGCTGTTCCTGGATGAAATCGGCGACATGCCGCCCGACCTGCAGACCCGTTTGTTGCGCGTGTTGTCCGACGGACAATTTTATCGGGTTGGCGGACATCAGCCGATCAAGGCCAATGTGCGCATCATCGCAGCGACCCACCAGGACCTCGAAGTCCGCGTCAAGAGCGGTCTGTTCCGCGAAGATCTTTTTCACCGTTTGAATGTAATCCGGCTGCGACTGCCTGCGCTGCGCGAACGTCGCGACGACATTCCGCTGCTCGCCCGGCATTTTCTGCAGAAGAGCGCGCGCGAACTCAGCGTGGAATCGAAGAAGCTTTCCGAAACCGCTATGAAGTATCTGACTTCGCTGGATCTGCCGGGCAACGTGCGCCAGCTCGAAAATCTGTGCCATTGGCTCACCGTCATGGCGCCGGGGATGAACATCGATGTAAAAGATCTGCCGCCGGAACTGCGCGAGGAGACCCGCGTGGCTTCCGCCGAAAACTGGGTGGCGGCGCTCGAGCGCGAAGCGGAAGCCTCGTTAAAGCGCGGCGATAGCGCGATCCTGGATGAACTGACCCGCCAGTTCGAACGCGCGCTGATAACACGCGCACTTGCCCACACCGGAGGACGACGAATTGAAGCCTCGGTGCTGCTCGGCATGGGCCGCAACACGCTGACACGTAAAATTCAGGAACTGGGTCTGGGAGAAGAGAGCGGCCGTGAAAAGTAGAACCCCTAAATACCGATCACCACAGAAGCCTTAGCCCAATTCAGCGATGACGGGTGCGTGGTCGGAAGGCCGCTCGTTCCTGCGCATTTCGATGTCTATCCTGCTCGACCTGCAATCGCCCGCAAGGCCGCCGGACAGCAGGATATGGTCAATGCGCAACCCCATCTTGCGCTGAAATGCGTTCATGCGGTAATCCCACCAGGAGTACGATTTCTCCGGCTGATCGAACAGCCTGAAGCTGTCCTTGAAGCCGATTCCGATCAAGCCCTGAAAGGCTTGCCGCTCAGGGGGGCTGCACAACACCTGCCCCTCCCAGGCCTTCGGGTCATGCACATCCCGATCCTCCGGCGCGATGTTGAAATCGCCGAGAACTGCAATGCGGGCGTGTTTCTGCGATTCACCCTGCAGCCAGGCCGTAAACGCTTTCAACCAACCGAGTTTGTATTGATATTTGTCGGAGTCGAGGCTCTGGCCGTTAGGCACGTACGCACATACCACGCGCACACCGTTCACTGTCGCAGAGATGACCCGCTTCTGCGCATCGATGAAACCGCCAATCCCATGCTCGACCGCTTCGGGCGACTCACGTGCGAGGATGGCCACGCCGTTGTAAGTTTTCTGTCCGCTGAACGCCACCCGATAGCCGGCGCGTTCGACATCCTGCAATGGAAAGTTGTGGTCCTCGACTTTCGTTTCCTGCAGGCAAACTGCATCGGGCTGCTCGCGCGCCAGCCAGTCAAGCAGTTGCGGCAGCCTGACTTTGAGCGAATTGACGTTCCAGGCGGCGAGTTTCAAAGAGCTATCGCGCCACTTCGGCGGGAGGCGGCTGTGTCGCGGGCGAGGCAGCCGGCTTGGCTAGCCTGGTCGTCGTTTGAGAAGGTGGAATCACGGCCGTCTGCGGGTATCCCGCGGCGTCCAGCGCGGTGTTCCATCTTCCTTCCTCGAAACCTCTCAAGGTGTCGCGGCCAACTTTCAGGACCGGCACCTCGATGGTGCCGCCCGTGAGCTTCTTCAGTTCTTCCTGGACAGTCGGTTCGGTTGCATCCGCTTCTGTATGGGGAATGCCGCGTTTCTCGAGCAGTTGGCGTGCGCGCGTGCAGCCATCGCCGCATGCGCTGGAATACAGGGTCACCGGAAAATTATTGACCGCCTGCTGCAGCGCATAAGGCAACGGCGCGTCGCTTGACTTGCCCCCCGCTGCTTTAATCTTTTCAAACTGCTTGATATCGGCCGGTGGAAGCTGATCGCTGAAGTGAACCTTGCCGTCTGCATCCACCCAGCGGTAGACATCGGCCTGCGCGGCAATGCAAACCAGCATGAGAACCGGAAACAACATCCAGCTTTTCATCAAAGCCTCCTGTAAATCGGGACGATCATGCCACAGCGTCAGGCAGCCTGCGCCATGCCATTGTGGCGTAACAACGCATCGATGTTCGGTTTGCGGCCGCGAAATGCGACGAAGGACTCGAGCGCGGGCCGGCTTCCCCCGGCGGCAAGGATCTCCTCGCGAAAGCGGTTGCCGACCGAGGAATTCAGCACGCCGTTCTCCTCGAACATGCTGTAGGCATCGGCCGAAAGGACTTCCGCCCACTTGTAGCTGTAGTATCCCGCAGCATAACCGCCGCCGAATATGTGCGAAAAACTGTTCGGAAAACGATTGTAAGGCGGTGGAAACAATACGGCCACGCCGCGGCGGACTTCGTCGACCAGTTGCAGCGGCGTCTTGCCTCCGTTGGGGTCGAAATCGGAATGCAGGCGCATGTCGAAAATGGCGAATTCGAGTTGCCTGACGGTCTGCATGCCGCTCTGGAAATTTTTCGCCGCCACCATTTTCTCGAACAGCTCGCGGGGCAGGCTGGAACCCGTCTCCACGTGACGGGTCATGTCCTTGAGGACTTCCCATTCCCAACAGAAGTTTTCCATGAACTGGCTGGGCAACTCGACCGCGTCCCACTCGACCCCGTTGATTCCCGATACGCCGAGCACCTCGACCTCGGTCAGCAAATGGTGCAAGCCGTGGCCAAATTCGTGGAACAGGGTGATCACCTCGTCATGCGTGAAGAGGGCCGGTTTTCCGCTCAGCGCAGCGGTGAAATTGCAGTTGAGATAGGCCACGGGCGTCTGCATGCCGGTTTGCTTGCGTCGTCGTGTAATCGCATCGTCCATCCACGCGCCGCCGCGCTTCGATGGCCTGGAATAGAGGTCCAGATAAAACTGCCCGACCATTTCGCCGCCGCGATTCCTGATCGAGAAAAACCGGACGTCCTCATGCCATCGGGGCGCTTCGTCGGGCTTTATCTGCAAACCGTACAGCGTTTCGACCACGCGAAACATGCCCTGCAGCACCTGATGCTCGGGGAAGTACTGCTTCACTTCCTGGTCGGAGAACGCGTAGCGCGCCACCCGCAGCTTTTCGGATGCATAAGCCACATCCCAAGGTTGAAGGTCCTCGAGTTCGAGCTGCCTGGAAGCAAACTCCTTCAGTTCAGCCAGATCACGCTGCGCATACGGCTTGGCACGTTTCGCCAGCTCTTCGAGGAAATCCAGGACCTGCTGCGGCGAGTCGGCCATCTTCGGCTGCAATGACAATTCCGCGAAACTCGCGAGGCCAAGCATCCGGGATTGCTCGCGGCGCAGCCGCAGGACATCGACGATGATCGCAGTATTGTCCCACCCGGATTCGCCGAACTCGGCGGCCCGCGTCACATAAGCGTGATACATCTGCTCGCGCAACTTGCGATCCTCCGCATATTGCATGACCGGGAGATAGGACGGCATGTGCAGCGTGAATTTCCAACCCTGCTTGCCCGCCTGCCTGGCCGCATCGCCCGCAAACTCCAGCGCATCGTCCGGAATGCCCGCCAGCCGCTTCCGGTCTGAAACGATCAACTCGAATGCATTGGTGGCGTCGAGCAGGTTGTCGTTGAACTTCGACGACAACCCCGCAAGTTTTTCGATTACCTGCTTGAACCTCGCTTTTTCGCCGGCGGGCAGTTCCGCCCCGCCCAGACGAAAGTCGCGCAACTCATTGTCGATGACTTTCTTCTGCGCCCCTGTCAGGCGCTGGAAAGCATCCGAAGCGCGCAGCGCCTTGTACCTGCGGTAGAGCACTTCGTCCTGCGCCAGTTCGGTGAAATATTGCGTGATGCGCGGCAGGTTTGCGTTATAGGCATCGCGCAACTCCGGGCTGTTCATGACCGCATTCATGTGGGCGACCTGGCCCCACGCACGGCGCAGACGCTCGTTGCCGTCGTCCAGAGGCGCAATAAAATTGTCCCAGTCGGGCGGCGCGTCCTGGTTCCGGAGATCCTCGACCACCACCCGATTCTCGGCCAGCAGTTGATCGAGGGCCGGCGTGACGGATTCGGGTTTGAATTCCGCGAAGCGCGGAAGGCCGGAAAAATCGAGCAGTGGATTCATCGCTTGAGGCGGGGAATAGGAGGTTGGGATTAGTAAATGGTGCCCGTCGAATTCACTTTCAACCCGGGGTTGTCTGTTTCCTGTTCGCTGTTCCCCGTTTACCCTTCATAGACGACATGTCCCTCGACCAGGGTAAATCGCACCTTGCCGCTCATTTCGTAACCGGCAAACGGCGTATTTTTGCCCTGGCTCTTCAGCTTGGCCGGTTCGACGTTCCAGCGCGCATGCGGATCGAACACGCATAGGTCCGCGCTTGCGCCAAGGCCGATGGCGCCGGCGCGGATGCCCAAAATGCGCGCGGGCTCACTGGTAACCTTGGCCAGCGTGGCCGCCAGGGGGATTTTTGTTTCTTCCCCCCATTTGAGCGTCAGCGCCAGCAGGAATTCGAGACCGGTGGCTCCCGATTCCGATTCGCCGAACGGCAGTTGCTTGGCATCCTCGTCCACCGGCGTGTGATCGGAGCAGATCGCGTCCACCGTCCCGTCCTGCACGCCGCGGCGCAAGGCTTCGCGATCCCGGATGGATCGCAGCGGCGGCACAAGGTGGCAGTTCGCATCGAAGTAGCCGATATCCATTTCACTCAGGTGCACGTGGTTGGCCGAAACGTCGCAGGTCACATTGATTCCCATGGATTTGGCCTGGCGCACCATGTCGACGCCATCGGCCGTGGACAACCGGCACAGATGAACCCTCGCGCCGGTCTCGCGTACCAGCAGCAGGATGGTGGACAGCGCAACGGTCTCCGCTATGGCCGGAATCGGTGCAAGGCCGAGGCGCGTAGCCACCTGGCCGTCGTGCGCGACGCCGTCCCTGCCAAGCGCGGCATCCCGCGGCCGCAACCAGACCGGGTAACCGAAAGTGGATGCATACTGCATGGCGCGCAACAATACCTCATTGTCGTTGAGCGGCACGTCCGCCTGCGAGAACGCGACGCAACCGGCGTCCAGCAATTCCGCCATCTCCGTGATGCGTTCACCCTTCAGTCCTTGCGTCAGTGCGCCAAGGGGATACACGTGCGCCTGGTTGAGGCTGCGCGCGCGATGCTTGAGCATTTCCACCAGCCCGGGTTCGTCCAGCGGCGGATCGGTGTCGGGGGGACAGACCAGCGAGGTCACGCCGCCGGCGACCGC
>DASWEZ010000043.1:0-3494 GCA_036394495.1 Burkholderiales bacterium
GCCGCGGCTGCCCCCGCAACTGTAAGCGGTGAATCTTTCGTCATATGCCACTGGGAAATCTCGGTCCTGGGAAGGCGACGAACGGTACCGACCCGCGAGCCAGGAGACCTGCCGTCAGCCGTGGTCACACGCGAAGATGTCGGTCGGGGAGTACAGACATTGGCTTCACTGAGGTGCGAGAAAGCACAATGGTGAGACTTCGTTCGCTGTGACGTGCCACTGACGTCATACCGAGGTCTAACCATGTCTTCCACCCTCAAGGCCGCACAGCGGCGTAGCACCTGTCTGCTAGCTTCCAGTTTTCTCGTACCCGTTCTTTCCCTGGGAATTTCTGCCGCCAGAGCGCAGCAGGCACCTTCGGATCAACTGCCGCCGATCGAGGTCAGCCCGCCCGGAGACCAGAACCGTACTCGCGCAAGACCCGCCAATGATGAAGGTTCGGGTTCGCGGCGCGTCGCGCCGAACGTATCGCAAACCAGTAGCCCGGGCGGCACGCCGGCAAACAGTCCGAATGTCTCGTCCCCGGGCAACGCCACGACGATTCAGCAATTCGCGGGCATCGTCGGCGCATCTACTTCCGTCATCACGGCCGAGGATATTGCGCACTCGCCGGCACAATCGATTCAGGAAATCATTGCGCAAACGCCCGGCGTCCAGCTGACGTCGCTGTTTGGTGGCGTGAACGGCGTGGGGACCACCGTCGATCTTCGCGGATTCGGTGCGTTCGCCACCGCCAACAGCCTCGTGCTCATCAACGGCCGGCGACTCAACGACATTGATATGGCCGGTGTCGATCTTTCCACCATTCCGCGCGATTCGATTGAGCGCATCGAGATCACGCGGGGCAACAGCGGCGCCGTGCTCTATGGCGACAACGCGGTCGGCGGCGTCATCAACATCGTCACCAAGACCGGCATCGGCGGACCGCCGGTCGCGATCCGCGCCGAAGGCGGCGCCGGCTCCTTCAACCAGCGGCTGGCTTCGGTGTCGACCGCGGCCAACGCAGGACCGTGGTCGGCATCCTTCTATGGCAACGGATTCAAGTCTGACGGGTATCGGGTCAACAACGCGCTCGACCAGCGCAACGGGATCGGCAACATCAACTATTCGACGTCCGACCTCACGGCATTCCTGACAATAACCGGGGACGACCAGAAGCTGGGATTGCCAGGCGGCCGATTCGTCGACCCGTCGATCGGCCTCAACCAGCTGGTCACCGACCGCAGCGGCGCCACCACTCCCTTCGACTACGCCAACAAGCAGGGTGCCAATGCCACCGCCGGTTTCACCAAGACATTGTGGAACGGCGCCGAACTGATCGTCGACGGCGGGGTGCGCGACAAGAAGCAGCAGGCCGCTTTCTTCGGCTCTACCGCGGTTTTGCCGGTTCCGAGCTTCCTCTCCAGCTACGTCGATACGACGCTGCAGACCTGGTCGATAACCCCGCGCTTGAGCATCAAAAACCCCATCCTTGGTCTCCCCTCAAATATTCTGACGGGCATCGACTATTACGACGCGACCTACCACTCCAATCGCAGCGAATTCAACGGCTTCCCGCCAATCCATGTCTACGACCTGTCGCAGCAGACGCTGGGTGGCTACTGGCAGCAGACCATCGGCGTGCTGCCGACGACCGATTTCTCCTATGGCGGGCGGGCTCAAAATACCCGTCTGAACGCGCGGGACCGTTTCGATCCGACAGCACCGGGAGCCTTCGATACCCAGGCGCTTCCGCTCGACAGCAGCGAGACGCAATACGCGCTGCATGTTGGTTTCGAACATCGCTTTACCGACGTGTTTTCGGTATTCGGCCGCGCCGCGCGCGCGTTCCGCACGCCGGATGTCGACGAACGGGTGGCCTCAGGCCCCGCCTTCGATGTCTTCTTCAATCCGATACCCGGAACTTTCAAGCTGAAAACCCAGACCTCGCATGACGTCGAAGGAGGTTTCCGAATCAATGCCGGATTGTTCCAGGTGCAATCGAGCATCTACGATATGGATCTGGTCAATGAAATCCATTTCGACCCCGTCAATTTCTTCAACTACAACCTCGATCCCACAAGGCGCTACGGCTCCGAAACCAACACGTCGGTGCGCGTCAGCGACAGCCTGCTGTTCCGGAGCGCCTTCGCATACACCCGCGCGATATTTCGCGAGGGCCCATTCGCGGGCAATGACGTTCCGCTGGTGTCACGCTACACCGCCAATGCGGGTGTGACCTGGAACGTCTGGCAAAACTATCTCGTGGTCGATGCAACGCTGCGCGGCTGGAGCGAGCGTCGCCTGGACAACGATCAGCCGAACCGGCAGCCGCTCATTCCGGCCAACGCGACGATCGACTTCAAGCTGAGCGGGCAATATGAGCACTTCTTCTGGTCGGTCAGCGTCAACAACGTGCTGAATGCGCTGTATTACGACTACGCGATCGCGAGTGCATTCACCGATGGGCGGTTCAGCGCCTATCCGCTGCCGGGCCGGACCTACCTGGTAAAGGCCGGGGCCACGTTCTGATCGGAAACGCTCGGTTGATTCTCGTGCGATCGGCTGCATCCGGTCGCGCGGGGATGGGCCTGTTCTTCACCACGATCGCTCATTTTAGCGCGAAAACGGCGCTTTTCCGGCGGATGCGGCTTAAAGATCGACTTTGCCGGTCCGATACATGGTAGGATCGGCTGCACGACCAAGCGCCTGCGAAATTTTGAGGCATCCGATGAATGACGAACCGAAAAGCGCCGCCGAACTCAAAGAGATCAGGCAGAAGCGAAAGCTCGCCCAGGATGCCGAAGGCATCAAGGCCATGGCCGATATCGCGGCTGCCGACATCGCTATCCGAAAACGGACGGCGAATTTGCGCGCGATGCGATTGGCGAAGGAAGCCGCCGACCGCGACAAGCCGGCCGAACCCAAGACCAAGTCCAAGAAAAAGAAGTCGATCTAAATGACAAAAGAAGATCGCAGCCGCGCCGATGCGCGCTTTGGCAAGGCGAACCCGGGCAAACCCGGCAAGACCGATTACGATATCGCCACGAAAGCAGTGCTCGACAACATGGCGAAGCTCAAGGCATTGAGGCTCGCGCGCGAAGCCGCTGAGCCGCCACGTCCGATGGCGGTGAAAAAGGCGCGCGGCAAATCAGCGAAGAAGTCGGAGGAAAAGGCGCCTGCGCTGTCTGATTGGCTGGCGAGCCAGCAAAGCGGCGGACGCCGGACGTAAGGTCTTACGCCGGCGCGGGCCATTCGATCATCGATCGCGTCCTGGTCGCGGCGTCGTAAACCTGCACCTGAAGCATCTGGAACTGATTCTTCAGGGCCATGCCCGCCGCTTCGGCGGCTTCCACCGTATCGTGGTGCGACTTGAAGTGACCGTCCACCACCAGCGAGTAGCCGGTGGTCGGCGCTTTGTCGGCGCGAATGATTTTGCGCGGCTGCTGTTCTTCTGCTTCGATCTTCGGCTTTTTCATGCTTGGCTCCTGGTTGCGCCTCCCTTTACACTGAAC
>DASWEZ010000044.1:0-2529 GCA_036394495.1 Burkholderiales bacterium
GTGCGGGAAAACATCACTACGTGGCCATCACTGCTTGCATGCGCAAAATGCTCGTCATCCTTAACGCCATGCTCAAGTCGAACCAACCGTGGAAAAACCCACAAGAAGTTTGACTTTGAACGCAGTTGCTTCGTGGTGAGATGTAGATGTGGTGAGATGTAAACGTGGTGGGATGTAGACCTGTGATGAGATTTTCGGCAATAGGCCGCTCAAAGCGAATTGCTGGAAAAGGTATCGCAGTCCTGCATTCGGCCCGAATCCATGCCCCGCTTGAACCAGCGCACGCGCTGCTCCGATGAACCGTGCGTGAACGCCTCGGGCACGATGTGGCCCTGGGTCTGCTTCTGCAGGCGGTCGTCGCCGATCGCCGTCGCGGCGTTGAGCGCTTCGGCGATGTCGCCGGAGTCGAGTTGGTTCATGGTGCCTGCGTAGTGTCCCCACACACCGGAGTAGCAGTCGGCCTGCAGTTCCATGCGTACCGAGGTCCGGTTGGTTTCGGCCCGGGAGGCGTGCCCGCGGGCCGCTTCCAACTTCTGGAAGGTGCCGGTGAGTTTCTGCACGTGGTGGCCCACCTCGTGGGCGATCACATAGGCCTGTGCGAAATCGCCCGGGGCGCGGAAGCGTGTCCGCAGGTCGCGGAAGAACGCGAGGTCGATGTAGAGCTTCTCGTCGCCGGGACAATAGAAGGGACCCGCGGCCGATTGCCCCGTGCCGCAGGCCGAACGCACCTGGCCGTCATAGAGGACCAGCGTCGGTGCGCGGTACTGGTTATTGGACTGCTGAAAGATCTTGCCCCAGACGACCTCGGTGCTGCCGAGAACCTTGGAGATGAACTGCCCCATCTCGTCCGCGGGCGCGCCCTTGGGCGCTTCGCGCGTATCGGCCTGGGGCGCGACCTGCTCGGCCACGTTCAATATCGTGCCGGGGTCGAATCCGAGGAAGTAGGCGATGACGGCGATCACGAGCCCGCCGACACCCAACCCGCCGCCGATGCGCATGCCGCGCCGATCCTCGACGTTGCTGCTGGCCTGCTGGTCGCCTAGTTGCATGTTCGCTCCTGCCTTTTCCGGTCTGCGGGCTTTTGGATTGGGCGGGGCATGTCGACGCGGCATCTCACGAATGGATCAGCCGAATCCTTCACGCTCGCCATCAGGACATCAAAGACATCCTGCGGGGAATCGTGGGCATCGATCGACGGCACGATGCCGTCGGCGATTGCTTGACGCTTTAGCGCAGCCCGAAAAACGACAGGATGGCGACGACTATGACGATCAAGCCGATGATGTAGATGATGCTGTTCATGAGTGTGCCTTTGGCGTGGGTTGAAGGATCGAATCGCGTTCGAACTGATTCGATGGAGACTGCTTTCCACCCTACCCTTCCCGGCCCGGAAACTCCGTGCGCCAGCGCGCATAGGCGATGGCTGGCGCCCGGGTCCGCAACGACTTTGGCAGTAATGCCTGATTTACATATTTCCCTTCTCTTTTTTGGCTTTTTTCTCGCAAGCTTCCTTCTCGGCGCCGCTCAGGGATTCGCACTTCTTCAGCGCGGCCGTATAGGCTTCGCTGACATCTTCCGGCTTGCTTGCCTTGTCGGACGCTTCGCTGGCCGGCTTGGTGTTCGGCGCTGCTTGCGGGTCTGTCTGCGTGGACTTGTCCGCGGTCACGTCGCCCGCCTTGTCGGCCGGGGGTGCTTGCGTGTCCGGCTGCGAGACCTCGGGAGAAGCGCCCTTCTCTGGAGCCATTTGATCGGCCGCAATACCCGTGCTGCTTAGCACCAAGCCAAAGGCGCAAGCGGTCAAACTGATCAGCAACTTGTTCATGAAGGTCCTTTCGATGGGTTGAGAACGGTCCGGGGAATCGCCAATTGGGGTGGCATGAGCCGATTTTCTGTTGGGAAACCCGACCGAAAACGAGCCTACCTTGAACGGGAACGAATGTATGTTCGAAATCGCACGGAGCGATTCTTAAATTGCCTTCGCCGAGGTTAGCCAGAGGACACTCGCGGCGCTCGCCCCGATCAGTAAGACTGCAATATGGCAACGCGAATGCGCGCTCTTCTTTCATGGCCCCGAAGGATCTAGATCGGATCGAACAACCATCGGAAAAACCTGGTGCGGTTTCCTGGAGCACGTTACGGCGACCGTTGCGTGAAGTCGGTGCGGTATCGCACAGTCGAGCCCGTGGCTCATCCAAATCGGATATATGAACGAGTGAAGGAGTGAGAACCAGGGCACTGCCGCCATGCCGTTTGCAAGTCGCTCTCAGGCGCCGGTATCGGTGAGTGGCGCGATCGGCCTGATTGATGCGCCATTCGGCGTTCCGGGATGGAGACAAGCGACGTGCGCCGCCGCCCCGACATCATCCTGCGCTCGTGTCAACGTGCTTGCGACAACAACAAGAATGGTCCGTACCGGCGGTACGACGCGTATCCGCGTGCCATGGCGGCAGCCAATGCCGCCGTCCCCTTCCATTGCGGACTTTTCCTGCGTGCAAACGGCCAACTCCCGTCACATCATCCGTCGGGACG
>DASWEZ010000045.1:0-6294 GCA_036394495.1 Burkholderiales bacterium
GTGCGGGAAAACATCACTACGTGGCCATCACTGCTTGCATGCGCAAAATGCTCGTCATCCTTAACGCCATGCTCAAGTCGAACCAACCGTGGAAAAACCCACAAGAAGTTTGACTTTGAACGCAGTTGCTTCGTGGTGAGACGTAGTGTGGTGAGGTGTAAGGCCTGTGGTGAGATGTAAGGTCTGCCGTAGCGCAATCCATCGTGATAAAATTATCCATATCGATTAGCCACTTGGATGATGCCTCTTTCCAATCTCACCGCCCTGTCCCCGCTCGATGGCCGCTACCGGGACAAAGTTTCCAGACTCGCGGATTACTTCAGCGAATTCGGCCTGATCCGCTACCGCATTCTGGTCGAAGTCGAATGGCTCAAAGCGCTTTGCGCCGCGCAAGCGCTCGACAACATTCCCTCCCTTTCGCCCGCCACGGTACGGCAACTCGACACTGTGGTTCGCGACTTCTCGGTCATCGACGGTGAAGCGGTAAAACAGATCGAAGCCCGCATCAATCACGACGTCAAGGCGATCGAGTACTGGCTCAAGGAGAAACTCTCCGACAACCCCGAAATCGCCGGTGTCACCGGCTTCGTGCACTTCGCCTGCACTTCCGAAGACATCAACAACCTTTGCCATGCGCTAATGCTGAGGGATGCGCGCGCGCAAGTAATGCTGCCTGCGGTCGATGCCTTGATAGAAAGACTGACCGCGCTCGCCCATTCGACCGCGTCACTGCCCATGCTGTCGCGCACGCACGGCCAACCGGCCACGCCCAGTACACTGGGCAAGGAGATGGCGAACTTCGTTCATCGCCTGCGCCGGCAGCGCACCCGTGTCGCGGGCGTCTCGCTCACCGGCAAGATCAACGGCGCAGTCGGGAATTACAACGCCCATCTTGCGGCGTTTCCCGGCTTCGACTGGGAGAAATTCTGCCGCGATTTCGTCGCCGAACTCGGCTTCGAATTCAATGCGTACACTACGCAAATCGAACCGCATGACGGCATCGCAGAGTTATTCGATGCCTGCGCCGGACTCAATACCGTGCTGCTCGACCTCGATCGCGACATCTGGGGATACATCTCGATCGGCTATTTCAAGCAGAAAGTCAAAGAAGGCGAAATCGGTTCCTCGACGATGCCGCACAAGGTCAATCCGATCGATTTCGAGAATTCCGAAGGCAATCTCGGCCTCGCCAATGCGCTGCTGTCGCACTTGTCGTCAAAATTGCCGGTCTCGCGCTGGCAGCGCGATCTGACGGACTCGACGGTGTTGCGCAACATGGGGGTCGCGCTGGGTTACAGCCTGCTCGCTTATGACTCCTGCCTGCGCGGCCTGAACAAACTCGAACCCGATGCAAAGCGTCTTGCCGATGATCTGAATGCCACCTGGGAGGTCCTGGCCGAACCGATCCAGACAGTCATGAAACGCTATGGCATCGACGATGCGTACGAACAGTTGAAAGAACTCACGCGCGGCAAGGGCGGAATCACCAGCGATGCGCTGCATCAGTTCATTCGCGGACTTGCCATTCCGCCTGCGGAGAAGGAACGCCTCCTGGCCCTGACGCCGGGCAGTTATATCGGCCTGGCGGAACAGTTGGCGAAGCGCGTGTAATTGCGAAAAGAGCTAGAGGCTACACCCTCGGCCTCACCACGAAGGCACGAAGGTCACGAAGTGGCACGAAGAAAAGCAAAATAAGAGAAGGTTTGGTACGGAAGCGCACGTTCATTGGCAATGTAAAGTTGGCCGCCCATACAAGGGCACTAAATTAACATTCCCCTGCGTTTCGATATCTCTTTTTCGTATTTCTTCGTGTTCCTTCGTGACCTTCGTGCCTTCGTGGTGAGATTTAAACGCTCGTCCCTCGCCCCTTACGACGCGCGCCGAGCGCGCCAGAACTCGACGATCGCCGGCATCACGGACAGCACGATGATGCCGAGAATGACAGCCGTAAGATTGTTCCTGACCAGCGGCAGGTTGCCGAAGAAAAAGCCGGCATAAGTCAGCAGCGCTACCCACAGCACCGCCCCCGTCACGTTGAACATCAGAAAGCGCCGGTAGCTCATCGCGCCGATGCCCGCTACGAAAGGTGCGTAGGTGCGGATGATCGGCACAAAGCGCGCGATGATGATCGCCTTCCCACCATGGCGCTCGAAGAACGCATGGGTCCGGTCCACGTAGGCGCGTTTGAAGAATCGCGAATCGTCGAACCGGAAAACCCTCGGTCCGAGATAGCGGCCGATGGAGTAATTCAGCGAATCCCCGGCAATCGCCGCTGCAATCAGCAGGAGCACCAGGGCATGCACGTTGAGTTCGCCTGCGGCGGCCAGGGTTCCCGCCACAAACAGCAGCGAGTCGCCGGGCAGGAACGGCGCGACGACCACGCCGGTTTCGAGGAAAACGATGAGAAAGAGAACTGCGTAAATCCAGGCACCGTAGTTCTGGGCCAGCTCCCGCAGGTGCTGGTCCAGGTGCAGGACCAGATCGATAAAGCCGGAAAACAAATCCATGGCAGACCCGCTGAATTAGACGACTGCTTCTTCCTGCTTCTTCTCGGGCTTGATGAAATCCTCGCGCGTCACGCCCAGCCACATCACCAGCGGGCTCGCGACCAGGACCGAGGAATAAATGCCGAACAGGATGCCGATGGTGAGCGCCAGCGCAAAGTAATGCAGCGTTTCGCCGCCGAAGATCAGGATCGACGTGACCATAAGCTGCGTGCAGCCGTGAGTGATGATGGTGCGCGACATGGTGCGGGTAATCGCGTTGTTGATGACTTCCGGCGTGCTGGCCTTGCGCATCTTGCGGAAATTTTCGCGGATCCGGTCGAATACGACCACGGATTCGTTCACCGAATAACCCAATACGGCGAGCACCGCCGCGAGCACCGGCAATGAAAATTCCCATTGAAAGAAGGCGAAGAAGCCCAGGATGATCACCACGTCATGCAGGTTGGCGATGATCGCGGAGACCCCGAACTTCCATTCGAAACGCAGCGCCAGGTAAACCACGATGCCGATGGATACCAGCAACAATGCCAGCGCCCCGTTTTCTACGAGTTCCTTGCCGACTTGCGAGCCGACAAAGTCGACACGGCGCAGTTCGACCGACGAATCGTCCTGACGCAAGGCCTTGATCACGGTTTCCGACAGCTGCGCGCCGGTAACACCCTGCTTGGCCGGCAGCCGGATCAATGCCGTCTGCGAACTGCCGAAACTCTGCACCGTCGCGTCGGCGAGGCTCAACCGGTTCAGCGTATCGCGGATCTTGTCGACGTCCACGGTATGGCCGTAGTTGATCTCCATCACCGTACCGCCGGTAAATTCGACGCCCAGATGCAGGCCTTTGGTGAAAAGGAAGATCACCGCCAGGATGAAGGTGATCAACGAAATGATGTTGAACACCAGCGCGTGGCGCATGAAGGGAATGTCTTTGCGGATACGGAAAAATTCCATTTGTTTCGTCCTCTGCGCTAAATCCGGCGAGCCGCGATCAGGCGGCTTTCTGCCGCTTGTACCAGTCGGTATTGCCGATCGGCAATTTTTCGAGCTTGCGCCGCGCGCCGAAAACCAGGTTCACCATGCCGCGGGAAACCACTACCGCGCTGAACATCGATGTCAGGATGCCAAGGCAGTGAACTACCGCAAAGCCGCGCACCGGGCCGCTGCCGAACATGAACAGCGCGATACCGGCGATCAGGGTGGTGATGTTCGAATCGAGGATCGTCGCCCAGGCCCGTTCGTACCCGGCGGCAATCGCCGCTTGCGGCGTGGTGCCGTTGCGCAATTCTTCCCTGATGCGTTCGTTGATCAGCACGTTGGCGTCGATCGCCATGCCGAGCGCCAGCGCAATTGCGGCGATGCCAGGCAGCGTAAGCGTCGCCTGGAGCATCGACAGCAGCGCAACCAGCAGCATCAGGTTCACCGCCAGGGCCAGCACCGATATCACACCGAAGAACATGTAGTAGGCGATCATGAAAATTGCGATGGCGGCGAAGCCGATCATGGTCGAATGGAAACCGCGGGTGATGTTGTCCGCGCCGAGACTGGGGCCGACCGTGCGTTCTTCGACGATTTCCATCGGTGCCGCCAGCGCGCCGGCGCGCAGCAGCAACGCTATGTCACGCGCCTCGACGGTCGTCATGCGCCCGCTGATCTGCACACGGCCGCCGCCAATTTCGGAACGGATCACGGGTGCCGTGACGATTTCACCCTTGCCCTTCTCCACCAGTACCATCGCCATGCGCTTACCGACACTCTCGCGCGTAATCTGCTGGAAAATCGTGGCACCGCGACCATCGAGATTGATGTGGACCGCCGGCTCGCCGGTCTGGCCGTCGAACCCGGGTTGCGCATCGGAAATGCGATCGCCGGTAAGGACCACTTCGCGCTTGAGCAGATGGGGCGCGCCTTCGCGATCGTAAAGGAGTTCGTCGCCGAAAGGCGGCTGGCCGCCGATGGCGGCTTGCAGCGATGCGGCATCGCTATGCTCCTCGTCCACCATGCGCACTTCCAGCGTCGCGGTACGGCCCAGAATGTCCTTCGCCTTGGCCGTATCCTGCACGCCGGGCAGCTGCACGACTACGCGATCCGAACCCGACTGCTGGACAATCGGCTCGGCGACGCCAAGTTCGTTGACCCGGTTGCGCAGCGTAGTGATGTTCTGCTGGATGGCGAATTCCTGGATGCGCTTCTGGACTTCAGGCCTGAGCGCCGCGGTGATCGAATATTCGGCACCGGCTTCGCCGGAGTTCAGCAGCAGATCCGGGTTCTGCTTGCCGATTTCCGCGGCCGCCTTGTCGCGCGTCTCGCTGTCGCGGAACTTGACCACGACGTTCTGCCCGTCGCGCGATATTCCGGCATAGCGGATTTCCTTGCCTCGCAACGTGGTGCGGATATCGGCGGCATAGCGGTCGGCGGCCTTGGTCAGTGCACCTTTCATGTCCACCTGCAGCAGGAAATGCACGCCGCCCCGCAGATCGAGGCCGAGATACATTGGCAGCGCGTTTATCCTGGTCAGCCAGTGCGGAGAGCTGGATAACAGGTTCAGGGCCACGACATAGTTTTCGCCTACCGCACTTTGCAACACATCCTTCGCTTTCAACTGCACGTCGGTGTTGGCCAATCGCACCTTGATGCTGGCAGGATCGAGAAATAATCCGTCGGGCTTGATGTTGGCCTGGCTCAACGCCTGATCCACACGCGACAAAAGCGCCTCGTCGATCTTGGCCGTGGTTTTGGCCGGGGAGATCTGCACCGCCGGCACTTCACCGAAGAAGTTCGGCAACGTGTACAGCAAGCCGACCGTGAGCGCGACGGCGATGAGGATGTATTTCCAGAGCGGATAGCGGTTCATGAGTGCCCTATGCGGTGCGGATAGTCAGGTGTGATCGGAGAAGGGCCTGGCTGCGCCTGCGTCAGGCGTCAAGCGGCGCTCTTGATGGTTCCCTTGGGCAACAGGGTGGTGATGGAAGGCCTCTGGACCTGGATTTCGACGTTCGGAGCAATTTCGACGGAAACGAAATTGTCACCGACCTTGGTGACCTTGCCGAGCGTGCCTCCCGCCGTAACCACTTCATCGCCCTTCTGCAATCCCGCGAGCATGGTTTTATGGTCCTTGGCGCGCTTCGACTGCGGCCGGATCATCAGGAAATACAACAACACGAACATCAATACCAACGGCAGCATCTGGAACAGGTCGAATCCCTGGCTGGCAGGTGCGGCCTGGGCGTAAGCATTGCTGATCAGCACGGATAGTCCTCCTAGTGATTTTGTGCTCAGGGTTCGAACGGCCGCCGGTGGTGCGCCGATCCTGCGGTTATGCCGTCCAGCCCTGAAAAGGGGCGCATTTTAGCACGGCTATCCCTCGCGAAGCCTCACTGAAGCGGCATATTCCGCCAGCTTTCCAGCCTCGATGGCATGCCGCAGTTCGCCCATTAGCTGCTGATAGAAATGAAGATTGTGCACAGTATTGAGGTGCGCGCCGAGGATTTCATTGACGCGTTGAAGATGGTGCAGATAGGCGCGGGAAAAATGCCGGCAGGTATAACAGCCGCACTCCCCGTCGAGTGGCCGGATGTCGTCGCGATAGCGCGCGTTGCGCAACCGGATCGTGCCGTTGGTGGTGAAAATCCAGCCGTTGCGCGCATTGCGCGTGGGCATCACGCAATCGAACATGTCGATGCCGTTTTCTACGGCATCGACAATATCGGCCGGTGTTCCGACCCCCATCAGATAGCGTGGTGCGCCGGAAGGCAGCTGCGGGGCCGTATGGCGCAGGATGCGTTGCATGTCTTCC
>DASWEZ010000046.1:0-29827 GCA_036394495.1 Burkholderiales bacterium
GATGTGGTACTGGAACTCATCGCGGAAATGCTTGATGAAGCTTTTCACCGGCAACGCCGCGGCGTCGCCCAGAGCGCAGATCGTGCGACCGGCGATGTTGTCCGCCACCGAGTTCAGCTTGTCGAGATCCTCCGCACGGCCATGCCCGTGTTCGATGCGATGGACCATGCGATACAGCCAGCCGGTGCCTTCGCGGCACGGCGTGCATTGTCCGCAGGATTCCTCGAAGTAAAAATACGACAACCGCTGCAGCGCGCGCACCATGCACGTGGTTTCGTCCATGACGATGACCGCGCCGGAACCGAGCATAGATCCCGCCTTGGCGATGGAGTCGTAGTCCATGTCGGTCGCCATCATGATGTCGGCTGGCAGCACCGGCATCGACGAGCCGCCGGGAATGCAGGCCTTGAACTTGCGGCCGTCGCGCATGCCGCCTGCCATTTCCAGCAGCTTGGCGAAGGGCGTGCCGAGCTTGACTTCGTAGTTGCCGGGACGCGTGACATGGCCGGAGACAGAAAATACCTTGGTGCCGCCGTTGTTCGGTTTCCCCAGGTTCAGAAAAGCCTCGCCGCCGTTGATGATGATCCACGGCACGGCAGCGAAAGTCTCGGTGTTGTTGATCGTGGTGGGCTTGCCGTACAAGCCATAGCTCGCGGGGAAAGGCGGCTTGAAACGCGGTTGGCCTTTCTTGCCTTCGAGCGATTCCAGCAGCGCGGTTTCCTCGCCGCAGATGTAGGCGCCCCAGCCGTGATGGGCATGCAATTCGAAGTTGAAATCGGAACCGAGGATCTTGTTGCCGAGCATTCCCGCGGCGCGCGCTTCCTCGAGCGCCTCTTCGAAACGCTCGTACACGTCCCAGATTTCCCCGTGAATGTAGTTGTAGCCGACCGTGATGCCCATCGAATACGCCGCGATCGCCATGCCCTCGATGACGATATGCGGGTTGTAACGCATGATGTCGCGATCCTTGAACGTCCCGGGTTCGCCCTCGTCCGAGTTGCAGAGCAGGTATTTCTGACCCGGAAACGCGCGCGGCATGAAGCTCCACTTGAGCCCGGTGGGAAAACCGGCGCCGCCACGGCCGCGCAGCGAAGACTTCTTCATCTCCGCAATGACCTGCTCGGGTGTGATTTTCTCGGAAAGTATCTTGCGCAGGGCCTGATAGCCACCGCGCGCCTCGTAGTCCTTCAGGCGCCAGTTGAGCCCGGTCAGCCCCTTGAGGATGACCGCGTCGGGCCCATAGATGTCCGGGGAAAACGGCGGCATCGGCGCGTTCACTTGCGCAACTCCTCTATCCAGGCATCGAGTTTGTCCGGAGTCATGAAGGACACCATGCTCTTGTCGTTGTGCAGGCACACCGGTGAATCGCCGCAGGCGCCGAGGCATTCGCCTTCCTTCAGCGTGAACTGCCCGTCGGGCGTGGTCTCGCCGAAGCCGATGCCGAGTTTCCTTTTCAGGTGATCCGCGGCAACGGTCGCGCCCGACAGCGCGCACGGAAGATTGGTGCACATCGTGATCTTGTGGCGTCCGACCGGCTGCAGGTCGTACATGCCGTAGAAGCTGGCCGCCTCGTAAACCGCGATCGGCGGCATGCCCAGGTATTGCGCGACGAAATCCATGGTCTCCGTGGAAAGCCAGCCTTTCTCGCCCTGCGCGATGGTGAGTGCGGCCATGACGGCCGACTGACGCTGGTCGGCGGGATACTTGGCGATCGCCTTGTCGATCCGGGCCAGCGATTCGGGGGTAAGCACCATGCGCGCGTTCATCGGTCCACTTCTCCGAATACGATGTCCTGCGTGCCGATGATGGCGACCACATCGGCGATCATATGGCCGCGCGCCATCTCGTCGAGCGCGGCCAGGTGGGCAAAACCGGGCGCGCGGATCTTCACGCGATAGGGCTTGTTGGCGCCGTCGGAGACCAGGTAGATGCCGAATTCGCCTTTCGGCGCTTCGACGGCGGCGTAGGCCTCGCCCTCCGGTACGTGCATGCCTTCGGTGAAGAGCTTGAAATGGTGGATCAGCTCTTCCATGTTCATTTTCATGTCCACGCGCGAAGGCGGCGCAATCTTGTGGTCGTCGGTGATGACCGGCCCGGGATTCTTGCGCAGCCAGTCGATGCACTGCTTCACGATGCGGTTCGATTGGCGGAATTCCTCGATGCGCACCAGATAGCGGTCGTAGCAATCTCCCCCGGTGCCGATCGGAATATCGAAATCGACACGGTCGTAGACTTCGTAGGGCTGCTTCTTGCGCAGGTCCCATTCGACGCCGGAACCGCGCAGCATCGGGCCGGTAAAACCGAGCGCGAGCGCGCGTTCCGGGGAGACCACGCCGATGCCCACCGTGCGCTGCTTCCAGATGCGGTTGTCGGTGAGCAAAGTTTCATATTCGTCGACATAGCGCGGAAAACGATTGCAGAAGTCCTCGATGAAATCGAGCAGCGAGCCGCGGCGGTTATCGTTCAGTTCGCGCACGGCCTTTTCATTGTGAATTTTCGAGGCAAGGTATTGCGGCATCGTCTCGGGCAGGTCGCGATAAACGCCACCGGGACGATAGTAGGCGGCATGCAACCGCGCACCCGACACCGCTTCGTAGACGTCCATCAGATCTTCGCGCTCGCGGAAGCAGTACAGGAACACCGTCATGGCACCGATGTCGAGTGCGTGCGCACCCAGCCACAGCAGATGATTGAGAATCCGAGTGATCTCGTCGAACATCACGCGGATGTATTGCGCGCGCAGCGGCACTTCGATCTTGAGCAGTTTCTCGATGGCCATGACATAGGCGTGCTCATTGCACATCATCGAGACGTAATCGAGCCGGTCCATGTATGGTACCGACTGCAGGAAGGTCTTGGACTCCGCGAGCTTCTCGGTGGCCCGATGCAGGAGGCCGATGTGCGGATCGGCGCGCTGGATCACCTCGCCGTCGAGTTCCAGCACGAGCCGCAACACCCCGTGCGCCGCGGGATGCTGGGGGCCAAAGTTCATTGTGTAGTTGCGAATCTCAGCCACTATTCCACATCCCCGTAGTGCGCTTCGCGCACGACGCGCGGCACGGTCTCGCGCGGCTCGATGCTGACGGGCTGATAGACCACACGCTTCTGGTCCGGGTCGTATCGGACCTCGACGAAACCGGACAGCGGGAAATCCTTGCGGAACGGATGTCCGATAAAACCGTAGTCCGTCAGGATCCGGCGCAGGTCCGGATGTCCGGGGAACATGATGCCGAACAGGTCGAAAGCCTCGCGCTCGAACCAGTTGGCCGACGGCCAGATTCCGACGACCGAATCCACGACCGGAAATTCGTCGTCGGCCGCGAATACTTTCAGGCGCAAGCGATGGTTCGCCGACACGGACAGCAGGTGGTAGACCACGGCGTAGCGCAAGCCCTGGTGGCGCCCGTTGCCATAGTGCAGATAATCCAGGCCGCACAAATCGATCAGTTGTTCGAATTTCAGTGCCGGATGATCGCGCAGCGCATCGGCCACCGGCAACAGATCGGCGGCCCGGATGACGAGCGTCAGTTCATCGTTGGCGGCAATCGTTTCGACGACCTTGTCGGCAAACGTGGATTTGAGGCTTTCGGCAAGCGCCGCGATGCTGGCCATGTCGGGGAATTCAGCGCGCGATGGTGTTGGTGCGGCGGATCTTGTTCTGCAACTGGATGACGCCATAGAGCAGCGCCTCCGCGGTCGGTGGACAGCCGGGAACGTATACGTCCACCGGCACGATGCGGTCGCAGCCCCGCACCACCGAATAGGAGTAATGGTAGTAACCGCCGCCGTTGGCACAGGAACCCATCGAAATGACCCAGCGCGGCTCGGACATCTGGTCGTAGACCTTGCGCAACGCCGGCGCCATCTTGTTGCACAAGGTGCCGGCCACGATCATCACGTCGGACTGCCGCGGACTCGGCCGGAACACGACGCCGAAACGGTCGAGGTCATAGCGCGCCGCGCCGGCGTGCATCATTTCCACTGCGCAACAGGCCAGCCCGAACGTCATCGGCCACATCGAGCCGGTACGCGTCCAGTTGATGACGTTGTCGATGGTGGTGGTAACGAAGCCTTTTTCGGTGACGCCTTCGATGCTCATGTGCGATCCTCTTCCAGCAACGCCTCCGTACCATATCGCCAATATCCGGCACAGAGGTGTCGGCGTTCGAGAACGATCGCCTTGCTGTCGATCCCCATGACTATGGGGCGCGTCGCAGGGCGGAGGAGGGGCCCCTCTGGGGATCTGACCCCGGAGGCGCGCGAAGGGCCGGCCTGTATGACGCGCCCACGGCCGGCTGCACGGTCGCATCCCCACGAGTGGGGCCCCTGCTCCGCGTTTCGCCGGCCCCTCGCCAGGTAGCTCACGTTCTTATTCCCATTCTAGGGCGCCCTTCTTCCACTCATAGACAAACCCCACCACGAGGATTGCGAGGAAAAGCACCATGGCCAGGAAACCAAAGGTGCCGATCTCGTGCAGCACCACCGCCCACGGAAAGAGGAACGCGATTTCCAGATCGAACAGGATGAACAGGATCGCCACCAGGTAGTAGCGCACGTCGAATTTCATGCGCGCGTCCTCGAAGGCCTCGAAGCCGCACTCATAGGGGGAAAGTTTTTCCGGATCGGGCCGGTGCACGCCGAGCAGCCTGCTCAGGGTGCCGCCGGCCAGGGGTAACGCTACCCCGACGGCGAGGCCGACAAATATGAACAGCAGTATCGGAAAGTATTGCTCAAGCATTGCCTGTTCTCATCCCGCCACAAGGCAGGGCCCAATAGCCATGTTCGCCAGGCCGCGCGGTTCGTTCCGCGTCTTCAGTATCGCCTGTGGCGGAATTCCGCCCTGCTTGCTTCTCGGTGCCTGCTTCTCTGATTCCCTGGTGCCGACGGGGAGACTCGAACTCCCACGGGTTTCCCCACCACCCCCTCAAGATGGCGTGTCTACCAATTTCACCACGTCGGCATTGCCTTGAGCCGCCGGGCGTGAGGCCGATCTTTTGCAAGCTCGAGGGACTTGCGCCTCACTCCCCGCGTCTCGCCACTATTTCGGTATTTCGTTCGCCTTCGAATCGCCGCTGGCCGGCTGTGACGCCGGAGCACCGGGCAGCGCCGAAGCGCCAGGCACCGGAATGCTCCTGACGGGTTCAACCGGCGATTCCTGATGCGTGGACATCACGCCCTCAGGCCTGCCTTTGTGGCTGGATACATAGGTGAGCCCGAGGCTGGTCAGGAAAAACACCGCCGCCAGAACGCCCGTCGTCCGGCTCAGAAAGTTGGCCGATCCGCTGGAGCCGAACAGGCTGCCGGCGGAACCGCTGCCGAAGGCCGCGCCCATGTCCGCACCTTTACCGTGCTGAAGCAGCACCAGGCCGATCACGCACAACGCGGCCAGCACATGAAGAATCAGAATCAAGGTTTCCATATTGTCTTATCCCGTCGTTTCAGCCATCCGCCGCCTGGCAAATGGCAAGAAATTCTTCGGCCACCAGCGAAGCACCGCCGATCAAGCCACCGTCCACGTCCTGCATGCCGAATATCTGCGCCGCGTTGGCCGCTTTCACGCTGCCGCCGTAAAGAATCGGCATCGACGCAGAAACGCCTTTATCCCGCCTGGCCAGGACGCCGCGCAGATAGGCATGCACGGCCTGTGCCTGTTCCGGCGTTGCTGTCTTGCCCGTGCCGATCGCCCAGACCGGCTCGTAAGCCAGTATCGACGCCTTCAATCCTTCGGCTCCGAGCCGATCCGCCACCGCGCCAAGTTGCCGGCCAACCACTTCTTCTGTCGTACCCCGCTCGCGCTCCGCCAGCGTTTCGCCGACGCAAACGATCGGGGTCATGCCTTCCGCCAGCACGGCTGCGGCCTTCAGCGCGACGGTCGCGTCATCTTCGCCGAACAACTGCCTGCGCTCGGAATGCCCGACCAGCACATAACGGCAGCCAAATTCGCGCAGCATCCCGGCTGAGACTTCACCGGTAAACGCTCCTTTGGGATGTTGGCTGACGTTCTGGCCGCCCCAAGCCGCTTTCGACCCCGCCAACGCCGATTGGGCCTGGGCCAGGTAAGGAAAAGGGACGCAAACCGCTGCGATTGCCCGGCTGAGACCACCCGCCGCCGCCGCAACCTTGTCGAGAAGGGCCTTATTTTCCGGAAGACTGCCGTGCATCTTCCAGTTGCCCACCGCCAGCCGCTGCCGCATGCGCTATCCCACCGAAAAAACTGGTGAATTTTACCCGTCAGGGCAAGGGGGGGTCAATGTTGGCCTCGTTTCCGGCCGGAAACGAGGGAATGCCGTCAATGCCTCAAGTCGTCTACGGCTGTCGAGGAGATTCGGTCAGCCGAACCTTCCCGTAATGTATTGGCTCGCACGCAACCTGAAGGTTTGTGTCCGCCGCTACAGCACGATCGGTTCGCCTTAGCCGAACCTTCCCGTGATGTAGTGGCTCCGGCCGTGCCTACGGCACTTAACTTGGCCTTCGACCAAGTTAGCCTTCACCCTTACAGTACTGATCGCTTCGTTAGCCGAAGCGACCAGTAATGTAATCTTCGGTGGCCTTGTTCTTGGGCTTGATGAAAATGGTGTCGGTGGCGTCGAATTCGATCATTTCGCCGAGATACATGTAGGCGGTGAAATCCGACACGCGGGCGGCCTGCTGCATGTTATGGGTCACGATCAGGATCGTGACCTTGTGCTTCAAGTCGGCGATGAGTTCCTCGATGCTGGCGGTGGCGATCGGGTCGAGGGCGGAAGTCGGCTCGTCGAACAGCAGGATTTCAGGCTCGGTTGCCAGCGCACGCGCAATGCACATGCGCTGCTGTTGCCCCCCGGACAGGTTGAACGCCAGTTCGTGGAGCCGGTCCTTGACCTCGTCCCACAACGCGGCGCCGCGCAACGCCTGCTCGACCTTTTCGTCGAGCGTGGCTACGCCGCGCACGCCGCGCACGCGCAAGCCGTAAGCCACGTTCTCGTAGATCGACTTCGGAAACGGATTCGGCTTCTGAAACACCATGCTTATGCGCATGCGCACTTCGATCGGATCGACGTGCGGATTCAGCAGATTGGTATTGTCCGGATGCAGGCGGATCTCGCCTTCGTAGCGATTGCCCGGGTAGAGATCGTGCATGCGGTTGAAGCAGCGCAGGTACGTCGACTTGCCGCAACCCGATGGCCCGATTAGCGCGGTGACCTTCTTGTCGTAGATCGGCATGTTGATGCCTTTCAACGCATGGAAGGCGCCGTAGTAGAAATTCAATCCGCGCGATTCCGCCTTGAGCACGAGATTGGCCTGCGCGGGCGTGCCGTCAATGATCTTGGACATTCTGGATTCTCACCACTTGATGTTTTTTCTGAGCCGGTAGCGGATGTAGATCGCCAGTGCATTCATCGACAGCGTCATCACCACCAGCACCAGGCCCGCCGCCGCGGCGTTCTGGTGGAAGGCGGCTTCCGGTCGCGACGTCCAGTTGAACATCTGGATCGGCATGACCGTGAATGGCGCGAACAGCCAGTCGAACGCGCCGGCCGGCGGATCGCCGGTGAAAGGTGCCGGCGGAAGAAATGCGATGAAGGTCAGTGCGCCGATGGTGATGATCGGCGCGGTCTCGCCGATTGCGCGCGCCAGCCCGATGATCACGCCGGTGAGGATGCCGGGAATGGAGTACGGAAGAATATGGTCCGCGGTGGTCTGCCATTTGGTGGCGCCGAGCGCATAGGCGCCCTCGCGGATCACGCCCGGAATCGAGCGGATCGCCTCGCGGGTGGCGACGATCACCACCGGCAGAATCAGCAGCGCCAAGGTCAGTCCGGCGGACAAAATGCTCTGGCCGAAACCGAACTTGTAAACGAACAGGCCCAACGCCAGCAAGCCGTAAATGATCGAAGGCACGCCCGCCAGATTGGTGACGTTGATCTCGATGATGTCCGTCATCCAGTTCTTCGGTGCGTATTCTTCGAGGTAAACCGCGCCTGCTACCCCCACAGGTATGGCGGTAACGGCGGTTACAAGCATCACCAGCGTGCTGCCGACCCAGGCCGACAGGATGCCCGCGTTCTCCGCGCGCCGGGAGGGAAAATTGACGAAGAAATCCCAGGACAATCGGTGCGCGCCGTCCATCACCATGCCGGCGAACAGCGCAACGAAGGTCAGCACGCCCACCATCAAGGCAAACACACCGATAGTCGCGAATATCAGGTCCCAGCGCTTAAGGTTGATGATGAGCGCCCGGATTTCCGCTACGGTCATATCGGCCATGTCAGTACACCTGCCGGTAGCGGCGCTTCATGAAATGGCCGACGACGTTGAAGAACAGCGTCAACAACATCAGGGTCAAGCCTGCCGCGAATATGGTTTGATAGCCGATGCTGCCGTGGGGCAGATCGCCCAGCGCGACCTGCACGATGTAAGCCGTGATGGTTGCCGCCGGTTCCGCGGGGTTCCAGGTCAGGTTGGGCTGCATGCCCGCTGCCACCGCCACGATCATGGTTTCTCCGACTGCGCGCGAGATGCCGAGGATGTAAGCCGCGGCAATGCCGGAGAAAGCCGCCGGCGTAACGACGCGAACCGCCGTCTGGAAGCGCGTCGCGCCCATTGCGTAGGAACCCTCGCGCATCGCCATCGGCACCGAACGCATCGCGTCTTCGGAAACAGAACTGATATAGGGAATGATCATGATGCCCATGACCAGTCCCGCGGACAGCAGGTTGAAGCCGGGCAGCCCGGGAAAGAAGAATTGCAGCGCCGGCGTTACGTAGAGCAGCGCGAAATAGCCGTAAACGATAGTCGGCACGCCGCCCAGCAACTCGAGAAACGGCTTGGCGATTTCGCGCACCGCAAAGGGCGCGAACTCCGACAGGTAAATGGCGATGATGGTGCCTAGCGGGATGGCCACGGCCAGCGCCACCAGCGAGCTCATCAGCGTGCCCGACAGCAGCACCATGATGCCGTAGTGGGCATCGTCGAATAGCGGCGTCCATTGCCTGTCGGTCAGGAAATCGAGCAGCGAGACATGCTGGAAGAACTGGTAGGACTCGGTCACCAGGATAAGCACGATGCCGACGGTGACCACCACCGAGAGGGATGCGCAGAGAAAGAGCAGGCCCTCTATCAACCGTTCGCGGACATGCCGGGTCCTCTTCTTCGCGAGCCGCGCGCTGACTGTGTGGTCCGCCAAGGGATTCAGTGTTCGGGTATGTGCGACGGAGCTCATCGGTTCGGAGCCGAGGAAAATATATTACAGATTTCTGGCAATACCCGCTGCCTGGGCAAAAAACAGGAGGGGCACCGCCCCTCCTGTCTTGATTTGGTCGATCCCCGCTTTACATCTTGGCTTCAAGCTGCATCAGTTGTTCGATAGTGAGGCCGATCTTGTTCTCCCCTCCGAACTTGGTGCCGAGCACCTTCTTGTCCGTGCTCTCCATGTTGTGCGTGTAGGCCTTGGCTGGCAACGGCACATACTTTACTTCACGCACCAGCTTGTCGGCGTTTTTCATGTAGAACTCGACGAATTCCTTTACTTCGGGCCGGTCGAGCGACTTGGCATTGACGTAAATGAAGATCGGACGGGCCAGCGGCTGATAGGAGCCATCGACCACGGACTCGAATGAAGGCAATACCGCTTTGCCGCCTTCTTTTGCGATAATTCCGACCGCCTGGAGTTTGTCCTTGTTTTCCAGGTAATAGGCAAATCCGAAGAAACCCAGGGCGTTGACATCCCTGGATACGCCTTGCACCAGAACGTTATCGTCTTCGGATGCGGTGAAATCGCCCCGGCTGGATTTCGCCTTGCCGTTGACCGCCTCGGTGAAGTAGTCGAAGGTGCCGGAGTCCGCTCCTGCACCAAACAGCTTGAGTGGCGCATCCGGGAACTTGGCATTGACCTGTTTCCAGTTGGTGATCTTCCCCTGAGCGGCCGGCTCCCACATCTTTTTGAGATCGGCAACCGTCAGCGTCTGCGCCCATTTGTTGTCATGATGGATCACCACGGTCAATGCATCGTAAGCAACCGGAAGCTCGATGTATTGCACGCCGGCCGCCTTGCAGTCATCCATTTCCTTTTTCAGGATCGGACGGGACGCATCGGAAACATCGGTCTCGCCGCGGCAGAATTTCTTGAAGCCGCCGCCGGTGCCGGAGATGCCCACGGTAACCTTGACTTTGCCTTTGGTGGACTTCTGGAAATCCTCCGCCATGGCTTCGGTAATCGGAAATACCGTGCTGGAACCGTCGATTTTTACCAACTGCGCATGCGCCACCGGGGCGGCGATGCACAGGGTGCCCGCGAATGCAGCCGTCAAGGCTGCAAATGCGATGCGGGGAAGTTTGAACATGGGGTCGATCTCCTTCGGTGGGGGTTTGAATCTCAACGCCGTGATTTTATGGACACAATGTGACAGTTTGATTGCATCTCCCCCGCAGGGTCGCCTGCGGAATTTCAGACGCGCGTTCGCTGGCGAATGGTTTGTGCCAGCGACTCCGCCAATTCGGAAATGAAACCGTGGCCTTCCCCCTCCACCATGACCCGGATGACCGGCTCGGTGCCGGACGCGCGCAGCAGAACCCGCCCTTTGTCCCCGAGCCGGACGCGGGTTGCCTCGAGCGCGGCACCCACCTTGTCGTCGGTTGCGAAGTCGAAGCCTTTCCGGGTTTTCACGTTGACCAGCACCTGCGGGTAGAGCTGCACGCCGTTGCACAACTCGTCCAGGCCCCGGCCTTCGGCCTTCAACGCGTGCAGCACCTGCAATGCGGACACGATGCCATCGCCGGTGGTGTGCTTGTCGAGGCAGATGATGTGGCCCGAATTCTCGCCGCCGAGCTGCCAGCCTTTCTCGACCAGCTTTTCCAGAACGTAACGGTCGCCGACGGCCGCGCGCGCGAATGGAATTCCGAGAAGGCCAAGCGCCTGTTCCATGCCCAGATTGGTCATCAGCGTACCGACCACCCCGCCCTTCGAGCGCTTGTGCTTCTTGCGGAACTGCGCAATGACGAACAGCAACTGGTCTCCGTCATAAAGCTTGCCGTCCTGGTCGGCCATCATCAACCGGTCGCCATCGCCGTCGAAGGCTACGCCCAGGTGGGCACGTTGCGCTTTCACCGCCCTCGCCAGCGCCTGGGGATGCGTGGCGCCGCAATCGCGATTGATGTTGATCCCGTCAGGCTGTGCGCCGACGGAATAAACCTCGGCACCCAATTCGTGAAACACGTGCGGTGCGATGTGATAGGTGGCGCCGTGCGCGCAATCCACCACCAGCTTGAGTCCGCGCAGGTCGAGATTGTTGGGAAAAGTGCTCTTGCAGAATTCGATGTAACGCCCGGCGGCATCGTTCAGGCGACGCGCCTTGCCCAGTTGCGCCGAGGGCATGACTTCGAGCGGCTGGTCGAGCCGCGTTTCGATGGCATGTTCGACGGCGTCCGGCAGCTTGTTGCCATCCGCGGAGAAAAATTTGATGCCATTGTCTTCGAACGGATTGTGGGAAGCGGAAATCACGATGCCGGCCTGCAGGCGCAGGGCACGCGTAAGGTAGGCGACCGCGGGTGTGGGCATCGGCCCCGCAAGATAGGTGTCCACGCCCGCGGCGGACAGGCCCGCCTGCAGCGCAGATTCCAGCATGTAACCGGAGATGCGCGTGTCCTTGCCGATCAGCACCGCGGCATGGTCGCCGGGCGGCAGGTCCTGCCCGGCGGCGAGGACCTTGCCGGCGGCGTAACCAAGGCGCATCACGAAGTCGGGCGTGATCGGCGATTCGCCGACCCGCCCGCGCACGCCGTCCGTACCGAAATATTTTCTGATTTTTCTCATGGAAATGAAAATGTAGCGTCGTCTATCGCGCGCAATACCAGCAGGCAATCGCGGGTTGCGGCCACATCGTGCACGCGAACGATCGAAGCCCCGCGTTGCGCCGCCAGCAATGCGCCGGCCGCGCTTGCGTACACACGTTCCGCAGCTTCGCGTCCGACGATTTTACCGAATAGTCCCTTGCGCGACAGGCCTGCGAGCAATGGATATCCGGCTTCGCGCAGCCGCGGCAGCGCGCGAATCAGTTCGAGGTTGTGTTGCGGCGTCTTGCCGAAGCCGAAGCCCGGATCCAGCACGATGCGATCGTGCCCGATGCCGGCAGCGAGCGCAGCGATGGCGCGCTCAGTCAGAAATGTTTCCACCTCGCCGACCACGTCGCGGTAATGCGGGGCCTGTTGCATGGTGCGCGGCTCGCCCTGCATATGCATCAGGCACACCGCCGCATTCGAACCCGCGACGGCATCGAGCGCACCGTCCGAGCGCAACGCAAAGATGTCGTTGATCATTGCCGCACCGGCGGCAAGCGCACGGCGCATCACTTCCGGCTTGCAGGTATCCACCGACACCGGCACCGGCAACTCGACGAGTTTTTCCAGCACGGGCAGCACCCGCCGCAGTTCCTCATCGACAGTGACAGGCCCCGCACCGGGGCGTGACGATTCGCCGCCGATGTCGAGAATGTCTGCGCCTTCGTCGAGCAACTGCCTGGCGTGGTCGAGGGCGCGTCCGGGATCGAGATACTTGCCGCCGTCGGAAAACGAATCCGGGGTGATGTTGACGATGCCCATGATGAGCGGGCGCTCGCGCGACAGCGAAAAACCGCCGAGCTTAAGAATGGCGTGAGGGGAAAGGGGTGAGGGGTGAGGGAAAGCCATCACATTGCCGCTGGCCATAGGCGAGGGTTGTCGATGCACGAACGTGAATTCACGAAATGAAAAGGGTGAGGAAATGACTCCTCACCCCTTCCTCCTCACCCCTTACGGGGTGTCTACGCTTCCCGGGCCGGGGTAACCGTCACCGGTGCCGTCGCACTGCCTTGCGACGGTGGCGGTGTCTGCGTGTTTGCCGGCGGCTTGGGCGGACGCGGCGGGCGGCCTTCCATGATGTCACCGACCTGGTCGGCGTCGATGGTTTCCCATTCCATCAGCGCCTTGGCCATGGCTTCGACCTTGCCGCTGTTGTCTTCGATGAGCTTGCGCGCAAGCGTGTACTGCTCGTCGATGATGCGCCGGATCTCCGCGTCGACCTGCTGCATGGTCGCCTCGGAAACGTTCTTGTGCGTGGTGATCGAACGGCCGAGGAAGACTTCGCCTTCGTTCTCGCCGTACACCATCGGGCCGAGATGGTCGCTCATGCCCCATTGCGTCACCATGCGCCGCGCCATTTCAGTGGCCCGCTCGAAGTCGTTGGACGCCCCGGTGGTCATCTGCTTCATGAATATTTCTTCGGCGATGCGTCCGCCGAACAGCACGGAGATGTTCTGCAGGATCTGCTCGCGGTCCATGCTGTAGCGGTCTTCCTGCGGCAACTGCATGGTCACGCCCAGAGCGCGCCCGCGCGGAATGATGGTGACCTTGTGCACCGGATCGGTCCGCGGCAACAGCCTTGCGACGACCGCATGGCCGGATTCGTGGTATGCGGTATTGCGCCGCTCGTGCTCCGGCATCACCATGGACTTGCGTTCCGCGCCCATCATGATCTTGTCCTTGGCGCGCTCGAAATCGTCCATGTCCACCAGGCGCTTGTTGCCGCGCGCGGCGAACAACGCCGCCTCGTTTACGAGGTTGGCCAGATCGGCGCCGGAAAACCCGGGTGTGCCGCGCGCGAGGATGTCCGGACGCACGTCGGGGGCAACCGGAACCTTGCGCATGTGCACCATGAGGATCTGCTCGCGGCCGCGGATGTCGGGCAGCGGAACCACGACCTGACGGTCGAATCGGCCCGGACGCAGCAGCGCGGGATCGAGCACGTCGGGACGGTTGGTCGCGGCGATCACGATCACGCCCACGCCGGTTTCGAATCCGTCCATTTCCACCAGCAGCTGGTTCAGCGTCTGCTCGCGTTCGTCATTGCCACCGCCCAGGCCGGCGCCACGCTGGCGGCCGACCGCGTCGATTTCATCGATGAACACGATGCAAGGCGCGTGTTTCTTGGCCTGCTCGAACATGTCGCGCACGCGGGCCGCGCCCACACCGACGAACATTTCGACGAAATCGGAGCCGGAGATCGAGAAGAACGGCACCTTGGCTTCACCGGCGATCGCGCGCGCCAGCAGCGTTTTACCGGTGCCGGGAGAACCGACCATCAGCACGCCGCGGGGAATGCGCCCGCCGAGTTTCTGGAACTTGCTGGGATCGCGCAGGAAGTCGACCAGTTCGGAAACTTCCTCCTTGGCCTCCTCGCAGCCGGCGACATCCGCAAACGTGACCGGATTGGTGGACTCGTCGAGCATGCGCGCGCGGCTTTTGCCGAACGAGAACGCACCGCCGCGACCGCCGCCCTGCATCTGGCGCATGAAGAATATCCACACGCCGATCAGCAACAGCATCGGGAACCAGGATACGAAGATGTTCATCAGCAGCGACGGCTCTTCCTCGGGCTTGGCCTCGATGATGACGCCGGCCTTCAACAGGTCGGACACCAGCCACGGATCCGACGGGGAATAGGTGGTGAACTTGGCGCCGTTGCTCTTCACGCCCTTCAGCACGCGGCCTTCGATCGTCACCTTGGCCACGTTGCCCTGCTTCACCTCTTCGATGAACTGCGAATACTCCACCGAGGTGTTCTGCTGCTGGCGCGCACTGAATTGATTGAAGACCGTCATCAGCACCAACGCGATGACCAGCCAGATCGCTACGTTCTTGATGAGATTATTCAAGGTTTCTCCTTGCCACGACGGCTCGCGAGCCGCCAATCATTGAGGCCATTCTAAACCGATTCCGGTAGTTACGCGGGGTTACGCCCCGCGCAGGCAGTTCAGCCCTGTGGCCGTTTGCCGCGAGCCAGCAGATAAAACTCGCTGGAACGGTCGCGCGATGCCTTCGGTTTGCGTACCGCGACCGAAGCGAAGGTGCCGGAAAGCTCTTTGCGGAATTCGTCCAGCCCCGCGCCCTGGAAAACTTTGACTAGCAGGTCGCCGCCCGGTTTCAGCCGGTCGCGGGCAAATTCGTGTGCCAGTTCGGCCAGATGGATCGAACGGGCCGAGTCGACCAGCCCTACCCCGCTGATATTGGGCGCCATGTCGGAAACCACAAGATCTATGGAACGATTGCCCGATTGCTCCTCGAGGAGCTTCAGTGTGGCCTGTTCCGAGAAATCGCCGCGAATCACCACTACACCGCGCAGGGGTTCCATTTCGAGCAGATCCAGGGCAATGACCTGTCCCTTCACGCCCACAATCGGTGCCAATATCTGCGACCAGCCGCCGGGCGCCGCGCCAAGGTCGACCACGGTCATGCCCGGGCGTACCAGCTTGTCCTTTTCGAGGATTTCCAGCAGCTTGTAGGCGGAGCGCGAACGATAACCGTCCTGCTTTGCGCGGCGCACGTAGACGTCCGTCACATGTTCGTGCATCCATGCCTTGCTGGTTCTGGTTCGCGCCATTGGCCTAAAATGCCTGTTTGAAGGAGATCTTAAGTGCCGCTGCAACTCTCGCCCGCCGAACGCCGGGCTCTCAAAGCCCGGGCTCATGCCCTTGAACCCACTGTACTCGTCGGCAGCGCCGGCCTCACGCCGGCAGTGGCCGCTGAAATCGACCGCAATCTGACTGCCCACGAACTCATCAAGGTTCGCGTCATGGGCGATGACCGTGACGCGCGCGAGGACATTCTGAAACGAATTTGCGACGATCTGGGGGCGGCCCCGGTCCAGCATATCGGCAAGATCCTGGTCGTTTACCGGTCCAAGCCCGAGGCACCGCCCAAGCGCAAGCCGAAAGCGAAGCGAAAACCGCCGCGCGTGCTCAAACGCAGCTTCCAGAACCGCGCTTGACGACTCAGCGTCCGCGCCCGTGCTGCAGCACGACCACCAGCCCGAACACGCATTCGATCAGATAGAGCACGCTCGACACGCCGTGCCAGGCCGCGAAGCGGTCGCGGAAAATGCTCTGCATCACTTCCGACGGCAACGCCTGCTCGCGCAAGCTCGCCATGATCGGCTGCACGCCGAACTGACCCGCCGCAGCCAACGCCATCATCAGCAGCACCGACCAGAACAGCAACTGGCCGAATGCCTGGCCGCCGAAGCGCGCCAGCCTGAACAGCAGCAAATAGGCGCCGCAGCCCAGCCCGATGTAGGCGATCGCAGTGAAAAACAGCCCGGCCAGCATGCCGGCCTGGGAACGATCGCCCAGCGAGTGAAACAGCAAGGGGGCCACGATCAGACCGATGGCCCAAAGCCCGCCTACCCACAGGGTAATGGCGATCGACTGCAATGCGTCGACGATGAATCGCATGAGGCTAGGGGCTAGGGGCTAGGGGCTAGGGGCTAGGGATTTAGGAATGTTCATGTCTGGCTTAGTTCAGGCAACGGGTACTTAAAGAATCTTTTTAAGTCCCCTAGCCCCTCGTCCCTCGTCCCTAGCCCCTAGCCCCTAGAGATACTTCACATCCAGTATTTCGTACTCCTTGATGCCGCCCGGCGCCTTGACCTCGGCGACATCGCCGGAATACTTGCCGATCAGCGCGCGAGCGATCGGCGAACTGATGGAAATCTTGTTGTTCTTGATGTTCGCCTCGTCGTCGCCGACGATCTGGTAGGTCACGGTCTCGTGGCTGTCGACTTCCTCGAGTTCCACCGTCGCCCCGAATACGCAGCGCCCGTCGGCATCCAGATGGGCCGGATCGATGATCTGCGCGTTGGCGAGCTTGCTTTCCACTTCGACTATGCGCCCTTCGATGAAGCTCTGCCTTTCCTTGGCGGCATCGTATTCGGCGTTCTCGGACAAGTCGCCATGCGAACGCGCTTCCTGGATCGCCGCAATCACCGACGGCCGCTCAACCGTCTTGAGCTGATGCAATTCGCTGCGCAGCAATTCGGCGCCCTTCACGGTCAACGGAACCTTGTTCATCATTCGAGCCCTTAAGAGGATTGGTGGATTGCCGGCTCCAAACGCAGCCTGGCGTGCAACTCCTGGAGGGAGTAAGCCTTCAACTCCTGCATGTGCTGCATGCCGGTGCAGGCCGCCCGCGCGCCGGCGATGGTCGTGAAATAAGTCACGCGCGCCTGCAGCGCGGAGCGCCGGATCGAGTAGGAGTCCTGGATGGCGCTGCGGCGGTCTTCGACCGTATTGACGATCAGCGCGATCTCTCCATTCTTGATCATATCGACGACATGCGGCCGGCCTTCGGCGACTTTGTTGACCGGCGCAACCTGCAGTCCCGCTTCGGTAAGCGCGGTTGCAGTGCCGCGCGTCGCCAGCAGGCTGAAGCCGAGTTTCGCCAGTGTGCGCGCGATTTCGACCACTTTGGGTTTGTCGGAATTGCGCACGCTGATGAAGGCCTTGCCACCCGACGGCAGTCTTACACCGGCGGCGAGTTGCGATTTCACGAACGCCTCGGCAAAGGTGTCGCCCACGCCCATGACTTCGCCGGTGGACTTCATTTCCGGACCGAGGATGGTATCCACGCCCGGAAACTTGATGAACGGAAACACCGCTTCCTTGACGCAGTAAAAAGGCGGGATCACTTCGCCCTTGATCCCCTGGCTCTTCAGGGTCTGGCCGACCATGCAACGCGCGGCAATCTTGGCCAGCTGCAACCCGGTCGCCTTGGACACGTAAGGCACGGTGCGCGACGCGCGCGGGTTGACTTCGAGCACGAACACGACGTCGTTCTGGATCGCGAACTGGATGTTCATCAGGCCGACTACTTGCAATGCATTGGCCATGGACACTGTCTGCCGTCGCAATTCGTCCTGCAGGTCTTTCGACAGGCTGAACGGAGGCAGCGAGCAGGCGGAGTCGCCTGAATGCACGCCGGCCTGTTCGATATGCTCCATGATGCCGCCGATCAGCACGTCGTCGCCGTCGCAGATCGCGTCGACATCGACCTCGATCGCATCATTGAGGAAACGGTCGAGCAGTACCGGGGAATCGTTCGAAACCTTCACCGCCTCGCGCATGTAACGTTCCAGGTCGCGCTGTTCGTGCACGATCTCCATCGCACGGCCGCCGAGCACGTAGGAAGGCCGCACCACCAGCGGGTAGCCGATTTCCTGGGCCAGCGCCAGCGCCGCCTCGGGATTGCGCGCCGTGCGGTTGGGCGGCTGCTTGAGCTTCAGTTCCACCAGCATTTTCTGGAAGCGCTCGCGGTCTTCCGCGCAATCGATCATGTCGGGGTTGGTGCCGATGATCGGCACGCCGTTGGCGTCGAGGTCTTGCGCGAGCTTCAGCGGCGTCTGCCCGCCGTATTGCACGATCACGCCGATGGGCTTCTCCACCGCGACGATCTCGAGCACGTCCTCCAGCGTGAGCGGCTCGAAGTACAGGCGGTCCGACGTATCGTAATCGGTGGACACCGTTTCCGGGTTGCAGTTGACCATGATGGTCTCGTAACCGTCTTCGCGCAGCGCCAGTGCCGCATGCACGCAGCAGTAGTCGAACTCGATGCCCTGGCCGATCCGGTTCGGTCCGCCGCCCAGCACCATGACTTTCTTGCGGTCGGTCGGCCGCGATTCGCACTCTTCCTCGTAGGTCGAATACATGTACGCGGTGCGGGTATCGAATTCGGCGGCGCAGGAATCCACGCGCTTGTAGACCGGACGCACATTCAACTCCCAGCGTTTGGCGCGTACGGCATCCTGCGTGGCGTTCAGCAATTTCGCCAGCCTGCGGTCGGAGAATCCGGCGCGCTTCAGGTTCAGCAACGCATTGCGGTCCAGGTCGCCCACGCGTTTGCCGGCCAACGCCTTTTCCTGGCGCACGAGGTCTTCGATCTGTGCCAGGAACCACGGGTCGATGTGGGTCAACTGCCGGACTTCCTCGAGGGTCATGCCGATGCGCAAGGCGTCGGCGAGGAACAGGATGCGATCCGGCCCGGCATCGGCGAGTTCGGTCTCGATGAGTTCCCGGTCGACGGTCTTCTCGTCGAAACCGTCGATGCCCGTTTCCAGTCCGCGCAGCGCCTTCTGCATCGACTCCTGGAAGGTGCGGCCCATGGCCATGACTTCGCCCACGGACTTCATCTGCGTCGTCAGGCGCGAATCGGCCTGCGGAAATTTCTCGAATGCGAAGCGCGGAATCTTGGTGACGACATAGTCGATGGTCGGCTCGAAGGAGGCGGGTGTGACGCCGCCGGTAATGTCGTTCCTGAGTTCGTCCAGCGTATAGCCGACCGCGAGCTTGGCCGCCACCTTGGCGATCGGAAAGCCGGTTGCCTTCGAGGCCAGGGCTGACGAGCGCGACACGCGCGGATTCATCTCGATGATGACCATGCGCCCGTCGTCCGGATTGATGCCGAACTGCACGTTGGAGCCGCCGGTGTCGACGCCGATCTCGCGCAGGCACGCGATCGACGCGTCGCGCATGATCTGGAATTCCTTGTCGGTCAGCGTCTGCGCCGGGGCCACCGTGATCGAATCTCCGGTATGGATGCCCATCGGATCGAGGTTTTCGATCGAGCAGACGATGATGCAGTTGTCCTTGTGGTCGCGCACCACCTCCATCTCGAACTCTTTCCAGCCGATCACCGATTCTTCGATCAGCAGTTCGTGGGTGGGCGAAGCATCTAGCCCGCGCTCGCAGATCGCGACGAACTCTTCCTTGTTGTAGGCAATGCCCCCGCCGGTGCCGCCCAACGTGAACGAGGGCCGGATGATGGTCGGGAAGCCGACCATGGCCTGCACCTGCAACGCCTCCTCCAGGCTGTGCGCGATGGAGGAACGCGGGCTCGCCAGCCCGATTTTGGTCATCGCCTTCTTGAACTTCTCGCGATCCTCGGCCTTGTCGATGGCCTCGCGGGATGCGCCGATCAGTTCCACGTTGTATTTTTCCAGTACGCCGTGCCTAGCCAGGTCGAGCGCGCAATTGAGCGCGGTCTGGCCGCCCATCGTCGGCAACAACGCGTCCGGCCGTTCGACGGCAATGATCTTCTCCACCATCTGCCAGTTGATCGGCTCGATGTAGGTGACGTCCGCCATTTCCGGATCGGTCATGATCGTGGCCGGATTGGAATTCACCAGGACGACGCGATAGCCCTCTTCGCGCAGCGCCTTGCAGGCCTGCGCGCCGGAATAGTCGAACTCACAGGCCTGGCCGATGACGATCGGGCCGGCGCCGATGATGAGGATGCTGTTGAGGTCGGTGCGCTTCGGCATGATTTGATCGATGCGGCTCTAGCGATGCGCCTTGTGCCGTTCCATCAACTTGATGAATCGGTCGAACAGGTAGTCGACGTCGTGCGGGCCGGGGCTGGCTTCGGGATGCCCCTGGAAACAGAATGCGGGCTTGTCGGTGCGGGTGAAGCCCTGCAGGCTGCCATCGAACAACGACACGTGCGTGACCTTCACGTTCGCAGGCAGCGTTTTGGCATCGACGGCGAAACCGTGGTTCTGGCTGGTGATCATGACCCGGCCGGTCTCGAGATCCTGCACCGGATGGTTGGCTCCGTGATGGCCGAACTTCATCTTGACGGTCTTGCCGCCGCTGGCGAGTCCGAGCAACTGATGTCCCAGGCAGATGCCGAACGTCGGCACGCCGGCATCCAGCAACTTGCCGATCGCCCTGACCGCGTAATCGCAGGGTTCGGGATCGCCCGGCCCGTTGGACAGGAATACACCGTCGGGTTTCAGCGCCAGTACTTCTTCGGCCGTCGCCTGCGCCGGCAGCACAGTGAGTTTGCAGCCCCGGCTTGCGAGCATGCGCAGGATGTTGTGCTTCACCCCGTAGTCGTAAGCCACAACGTGATACTTCGGCGTTGCCTGCGCCCGGTAGCCTTCGCCCAGCGCCCACTCCGATTGATTCCATTGGTACGGCTTGCCGCAGCTGACGACTTTCGCGAGATCCATGCCGGCCAGCCCGGGGAAGGCGCGTGCCTGCGCCAACGCAAAAGTCTCGTCGACCTTGCCGCCCATCAGGCAGCCGCTTTGTGCGCCTTTGTCGCGCAGGATGCGAGTGAGTTTGCGGGTGTCGATGCCGGCGATCGCCGGGATGTTCTGGTCCCGCAAATAGCCGGGCAGGTCCTGGCTCATGCGGAAATTGCTCGCACGGACGGCCAAGTCGCGGATGACTAGGCCGGCGGCGAAGACCTTGCCTGACTCGGTGTCTTCCGGATTGACGCCGACATTGCCGATATGCGGATAAGTCAGCGTGACGATCTGCCGGCAATACGACGGATCGGTCAGGATTTCCTGATAACCCGTCATCGCGGTGTTGAACACCACTTCACCCGAGGTATGGGCCAGCGCGCCGATCGAAAACCCGCGAAATACCGTGCCATCGGCGAGCACGAGTATGGCGGGCTGACGGTCGAGGGCAGGCAAGAGAGGCTCCCGGGAGTGCGGTTTCAAAGGTACACATGGAAAGCGGGAGAGGCACGCGCCTCTCCCGCTTTCATTGGTCTGCGATTATAGACGAACGACGGCGGTCGTTCAATGTGCGGCGGCTTATTTCAGCCCGAGTACGTCCTGCATGTCGTAAAGGCCCGATTTCTTGCCGGCCAGGTAGCGCGCCGCGCGCAGTGCGCCCAGCGCAAAGGTCGCGCGGCTGGCGGCTTTGTGCGTGATTTCCACCCGCTCGCCGATCCCGGCGAACAGCGCCGTGTGATCGCCGACGATGTCGCCGCCGCGCACGGTGGCGAAACCGATGGTCGACGGCTTGCGCTCGCCGGTCACGCCTTCGCGGCCGTAAACAGCTTCCGTGGCAAGGTCGCGGCCGAGGGCGGAAGCGATCACTTCGCCCAGGCGCAGCGCAGTGCCCGAAGGCGCATCCACCTTGTGGCGGTGATGCGCTTCGATGATTTCGACGTCGTAACCCTCGTTCAGAACTTTTGCCGCCAGCTCGGCGAGCTTGAACGTGAGGTTCACGCCCACACTCATGTTCGGCGCCATCACGATCGAAATCTTTTTCGCTGCTTCGGCGACCAGCGCTTTCTGCTCCGGCTGAAAGCCCGTCGTGCCGATGACCATGCGGATGCCTTGCGTACTGCACAGCTTCAGGTGAGCCAGCGTCCCTTCGGGGCGGGTGAAATCCACCAGTACGTCGCAATCCGCCAGGGCGGTTTCCAGGTCCGCGGAAATGCGCACGCCGCACGGTGCGCCTACCAGTTCGCCGGCGTCCTTGCCCAAGTATGGATTGTCAGGCAATTCGAGCGCCGCTTTGAGGCGAAAATCCGCCGATTGTGCGATGGCTTCTATCAACGCCCGGCCCATGCGTCCGGAACTGCCGGCTACTGCAATCTGCTGAGTCGTCATCTTGCGTGTGCGAGTGAAATCCGGGAAAACCCCTCAGGGCTGGCGGGTTTCGGAAGGCACCTGAGTCAGCTTGTCCGCCGGCACGATGTCGCCCTCCACGTGCTTGAGCTTGTCGCCGTCGAAGACGATCGTGATCCTGTGCTGTGCGCGCACATTGTTCGCCTTGCCGGTCAGGTAAACATAATCCCACCGATTCGGATGGAAGGCGTCGGCGATCAGGGGCGTGCCGAGGATGAATCGCACCTGCGAACGCGTCATCTCCGGTTTGAGCTTCGCCACCATCGCCTGGTCGACGTAGTTGCCCTGCTGGATGTCGATCTTGTGCGGCGCCAGCATGCAGCCGGCGACCAGCATGGGTAACAGGAACAGGAGGCGCATTATTTTTCCCCGGCGCGAATCGGCATGGGGGCCGGGCGCGGTTTCCAAGCAGATTGAAAGCCGCTATCATAATTCACCCCATCCTCCCTGTCAGTCCCGCCATGAACACACCGCACAACCTGAAGAACATCGGACTGAAGGCGACCCTGCCGCGCCTGAAGATCCTCGACCTGTTCGAGAACAGCGACGTGCGGCACCTGACCGCCGAAGACGTGTACAAGGTCCTGCTCAACGAAGGCATGGAGATCGGGCTTGCCACGATTTACCGCGTGCTCACCCAGTTCGAGCAGGCGGGCATCCTGATCCGGCACCATTTCGAGTCCGGCAAGGCGGTGTTCGAGTTGAACCAGGGCGGCCACCACGACCATCTGGTGTGCCTTCAATGCGGCAAGGTGGAGGAATTCATGGACGCCGAGATCGAGCGGCGCCAGACGAAAATCGCCAAGGATCGCGGCTTCTCCATCCACGAGCATTCGCTGCAGCTCTACGCCGACTGCATCAAACCGAACTGCCCGAACAAGCCGAAGGCCTGAACAGCGGCTGCCGCCAGGCAGCGGCTGCAGCGCAGCTCCCGTTCACTGATCACCGTTTACCGTTCACCGGAGTCGCGTTCACCATCTCCAGCATTTCGGCAGCATGCTTGCGCGTGGTCTCGGTGATTTTCACGCCACCCAGCATGCGCGCAATCTCTTCCACCCTTGCAGCGCGGTCCAGCACGGCGACCGCACTGGCCGCCTTGCCATTCGCCGCCGCCTTGCGCACCTGCCACTGGTGGTCGCCGGCCGCCGCGACTTGCGGCAGGTGGGTCACGCACATGACCTGATGCTTGCCGCCCAGGGCTTTGAGCATGAGCCCGACGATTTCGGCAACCCGCCCGCCGATGCCGGCATCCACCTCGTCGAAAATCAGGGTCGGCACGGCGGCGACCTGGCTGGTAACGGTCTGGATCGCAAGGCTGACCCGCGACAACTCGCCGCCTGACGCCACTTTCGCCAGTGGTCTGGGTGTGGCGCCGGCATGGCCGGACACGAGAAATTCGATCTGCTCCAGCCCGTGAGCACTCCCCTCGGGCAGTACGTTGAGCGAAATCTCGAATGCCCCGCCCGCCATCGCCAGGGCCTGCATCGATGCCGTGACTTTGGTCGCCAGATCGGCCGCGCCTTTCTTGCGCGTGGAGGATAGTTTGCGGGCAACGTCCTTGTAGGCTTTCTGCGTTTCCGACTCGCGCTGGCGCAGTGCATCGGCGTCGATACCCGCGGCGAGTTCGGCAAGTCGCGTCTTTATTTTCCGCAGCCGTTCGGGAATGTCAGGAATCTGCAGCTTGAACTTGCGCGCCGCGGTGTGCACCGCGTCGAGCCGCGCTTCGACTTCGCGCAGGCGCTGCGGATCGAGTTCAAGCCGCTGTTGATAATGGCGCAGGCCGTAAACGGTTTCCTGCAACTGGATCTGCGCCGGCTCCAGCAGATCGAGAATTTCCCTGAGCTTGGGGTCGTAGTCCACCATGCCCTGCAGGCGCGACAGCACAGAAGCCACCGCCGTCAGGCTCGATATTTCTCCTTCCGACAACACGTCGAGGCCGAATTGCACGGCTTCGATCAGGCTGGCCGCGTGTGCCAGCCGTTTGTGCTCCGCCTGCAATTCGTCCCACTCCTCGACCCGGAATGACAGCGCCTCGAGCTCCTTCGCCTGCCAGTCGAGTTGCTCGCGCTCCGCCACCAATGCCTGCGCGTTGGTCTCCAGCGCCACGAGCTGCCGGCGAATGTCCTGCCATGTGCGATGGGCCTCCGCGACTTGTCCGGCCAGCCCGGTCGCGCCGGCAAAGCCATCGACGAGTTCGCGCTGCGAGGCGGCGCGCAACAAGGACTGGTGGGCATGCTGGCCGTGGATGTCGATCAGGTGTTCGCCGATATCCTTCAGTTGTTGCACGGTCGCCGGACGGCCGTTGACGTATGCGCGCGAACGGCCCGACGTTTCGATGACTCTGCGCAAGAGACATTCGCCGTCGTCGCCGGCGAGGTCGTTTTCCCGGAGGTAAGCCGTCAGCGCGGGAATCCGCTCCGCTGAGAATTCGGCGCTCACTTCGGCTTTGTCCCTGCCTTCGCGCACCAGCCCGGACTCGGCCCGTTCGCCGAGTACCGTCGCCAGCGCGTCGATGAGGATCGACTTGCCGGCGCCGGTCTCGCCGGTCAGCACGGTGAACCCGGGCTGGAATTCCAGGTCGAGCCGGTCGACGATGACAAAATCGCGGATGCTTAAGGTACGCAACATGGTTGCTTCCGAATAGTGCGGCCGCGATCTAAAGCGTCTCGCTCCAGTGCAGTTTTTCCCGGAGCATGTGATAGTAATTGTGCTCGAGCGGATGCAGCAGCCGGATCGAATGCGGACAGCGCTGCACCAGGATCTTGTCGCGCTCCTTCAATTCATGATGCGAATGGCTGTCGAAGTGCGCACGCGCATCGGCGGCCTTCAGGATCATGATTTCGATTCTGGATTCGGCTCCGACGACGATCGGCCGGTTCGACAGCGTATGCGGACACACGGGCACCAGCCCGATGACACTCAGGCTGGGATGCAGGATCGGACCGCCCGACGACAGTGCGTAGGCCGTGGAGCCGGTCGGGGAAGTCACGATCAGGCCATCGGAGCGCAGGTTGTAGACGAACTTGCCGTCGATGCGCACTTCCAGTTCGATCAGGCTGCCTTCCGCACCCTTGTTCACCGAGATGTCGTTGAACGCCACCACGTCCAGCACCCTGTTCTCCGCGCTCCAGACTTCAGCCTGCAACAGCAGGCGGGATTCCTCGACGAACTGGCCATCAAGGATGGCGGCCATCGCATCAAACATGCCGCCCATCGACAGATCGGTCAAAAACCCCAGCCGGCCTTGGTTGATGCCGACCAGGGCGACATCGAAAGGCGCGAAGGTGCGGGCGATGTTGAGCATGGTGCCGTCGCCGCCGATGACGATGGCCAGCTGGGCGGCGCGCCCGACCTCGTCGAGCGGCAACACGGCATAGTTGTTCTTGCCGACATGGGTCGCCGTCAGCGGATCGAGCAGCACCTTCACGCCGCGCTCGCTCAGGAACTGTGCAAGGCGCATGACCGGTTCGGCGATCTCCGGACTTTTGTATTTGCCGATCAGCGCGATGGTCTTGAATGTCTTCGACATGGCGCGAATTAGAGCACATTTGCCGATCCGGCTCTCACAGGAGGCGACAGGTTGGGACTGCGGCACGGTAGAATGGCTGCATGACATCGAGCGACAGTTTTCCCAGCGAACGGGCGCAGCGGCTGCTGAAGATGCTGGTCGAACGCTATATTTCCGACGGCCAGCCGGTCGGTTCGCGCGCGCTCGCCCGGTTTTCCGGCCTGGAACTGAGCCCGGCGAGCATCCGCAACGTCATGGCGGACCTGGAAGAGCTCGGCTTCATCTCCAGCCCGCATACTTCGGCGGGCAGGATACCGACGCCGCGCGGCTACCGGTTTTTCGTCGATACGCTGCTCAAGGTACGGCCGCTCGACCAGGTCGAGATCAACCAGCTGGAAGGACAATTGCAGCCGGACAACACGCAAAAGCTGGTTGCCCAGGCCTCGCACCTGCTGTCCGACCTGACGCGTTTCGCGGGTGTGGTGATGACGCCCAAGCGCAGGACCGCCGCTTTCCGCCACATCGAATTCCTGGGCCTGTCCGAGAAACGCATCCTGCTGATCATCGTCGCGCCGGACGGGGATGTGCAGAACCGCATCATCCTCGCCGACCGGGCTTACAAAGCTTCGGAACTGGTCGAAGCGGGAAACTTCCTGAACCAGAACTTCGCGGGCCTGACGTTCGACGAGATCAAGGGACGCATTCACGAAGAACTGCGCCAGTTGCGCGAAGACATGACACGGCTGATGACCATGGCGCTGGAAGCCGGCAACGAAGCGATGGGCCAGCATTCCGAGGACTACGTGCTCTCGGGCGGACACAACCTGCTGCATGTCCAGGAACTGTCATCGAACATGGCAAACCTGCGCAAGCTCTTCGACATGTTCGAGCAGAAAACCAGCCTGCTGCAACTGCTCGATGTCAGCAGCCGCGCGCAAGGCGTGCAGATCTTCATCGGCGGCGAATCCGGCCTGGTCCCGCTGGACGAATGCAGCGTGGTGACCGCAGCTTACGAAGTCGACGGCCAGGTGGTGGGCACCGTCGGCGTGGTCGGCCCGACCCGCATGGCCTACGAGCGCGTAATCCCGATCGTAGACATCACCGCCAAGCTGCTGTCGAGCGCGCTGTCCCAGCACTGAAGGCGGTGAACGATGAACGATGAACGGTGAACAGTGAACAGGGAACGGCAAAAGCCTGCCGCGAAGCGGCCCTTGGTGGAGGATAGTGGACGTTACCGTTCACCGTTTACCGTTCACCGTTCACGGGCGTAGCCAATGCCTTTTCTGCCCGAACCCAAACACCAGCACGGCACCATTCCCAAGACCGGCATCCTGCTGATCAACCTCGGCACGCCGGCAGCGCCCACTGCGGACGCGGTACGGCCTTACCTGAGGGAATTCCTGTCCGATCCGCGCGTGGTCGAAATTTCCCGTCCGCTGTGGTGGCTGATCCTCAACGGCGTCCTACTGCGCACGCGCCCCGCACAATCGGCCGCAAAGTACGCGCTGATCTGGACCAAGGACGGCTCGCCCCTGGCAGTGCATACGGCGAAGCAGGCGACGTTGCTGAAAGGCTACCTTGGCGAACGGATCAAGACTCCGCATATGGTGGCATGGGCGATGCGCTACGGTCAGCCTTCGATCGAAAAGACGCTGCTCGGCCTGCGCGAACAGGGTTGTGACCGCATTCTGGTATTGCCGCTCTATCCGCAGTACGCCGCCAGCACCACCGCGAGCGCCTTCGACGCCGTGTTCGAGACCATGAAGAAATTGCGCAACGCGCCGGCGTTGCGGCTGGTCAGGCACTACCACGATCATTCCGCATACATCGCGGCGCTGGCAAAGAGCGTCAACGACTACTGGATGAGCAACGGCCGTCCCGACAAGCTGCTGATGAGCTTCCACGGCGTGCCGCGCTTCGCGCTGGACCGCGGCGACCCTTATCACTGCGAGTGCCACAAGACGGCGCGGCTGCTGCGTGATGAACTCGGCCTGGCACCGGAGCGTTATCAGGTCTCGTTTCAATCCCGCTTCGGACGAACCGAATGGCTGAAGCCCTACACCCTGCAGACGGTGAAAGAACTCGGCAAACGCAAGACCGGCAGGCTGGATGTGATCTGCCCGGGGTTCGTTTCGGACTGCCTGGAAACGCTGGAGGAGATCGCCATCGAGAACAAATCCGCCTACATCAAGGCCGGCGGCGGGGAATTTCACTACATCCCTTGCCTGAACGAACGCCACGAGTGGATCCAGGCACTCGCGCGCATCGCCGCCGAAAACCTGCAAGGCTGGGCGTCGACCGACTGGGAGGCCGGCCCGGCCCTGCGTGCCGCGGCCGTGGGGCGCGAGCGCGCGCTGGCGCTCGGCGCGAAAAACTGACCCCGAGATTTAGAGCAGCAATCTAGGGAAGCTCTGAACAAGTCTTACGTGCGCGACCGGGGTGATTTCGGCCCAGGGCAAGAGGGGGAGGACGCCGTGTAGCCGGTTCTACACAAGGAGGCGCCCACGCAGCCATCGGCCCAAATCACCCCGGTCCCTCTCATAGAGACGAGCGATTATCGGGTTGTGTCAGGTGCGGCGTGTGCATTGTTGCGCTCCTGGCCAATGTACCTGCCTTAACTTCGTCGCCGCGCCTCCCATCCCATCCGCACCTGACGCAACGCGCGTCGCAAGACTTGATCAGAGCTTCCCTAGAGCAACGTGGCGCCCTGGTTGCGGCCGTGGTTGGTCTTGCGGTCGTACTCCTCGTCGAGCCCCTGATATTTCGTCACGATCGCCTGCGCCGCCGCGTTGGCGACCCGTTCCAGATCCTCGCAGTTGCTGGCCGGCTTGACGGCGAGCACCGCCGCCTCGATCTCCTTGCCGGCCTTCAAGCCGTGTTCCTTGTGGACATCTTCATGGCGTTGCAGAGCGCCGATGAATTTTGTCCAGAGCGCCTTCAGGCCGGACGCCCCTTTTTCTTCCCCGCGCCACCTCGGCATGGTCCGGGCAATGCCGACCGCAACCGCGACATCCTTCATCGAACAGGCGGTTCCCTTCTGCTCGCTCCTGAATTTCCATTGAATGTCCCAGCGGGTCCGGCCTGGGTAATGGGCGCCGTCGGATCCGACCGGCCCGTTCTGATCGAGCTGGGCGGCCAATACCGTGGCCGAAGGGCCATCGATGTAGTAGAAACTCGTGTGCAGGCGCACCAACGGCTCGCCGGCAGCCGCCAGCGGGATCAGCACGGCCAGCACGAACAGGATCTTGCGCATTCCTGGAAACTCCTCGAGGCCGACTCCGCAGTGCAAAACGCCCCATGGATCGGGGCCGTAGTATAGCGCCCGCTTTTTTCGCCGGAACGGGGTTGAAACCGGTGCGGGCGGCCCCCAGATCATCTTCGATTTCGTCCCAGGAGGATTTGCATGCAGGAACAGAACAAGACCGCCCCGGCGCAGGAAGCGGAAACCGCCGCCAACGATCCGGCCCCGGCAACCGCGCCAGGCCTGGAAGAACTGCTCGAAAAAGCCGAGGCTGCCGCCCAGGAGCATCGCGATGCCTGGCTGCGCGCCAAGGCCGATGCCGACAACATCCGCAAGCGGGCGCAGAGCGATCTGGCCAACGCCCACAAATTCGCCCTGGAAAATTTCTCGGCGGAATTGATCCCCGTGCGCGACAGCCTGGAGGCAGCCCTGGCCACCCAGAACGTGACGCCGGAAGCCCTGAGAAGTGGCGTCGAGCTGACGCTGAAACAACTGACGGCGGCATTCGAGAAATTTTCGCTCCGCGAAATCAACCCCTTGGGCGAGAAATTCGATCCGCACAAACATCAGAGCATCAGCCTGGTCGAATCCGATGCGGAACCCAATACCGTGGTCGACGTACTGCAGAAGGGCTACAGCCTGAATGACCGGATACTGCGTCCGGCGCTGGTCAGCATCGCAAAACCCAGAAGTTCGGCTTGATTTTCCGCTCCGGAGACCAAATCTTCGAAGACAAAGGCATTTTTACTTTCGAGCAAAGGAACCAACATGGCAAAAATCATCGGCATTGACCTCGGCACCACGAACTCCTGTGTGGCCGTCATGGAAAACGGCCAGCCCAAGGTCATCGAAAACGCCGAAGGCG
>DASWEZ010000047.1:0-10507 GCA_036394495.1 Burkholderiales bacterium
GGATCGGGGCCCCCCGCGAGTATTCCCGGATTGCAATTGCCGACGGCGGTCTGGCAATCGTCGTTGACGTTGCTGCTGAAGTTGTCGTTGGTGTAACGCCGGTAATAGACGTTCCCGGCAAGCAACTTGTCGGCGGCCAGGAAGTGACTTGCGCGCGCATTGAGAAAGGCAACCTGGTTTTCGTTGCGGTCCGGCCAGGTATAGGCTTGTGCGCGCGTGTCGAGCCAGCCCCGCGGTAGCGCCTGGGTACCTTGCAGCGTGTTGTCGGCGAGCATCAGCGACACGTCGACGTCGGTGTCCTCCCGTTCCCAGCCCACCTTGCCGAATACCGTCCGGATGCTGCTTGGCGAATGCTCCCGCCAGCCGTCTTCGTCCAGAAAATTGCCGGCAAGAAACAAGTCCGCCTTGTCGCTGTGCGTGCCGTACTCGACTTCTGCCGACTTCCTGCCCCAGGATCCGCCGGATAACGATACGGATGCGCCCGGGTATTGAAAGCCCGATTTCGTGCTGACGGACAGGGCGGCGCCCAGCGTGTTGAGTCCGAACACCGGATTGGATCCGGGAATCAGTGTGACCGTGGAAATCGCGTTCTGGGGAATCAGGTCCCAGTTCACTACATCGCCAAATGGCTCGTTCACTCTGACGCCGTCGACGAACACGGATAGCCCTTGCGGTGTTCCGAGCAAGGGTGAAGCGGTGAGACCACGAAAATTGACGTCCGGCTGAAACGGGTTGTTCTGCCCGTGATTGAGCGTGACGCTTCCAAGGTTATTGTCCAGATATTGCGACAAGTCCTGGGATTTCTGCCTCTGGATATCGGCGCCAGTCGTGGTTTGAACGTTCGCAGGGACCTGGCTGATGGGTACGCCGATGCCCTGGAGGGGCGTTGTGCCGATGACTTCGACGGTCGGAGCCTCCAGTTCCGTCGCCGGATTTTCCGCAGCATCGGCCAGGCTCAACGCGGACGCAAGAGCAACCGCAAGGGCAAAATCAACCCGAAATTTCGGGCACTCGTGGACGAACATCTGATCCCTTTCTTTTTATGTTTTATTACAGGGCGGTAGCTTACCGCCGTCTCCCCACGGGGCGACATGGTACTGCTGGCCAGTCTGTCGATATGGCTTCCCATGCCGGGGGAAGATTTTAAAGTCAGTCGCGTGGCGGCCATCAGGGACGCGTTCCCAAGCTCACCGGGAAAAATTCCCAATAGTATGTGTCAGAGACGCGGGGCAATACGCGCAAAAATGATTGCAATGCGCTGCGAGGGTCGTGGCGCGCCTCCGTGCCCCGGGTCGGCCTGCGGTTCAGGAATTTTTCCCTTGTTGGGACGAGGGCCTTCCGCTATATAGCTGATACGTCAGTTCTTCGCCTCCAGGTCTTCCATGAGCAATTCGCAAGGGTCCCCGGCCGGGTTCCTGCACCCCTCTCTGCGCCGGGACCTGTTTGTGGTCGGCGCGGTGACGCTATTGACGTTCGCGCTGTCGAGCGCCTTTGAGCTGAATGAGTGGATAGAGAAATTCACCGGGCCGCGCGAGGCTTACCAGGTGGACGAGCTGCCGCTGACGATTCTGGCGCTGGCGCTGGCGCTCGCCTGGTTTTCCTGGCGCAGGTCGAAGCAGGTCATGGAGCAGGTGGCGTTGCGGCTGGGCAGCGAAGAGCAATATCGGACGCTGTTCATGGAGAACCTTGCCGGCAACCTGCTGGCGTCGATCGATGGCAGGATCAAGCTTGCCAATCCTGCGGCGGCGCAGTTGCTCGGTTTCAACGGCGCGGACGAATTGAACGGGCGTCTGCTCGAAGAGTTTTATCTGGATCGCGGGCAGTGGGCAATGCATCGCGACACGCTGTTGAGCGGTGGCAAAATCGAGTTGCCGCTGCTGCAGCTCAGGCGCGGCGATGGATTGGTGGTGCAGGTGGTGGCGAAGTTATCGTCGCGGCTCTCGCCGGCGCGCGAACCGGAATTGCACATGTACGTCGCGGATATCACCGACGTGACCCTGATGCAGACGGAGCTGGCGAGCGCGCTGGAAGAGAACCGGCGCTTGTCGCAGCGATCGATGCAGGTGCAGGAAGAAGAGCGCCGCAACCTGGCGCGCGAGTTGCACGACGAACTGGGCCAGAGCCTGAACGCGATCAAGGTCGACGCGGTGACGATTCGTGATCGCAGCGACAACGCGCTGGAAGTCCAGCGCAGCGCAAAGTCGATCATCGAGGTGTCGGGCCAGGTCTACGATGTGGTGCGCAGCCTGCTGCAGCGCCTGCGTCCGGTGGCGCTGGATGAACTGGGACTGCGTTCCGCCGTCGAATACGGTATCGAACAGTGGCGGCGCCGCCACACCGCGGTGCGCTGCAATTTTTCGGCGCAAGGCGATCTCGACGGGCTGAGCGAAGAGGTCAACATCACTTTGTACAGGCTGGTGCAGGAATGCCTGACCAACGTGGCCAAACACGCGCAGGCGACGAGCGTCACGATTGCGCTGGCGAGAGAGCCTGGCGGCGCGCAGGATGGCGGCGAGGTCTGTTTCAGCTTCGAAGACAACGGCTGCGGTTTCGATCCCGGCCGGCGCAGGCAGGGATTGGGGCTGGCGGGATTGCGTGAACGAGTGGAAGCGTTAGGCGGGAATTTCGATTTACAAAGCGTGCCGGGCCAGGGTGTGCGCGTGCGCGCTTCGATACCTGTGAAAGGCTAGTCGATATTGGATTGCAGTCAAATGGATATGGGGACCGGCTTGCAAGGATTGCAGCTCATCCCGCGAATCAACCGAACAGGACATTACTCATGAACGAATCAAGAGTTACGCCGGTACGCGTGGTGCTGGTCGACGATCATGCGGTGGTGCGCGAAGGCTATCGACGCCTGCTCGAGCGCACGGAGGATATTTCGGTGATCGCCGAGGTAGCGAGCGGCGAGGACGCCTATCGCATTGTCTGCGACATGCAACCGGACGTCACGGTGATGGACATCAATCTTCCAGGGATGGGCGGCATCGAGGTGGTCCGGCGCATCGTCGCGCGGTTGCCCGAAGCCCGGATCCTGATGTTCAGCATGCACGAAGACACCGTGTTTTCTTCGCGCGCGCTGCAGGCCGGCGCGCGTGGCTACGTCACCAAGTCGGCCGCGCCGGAAGTGCTGGTCGAGGCCGTGCGCCTGGTGGCGCAGGGCAAGCTCTACATCAGCCATGAAATGGCGCAGGAACTGGCAGTGCAGATGCTGCCGGGCCGCGACAATCCGATCGACGCCCTGTCGGCGCGCGAGTTCGAAGTGTTCCGCCTGCTGGTGGCGGGCCATTCGCTGCAGGAAATTTCCAGGATCCTGTGCCTGTCCTACAAGACGGTCGCCAACTATCAATCCAACATCAAGCACAAGCTCGACGTCAGCAATACGGCCCAGGTCGTTCGCATCGCGCTCAGCCACGGGCTGATCGCGAGCAGTTCCGAAGCCGAGGAGCGCAGCGAAGCGGGGTGAGCGTCGGCAATTTTTCCCGGTCCTCCCGGGCAACGCTCCCTGTGATGACGGCGCACCGCGCCGCCAAGCTTCGGCCAGCGCATCCCTTTTTGTCATCCCTTTTTTCGGGTTGCGTAAAAATACCTCTGCCTTGAATGCCGGGTCCCGAAGCCCGGCCTTTTTTTATCCGGGCCTCCGATCGCGCCCTCCATCCCGGTCTCTGCGCTACACTCATGAATTGCAAGTACCGCAGGCCCGCGTCAGACGGGCCGCCAGGGAATGAGGAGAAGCAAGTGAACATGGTATTCAGGCCGGCGCGACGTTCATGAGCCGCACGCTGGTGCTCGACGTCGTGGGCATGACCCCCGCGCTGCTGCCCCATGCGCCGAATCTCGCCGCGCTGGCGAAGCGGGGGGCGGTACGGCCGCTGCGGACGGTTACGCCCGCCGTTACGACGACAGTGCAATCCACCTTTGTAACAGGGACATTGCCGCGCGATCACGGCATCGTCGGCAACGGCTGGTATTTTCGCGATCTCTCCGAAATCTGGTTGTGGCGCCAGTCCAACCGCCTGGTTGGCGGCGAAAAACTGTGGGATGCCGCGCGCCGTCGCGACCCGTCCTTCACGTGTGCCAAGCTGTTCTGGTGGTACAACATGTATTCAAGTGCGGACATCGCGGTCACGCCAAGGCCGATGTATCCGGCGGACGGCCGCAAGCTGCCCGACATCCATACGCATCCGTCCGCGTTGCGCGATGAACTGCAGCAGGCGCTCGGCCAGTTCCCGCTGTTCCGTTTCTGGGGACCCGCCGCCGACATCGTCTCGACGCGCTGGATCGGAAAGTCGGCATTGCATGTGCTCCAGCAGAATCATCCGACGCTGACCCTGGTTTATCTGCCGCACCTCGACTACAACCTGCAGCGCCTCGGCCCGAACCATCCGGCGATTGCGCGCGACGTTGCGCAGGTGGACGAAGTCTGCGGCGAGCTGATCGAAGCGGCGCAGCGCGCCGGCATGCATGTCGTCGCACTTTCCGAGTACGGCATCACCGAAGTATCGAATCCGGTGCACATCAACCGCGCGCTGCGCAAGGCGGGCTGGCTGCGGGTGCGCGACGAGCTCGGGCGCGACCAGCTCGATGCGGGAGCTTCCGATGCCTTCGCGCTGGCCGATCACCAGATCGCGCATGTCTACATCTCGCGGCCGGAACTGGTCGACAAGGTTGCCGCGTTGCTGCGCTCGCTGCCCGGCGTGGAACGCGTTCTCGACGAAGAGGGCAAGCGCGAGTTCGGCCTGGATCATCCGCGTTCCGGCGAACTCGTGGCGATCGCGCGCGCCGACAGCTGGTTCACCTATTATCATTTCCTGGATGATGCCCGTGCGCCGGACTATGCGCGCACCGTCGATATCCATCGCAAACCAGGCTACGATCCGGTCGAACTGTTTCTCGATCCCGCGCAGCCGTTGGTCAAGGCACGTATTGCATGGAAGCTCGTGCAGAAAAAACTCGGGTTTCGCTATCTCATGGACGTGATCTCTCTGGATGCGACGCTGGTCAAGGGCTCGCACGGCCGGCCGACGGATAATCCCGATGAAGGCCCGCTGTTCATCACCTCCGCCCCCGAGTTGCTGGAAGAAGGGCCCGTGGCTGCAACAGACGTGAAGCGTCTGCTGCTGGAACACGTGTTCGCAGCGGGGAGCACTCTGAGGAGAGTGGCATGAGCAGGAAGCAGGGGCCCCGCGCGGTTGCGGGGATGCGACCGCCCGCGATTGCCACCAGCTGCCGACCAGGGGGCATATGTGGCCCTACATTGGTTGAGGAGGCGGCCGCATGATGAATTCCATGCAACTATTGCAGAAATGGCTGAAGGCCCGGCTACCGGCGGATGCGCGCGCCTGGCTGGCCGAGGCAGCAGGCAAAATCCGTAACGGCAACGACACCGACTTGTACCGGTCCGTGAGCCTGGTGACGCGCAAGGTCGGCAAGGCGGATCTCGCGCTCGCACCGAATGAACTGCAGCAGGCGGCTGCGGCGCGCGAAGGCTGGGATCCGTCGGACTGGAGCCTCGACCAGGCGGCACGCATTTATCTGTTGCTTGTTTCAGGGGCGGATGGCGCGACCTTTCAGCGCCGGCTCGATCAACTCTGCGACACGGCGGATATCGGTGAGCTCGTTGCTTTCTATCGCGGCCTGCCTTTGTACCCCGATCAGCCGCGCTACGTGCTTCGCGCGGCGGAAGGAATACGCACCAGCATGAAAGCCGTGTTCGAAGCGGTAGCGCATCGCAACCCGTATCCCTCCGAGCAGCTTGCGGAGCCCGCGTGGAATCAAATGGTGCTCAAGACATTGTTCATCGGCAGTACGCTGGATCCGATCGTCGGCCTGGATCGCCGCGCCAATCCCGAACTGGCGCGCATGTTGTGCGATTACGCCCATGAACGCTGGTCCGCGGGTCGCCCGATCAGCCCGGAATTGTGGCGTTGCGTGGGCCCGTATGCGCGCGGCGAAATGTTGCGTGACCTGGGGCGCGTCCTCGAAAAAGGGACGGATCCCGAACGCACTGCAGCAGCGCTGGCGCTGGCCAGTTCGCCGGATCCGGAAGCAACCGGGTTATTGTGGGCGTATCCTGAGCTTTGCAACGCCGTAAACGAAAACAAGGTGAGCTGGCAGACGCTGGCACAGCCGGTCTGACCGTATCGACTACTGGAGGCAAACATGCGATTCATCGATCCCCACATTCATATGAGCGCGCGCACCACCGACGACTACGAGCGCATGGCCGCTGCCGGCATCGTGGCGCTCATCGAACCGGCGTTCTGGCTGGGGCAGCCACGCACCCAGGTCGGCAGCTACATCGACTACATGTCGAGCCTGGTCGGCTGGGAGCGTTTTCGCGCGGCGCAGTTCGGCATCCATCACTACTGCACCATCGGCCTGAACAGCAAGGAGGCCAACAACGAGGCGCTGGCCGAGCAGGTGCTGGAAATATTGCCGCGCTATCTGGTGAAGGAGGGTGTGGTGGCGGTCGGCGAGATCGGCTACGACGACCAGACTCCGGTCGAAGACAAGTACTACCGCGCCCAGCTTGCACTCGCCAAGGAATTCGACATGCTGGTGCAGGTGCACACGCCGCACCGCGACAAGAAGAGCGGCACGATCCGCAGCATGGAAGTTGCCGTCGAAATGGGCGTGAAGCCGGAACATGTGGTGATCGACCACAACAACGAGGAAACCGTGCAGGACGTGCTGGACCGCGGTTTCTGGGCCGCGTTTACCATTTACCCGAACACCAAGATGGGCAACGAGCGCATGGTGGAAATCGCGCGCAAGTACGGTTCCAACCGCATGTTCATCGATTCCAGCGCGGATTGGGGTGTGTCGGATCCGCTTGCCGTGCCAAAAACCGCGCGCCTGATGCTCGATCGGGGAATTGCCGCCAAGGACGTGGAAGCGCTCTGCTACGGCAATGCGCTCAAGGCCTTCGGCCAGAGCGGCCAGATGAAAGAGGAGCACTGGGTCAACCCGGCGCCGGTCGATCAGCGCATGCTGTTCGAAGGCAATTCGGTATTGCGCGGGCAGACACCGCGCGTCGGCGAGCAGCCGTCGGTCGCGCAGCGCATGGATTCGGTTGCCTTCAAATAAACACCTACCGATAAGTGGAAAAGCAATGAGCCTCGAACTGGTCAAACCTGGTGCAGAGCCGGACAGGGAAGAAAAGGTCTACCACCAGGAGTTTTCCGTCCGCTACGACTATCCCGTGCATTTCACCGAACATCTGTTCGCACGCGAAAACCCGGTGTTTGCGCAGACCATTGCGCGGCGTGAACCAACCAAGCGCCACCGGCTCGTGATCTTCGTGGATGCAAATGTCGCGGCGAGCTGGCCGGCACTGGTGCATGACATTGCCGCGTATGTCGAAGTGCACGCGGAGGTCCTGGACCTGGTCGGCCGCCCGGAGATCGTGGCCGGCGGCGAGCAGGTCAAGAACGATCCGGCGCTCGTCACCAGCCTGCAGCGCCGCCTGGTCGAGCTCAATATCGACCGCCATGCGTTCGTCGTCGGCATCGGCGGCGGCGCTTTCCTCGACATGATCGGTTTCGTCGCCGCGACCACGCATCGCGGCATTCGCCATATCCGCGTGCCTACTACCGTGCTGGGACAGAATGATTCCGGCGTTGGCGTGAAGAATGGTGTCAACGCCTTCGGCATGAAAAACCTGCTGGGCGTTTTCGCGCCGCCATTCGCGGTGCTGAACGATGCCGGCTTCCTGCGCACCCTGCACCCGCGCGACAAGATCGCCGGCATTGCCGAGGCGGTCAAGGTCGCGCTGATCCGCGACGGAATTTTTTTCGACTGGCTCGAGGCGAATGCGGAAGCGCTGCGCGACGTGCAGCCCGCCGCGATGGCGCGCATGATCCGGCGTTGCGCCGAACTGCACATGCGCCAGATTGCCCTTGGCGGGGATCCATTCGAGTCCGGCAGCGCGCGGCCGCTCGATTACGGCCACTGGTCCGCGCACAAGCTCGAGGGCCTGACGGCGCATGAGTTGCGCCACGGCGAAGCGGTCGCGATCGGGTTGGCGCTCGATACGCGCTACTCGGTCCAGATCGGCATGCTGGCTGCGGGAGGCGAGGAGCGCGTGTACAAGCTGCTCAAGCGGCTCGGTTTCTACCTGTGGCACCCGGCGATGGAAACCCGCGACGAACAGGGGCGCCTGACCATCCTGCGCGGCATCGAGGAATTCCGCGAACACCTTGGCGGCGAACTCACTATCACGCTGTTGCGCGAGATCGGCCGCGGCGAAGAAGTGCATGCGATGGACAACAACGAGATCCTGCACGCGATGACATGGCTGCGCCGGAAAGAGACCGGACAATGAGAGTCGGCGCGGACGGCGTTCACCTGACTTATTGCAGCAACATCCATCCCGGCGAATCCTGGGCCGAGGTCCGCGCCAACGTCGAACGCTATTTTCCCGCGGTGCGCGATCGCGTCGCGCCGGAATCGATGTTCGGGATCGGCTTGCGCCTGTCGGCGCGCGCGGCGCGCGAACTGGGCAACGGCGAAGCGCTCGCCGAATTCCGCGAATTCCTGGCCCGCAAAAAACTCTACGTCTTTACCATCAACGGCTTTCCCTACGGCACCTTCCACGGCACGCGGGTCAAGGAAGAGGTTTATCTGCCCGACTGGCGCGACGAAGAGAGGTTGCGTTACACCGACGAACTGGCGGATCTGCTGGCGCAACTGCTGCCCGACGGCGTGGAGGGCAGCATCAGTACCGTGCCGGGCGCCTTCAAGCCGGCGATGCGGGGCGACGCGGACGTCGGAAAAATCGCCGACAACATGCTGCGCCACATCGCGAAGCTGGTGGAGGTCAAGCGCCGTAGTGGCCGCCACATCGCGCTGGCGATCGAACCGGAGCCGCATTGCTTCCTGGAAACGGTCGACGAAAGCGTGCTTTTTTTCCAGCGGCATCTGTTCAGCGCGGATGCGGTACGCCGTTTGGGCGAACTGACCGGCCTGGACCGCCAGGCCGCCGCGACGGCGCTGCGCGACCATATCGGGCTGTGCCTCGACCTTTGTCACGCTGCGGTCGAATTCGAAGACCCGGCGGGCTGCATTCGCGACCTGCAGAACGCCGGCATCCGCGTGACCAAGCTGCAGATCAGCGCCGGCCTGCGGCTGCCGGAACTTACACGGGAAGCGGTGACGGCATTGAAGCAGTTTGACGATCCCGTCTATCTGCACCAGGTTGTTGAAGAAGGGCCGAATGGGATCAGGCGCTACGCCGATTTACCGGAAGCGCTGGCAACGGCGACGGGAAAAGCCGACGGCCGCGAATGGCGCGTGCACTGCCACGTGCCGATATTCATGGACGACCTCGGCGCGTTCTCGTCGACGCGCTCCTTCATCAGCGAAGTCCTCGGCATCCATCGCGTGCGTCCGATTTCCCCGCACCTGGAAGTCGAGACCTATACCTGGAACGTCCTTCCCGAACACCTGCGCGCCGGCGGTATGGAGCAAGCCATCGCGCGCGAACTGAACTGGGTCAAGGCTACGTTGGCATGAGGGAAAACTCCGCCGCATGAAGCTTTCCGTCGCGCTGAAACTGGGGCGCGTCTCCAATCTGCCGACAGTCTGGTCGAACGTGCTCACCGGCATGGCACTCGCCGGAACGGCGACGGCCGATTGCCGTCTTCTGATCCTGGTCGTGTCACTCTCGCTGTTCTACGTCGGCGGCATGTTCCTCAACGATGCCTTCGATCACGGTTTCGATGCGACGGCCCGGCCGGAACGCCCGATTCCCTCGGGGCAGGTGAGTGCAGTGCAGGTGCATGCATTCGGCTTCGGCATGATGGCTGTTGCGCTCGCGCTCCTGGCCTGGGTCGGTTACGGGTATGAGCCGTTCACGCAATGGCGTCCCGTCGTCGCGGGCTGTGCGCTCGCTGCCGCAATCGTGTTCTATAACTGGCATCACAAAAATAATCCGCTGAGCCCGTTGATCATGGGCCTCTGCCGGATGCTTGTATACGTGACAGCTGCACTGGCAGTGACCATGGCTGTTCCGCAGCCGGTAGTCGTCGCTGCAGTGGTTCTGCTCTGCTACCTGATCGGTCTCACCTACGCGGCGAAGAAGGAACATCTCGGCCGCCTGGAAAATATCTGGCCGCTCGCCTTCCTGGCAGTGCCGGTGATCTACGGCTGTTACCTTGCGCTGGCTCAGCGGGCCGTTGTGCTGCCGCTGATATTGCTCGCTGCCTGGGCGTCCTATGCGCTGTGGCTGTTGCGACGGCGCAAGCCCGGCGACGTGCCGCGTGCCGTGGTGAGCCTGATCGCCGGCATCTCGCTGGTAGACGCGATACTGCTGTCGGGGGCCGGTCACATCCTGTTTGCCGGCCTCGCCGCCGCAGCATTCGTCATCACGCTCGCGCTGCAACGCTGGATCTCCGGCACCTGAGCCGCTCCCTGAAGTTTTCGGGAAAGCTCCCAACTGTGTTCGGGTGCCCATCCCTGTGGCGGGACCGCTGTCAGCGGGTACGATTTGATTCGCGCGCCGCCC
>DASWEZ010000048.1:0-26377 GCA_036394495.1 Burkholderiales bacterium
ATCGGACGGCCGAGCACATCCATGATGCGGCCCAGCGTGCCGATACCAACCGGTACGGAGATGGCAGCACCGGTGTTCTTGACCTTCATGCCGCGGCGCAAGCCGTCCGAAGAGCCCAGCGCGATGCAGCGGACCACGCCATCGCCGAGCTGCTGCTCGACTTCGAAGGTGAGTCCCTTTTCGGCAAACGAAGCGTCGTTCGACTCTTCGAGCACCAGCGCGTCGTAAACCTTCGGCATCGCTTCGCGCGAAAACTGGATGTCGGTCACCGCACCGATGCACTGGACGATTGTTCCTTGGTTCATGATGTTTTCCTAGTACGTAAGTCGAATTCGTTGGAAGTTGGCGATCAGACCGCGGCTGCTCCACCGACGATCTCTGACAGTTCTTTCGTGATCGCGGCCTGCCGGCTCTTGTTGTAGACCAGGGTCAGCTCGTCGATCAGCGTCGCGGCGTTGTCGGACGCGGATTTCATCGCCACCATCCGCGCCGATTGTTCCGACGCCATGTTTTCCGACACGCCCTGATACACCACGGCCTCGATGTAGCGCGTGAGCACCTGGTCCAGGACGACTTTGGCTTCGGGCTCGTAGATATAGTCCCAGTTGCCCTCGGGTGCGCCGATCCGCTCTCCGGTGAGGGGCAACAACTGCTCCATCACTGGCTCCTGCTTCATGGTGTTGATGAAGCGGGTGTAGAAAATGATCACGCGGTCGAAGCGGTCCTTGGTGTAGCCATCCAGCATGACCTTCACGGCGCCGATAAGGTCATCGAGTTTCGGCCGGTCGCCGAGGGCGATCGATTGCGAAATGATGTTCGCGCCGAGACGCTGCATGAAACCGAGGCCTTTGCCGCCGATGCAGCAAACGTCGATCTCTTCCCCCTCGGTTTGCCATTGCTTGTACTGGTTCAGCGCCATGCGCAGAATGTTGGTGTTCAGCGCGCCGCACAATCCCTTGTCGGTGGTGACTACGATGATGCCCACGCGCTTGACCGTGTCACGCTCGATCAGGAACGGATGGCGATACTCGGGATTGGCGTGCGAAATATGCGCTGCGACGTTGCGAATCTTTTCGGCATACGGACGGGCGGCGCGCATGCGCTCCTGCGCCTTGCGCATCTTCGACGCGGCGACCATTTCCATCGCCTTGGTGATCTTGCGAGTGTTCTGAACACTCTTGATCTTGGTGCGTATTTCCTTTGTGCCCGCCATCGATTCCCGTCCGGATTACAAGGTCGTCGTTACACTGCCAGCTTGCAGCCGTTCAATAGCTGCCGTTTTTCTTCCAGTCCTTGATCGCTTCGTTCAGCGCCTTCTCGTCGTCTCCGGACAATTCCTTGTCCATGCGACCGGCGAGCGCCGCATATTTGGTCTTGATGTAGTCACGCATCGATTTCTCGGCAGGGAGCGCCTTTTTCACATCGATGTCGTCGTAGTAGCCGGTGTTCACCGCGAACAAGGTCAGCGCCATTTCCCACACCTGAAGCGGCTGGTATTGCTGCTGCTTCATCAGTTCCGTCACCATGCGGCCGCGCTCGAGCTGCTTGCGGGTGGATTCATCCAGGTCGGAGGCAAACTGGGCGAATGCCGCGAGTTCCCGATACTGGGCGAGCGCCAGGCGCACGCCGCCGCCAGTATCCTTGCGCTTCATGATCTTGGTCTGCGCGGCGCCGCCGACACGGGATACGGACACACCTGCATTGATTGCCGGACGGATGCCCGCGTTGAACAAATCGGTTTCCAGAAAGATCTGGCCGTCGGTAATCGAGATCACGTTGGTCGGCACGAATGCGGATACGTCGCCGGCCTGCGTTTCGATGATCGGCAACGCAGTCAGCGAACCGGTCTTGCCCTTGACCGCGCCTTTGGTGAAGCGCTCGACCCAGGCTTCGCTTACGCGCGCGGCGCGCTCCAGCAGGCGTGAGTGCAGATAGAACACGTCGCCGGGATACGCTTCGCGGCCCGGGGGACGGCGCAACAGCAACGACACCTGGCGATAGGCCCAGGCCTGCTTGGTCAAATCGTCATAAATAATCAGCGCGTCCTGGCCGCGATCGCGGAAGTATTCGCCCATGGTGCAGCCGGAGTAGGGTGCGATGTATTGCAAGGCGGCGGATTCGGAAGCAGTCGCAGCGACGACAATGGTATAGGCCATCGCGCCGTGTTCTTCGAGCTTGCGCACAACGTTGGCGACGGTCGATGCCTTCTGGCCGATGGCAACGTATACGCAGAAGATATCCTTGCCCTTCTGGTTGATGATGGTATCCACCGCCACCGCCGTCTTGCCGGTCTGGCGGTCGCCGATGATCAGCTCGCGTTGTCCACGGCCGACCGGCACCATCGCATCGATTGCCTTGAGGCCGGTCTGCACCGGCTGGGATACCGATTTGCGCCAGATGACGCCGGGCGCAACCTTTTCGATGACGTCTGTTTCCTTGGCGGTGATGGGACCCTTGCCATCGATCGGCTGGCCGAGCGCGTTGACCACGCGGCCGAGCAACTCGGGACCGACCGGCACTTCCAGAATGCGCCCGGTGCTCTTGACCGGGTCGCCTTCGGAAATGTGCTCGTACTCACCCAGCACAACCGCACCGACCGAGTCGCGTTCGAGGTTCAGCGCGAGACCGAACGTGTTTCCCGGGAATTCCAGCATCTCCCCCTGCATCACGTCGGCCAGTCCGTGAATGCGGCAGATACCATCGGTAACGGAGACGACGGTGCCCTGCGTGCGCACCTCAGAGGAGGAAGCGAGATTCTGGATCTTGCTCTTGATCAGCTCGCTGATTTCGGACGGATTCAACTGCATGGGTCAAAACTCCTATTTCGAAAGGGTCGCGGCCATGGTCTGCAGCCTGCCACGCACTGAAGCATCCCAGACTTTGTCACCCACCTCGACCTTGATTCCCCCGATAAGGTCGGGGTCCACGGTCACGGTGGCATTGATCTTGCGCTTGAATCGCGAGGACAGCAGGTTTACGACCTGGTTGCGCTGCGCATCTTCCATGGGAAAGGCCGAGCTGATTTTCGCATCCAGCTTGCCTTCGTCTTCCAGCTTGAGTTGCTCGAACAGCTCGCGAATTTCCGCAACCACCGGCAACCGGCGGTTATGCACCAGCAACTGGATCAGGTTGCGCGCCACGTCGTCGATACGCTCGCCGCATATTGCAAGCAAAAGTTTTTCAATGTCTGCCGACGTAACCTTGGGATTGGCCATGGCCGCCTGCATCTGCGGATCCTGATAGACGGTGGCGATCAGATTCAGCGCTTCGGACCAGGCCGGCAAGGCATTGCTCTGCTTTGCAAGGCGGAACACCGCTTCGGCATAGGGCCGGGCAATGGTGGCGAGTTCGGCCATCGTCTTATCTGAACTCGGCTTCCAGGCCGGAGAGCAGCTGCGCGTGAGCCTTGGCGTCGATTTCGCGCTTGAGGATTTTCTCCGCTCCAGTCACCGCGAGTACGGATACCTGGGCACGCAATGCTTCCTTGGCGCGGAAAACTTCCTGCTCGATTTCGGCCTTGGCGCCGGTGACAATGCGCTCTGCTTCGGCTTTGGCCGCGGTCTTGGCTTCTTCAACCACCGCCGCGCCACGTTTTTCCGCCTGTGAAATGATTTCGCCGGCCTGGACGCGGGCGCGCTGCAACTCCTCTGCCGCGCGTTTTGCGGCCAGTTCGAGGTCCTGCTTGCCGCGCTCGGCTGCGGCCAAGCCTTCAGCGATCTGCTTTTGTCGCTGCTCGATGGCCTTCATGAGCGGAGGCCAGACGAACTTGACCGTAAACCAGATGAAGATCGCGAAAGCGACCGCCTGGGAGAGCATGGTCAATCCGATATTCACGGCTGTCTCCTAACCTGTGGTTGCCGGAATCCTGGCTTATTTAATAACAGCAAGCAGCGGATTGCCGAACGCGAACAGCATTGCGAGTCCGACGCCGATGATGAACGATGCATCGATCAGGCCGAGCAGCAGGAACACCTTGGCCTGCAACGCCGGAATCATTTCGGGCTGGCGGGCTGCGCCTTCCAGAAAACGGCTGCACATGATGCCCACCCCGATACATGCGCCTGCGGCGCCGAGGCCGATCATCAGGCCGATGCCCACGCCGGTGTAGGCCTGGATCAGTGCCAGAAATTGCATTTTTTCCATTTGGGTATTCCTTCCCTTCTTCTCAATAAAAGTGGATGACGAAATCAATGACTTTCGTGCGCCATCGACAGATACACGACGGTCAGCATCATGAAAATGAATGCCTGCAACACAACGATCAATATGTGGAAGATCGCCCAGCCGGCGCCGAGGATCGAACCGAATATGGCGCCGACCAGTCCGGTGGCGGCCCACAATCCCAGCAGCAGGAAAATGATTTCTCCGGCGTACATGTTCCCGTAGAGGCGCAACGAGTGGGACAGCGGTTTGGAGATGTATTCCACCAGGTTGAACAGTAAGTTGAAAAATACGAGCAATGGTGAAATCCAGAGTGGCTTCACACCGAACGGCGTGCATAACAACTCGTGAATCCAGCCGCCGAATCCCTTGACCGCGATGCTGAAATAAATCATCAGTAGCCAGACCGACAACGCGAGCGCGAAAGTCGTGTTGATGTCGGCTGTCGGTACGCCGCGCCAGTGCTCGAGGTGAAATACATGCTCGTAGACCCAGGCCATGATATCCACCGGCAGGAAATCCATGGCGTTCATGAGCAGCACCCATACGAATACAGTCAGTGCTGCGGGTGCGATGAATTTATGGCGGTCGCCGTGAAAAATACCCTTGACCTGCTCATCCACGAATTCGACAGCGAGTTCGACGAAGGCCTGGCGTTTGCCGGGGATGCCGGCGGTTGCTCCACGCACCACCCACCAGAGAAAGCCAAGGCTGACGACGCCGAGCAAAACCGACATGACCAGCGAATCGACATGCAGCGTCCAGAAGTCGCCTTGGCCCACCTGAGACGTCATGTTCGTCAGGTGGTGCGAAATGTATTCCGTCGGGGTCTGTTCGTTTTCGGCAGCCATCGCTATGCACTTGCTCTATTCACGTACGAAAAACGCCATCGAGAACACCAGGATCGAAACAATGAACGATCCGATGAAGACGATGAGCATCACATCCTTGTATAACGCCAGTACCAGCCAAAGCAGAATTACGGCAAGACCGATCTTGGTCGCCTCGGCCCGCAATGCTGCGACTATTGTCCCGTCGGCGGACTGCATGTTGCTCGACTGCATGACCATGGCGAAGGCCAGTCCGGCAATGACGCTGACCGAACCTCCGAGAGCCGCCGAAGCCGCTCCATGGGTACCGACCAGCAAGCCGGCAATTACTGCCATCAACACAGTAACGACAACCTGCCAGACAAGAACCGTACGTACCGGCTTGCTCTGAATGCGTAGCATATTCGCTAGGCAAATACCAAGGAGCAAACTTTTCGATTGTAATTGCTTTGACGATTTAGCGTCAACGACCGGGTGTAAATCATGTCCGGGTCGACCGCCTAACGACGCAATTTTTGAAGGACATTGTCCAGCTGATCGAGGCTCGCGTAGTCGATGGTCAGCTTGCCCCGGCCGCCCCGTGCTGTCTTTACGGTGACTGTCGTTCCGAGGATTTCCGATAATTCCTCTTCGAGCGCCTGCAGGTCTCGATCCTTTCTCGGCTGCTTGCGCGGCGTCTTGCGGGACGTCGTCTCGGTCTGACCAACGAGTTGCTCGGCTTCTCGCACCGACAGATTGCGGCTGATGATCTGGTGAGCCAACTCAGCCTGGCGTGAGCCATTGACTGTCAGAAGAGCCCGGGCGTGACCCATTTCGATCTTCCCCTGCATCAACAGGTCTTGCACCGCCTTCGACAAATTGAGCAGGCGTAACAGATTTGTAACCGCGCTACGGGAGCGCCCCACTGCCTGGGCCGCGACTTCGTGCGTCATTTCGAATTCGTCCACCAGTCGCTGAATGCCCGTGGCTTCCTCGAGCGGATTCAAATCTTCGCGCTGGATGTTCTCTATGAGCGCCATCGCCAACGCGGCTTTATCCGGGACGTTACGGACTACGACCGGGACCTGCGTCAATCCGGCCAGCTGCGAAGCGCGCCAGCGGCGTTCGCCGGCGATGATTTCATATCTGCCGTTCTCGACGGGACGCACCAGGATTGGCTGAATCAGCCCCTGGGCCTTGATCGAATCGGCCAGTTCCGCGATCGACTGAGGATCCATGCGGGTACGCGGTTGAAAACGGCCCGGCTTCAGCAGTCCCACCGCCAATTCGGTCAGCGCATCTTCGGCTCGTTCCTCATTGTTGCCGGATAGCAATGCATCGAGTCCGCGGCCCAGTCCTTTGAGTTTTGCCATTTGCATTCTTTCTAAACGTTCTTGCCAAGCATTTCGCCTGCAAGCGCAAGATAAGCCAGTGCGCCCTTCGATTGGCGGTCGAAATTGAGCACGGGAAGACCATGGCTTGGAGCTTCGGCGAGTCGGATATTTCGGGGAATGACGGTTCGATAGACCTTGTCGCCGAAGTGCTGCTGCAGTTGATCCGATACCTGCTGCGCGAGCATATTGCGCGGGTCGTACATGGTGCGCAGCAAACCTTCGATCTCAAGGCCCGGATTCAGATTGACGCGGACCTTCTTGATGGTCTGCACGAGGTCGCTCAGTCCCTCCAGGGCGTAGTACTCGCACTGCATGGGAATCATCACGGCGTTGGCGGCGCACAGGCCATTGACCGTCAGAAGGTTCAGCGCGGGCGGGCAATCGATGAGCACGAAATCGTATTGATCCCGGATATCGTCGAGGGCCGTTTTCAACCGTGTTTCGCGCTCCGAAAGGTCTACCATTTCGATTTCGGCGCCGGCGAGTTCGCGATTGGCTGGAATCACATCGAAGCCTCCGCTCTGACTGCGAACGCGCACGGTGGCGATTGGCGTCTCGCCAAGCAGAACCTGATACACCGTCGCTTTGAGTCCACGTTTGTCGATGCCGCTGCCCATGGTCGCGTTGCCTTGCGGGTCCAAATCAACCAGCAGCACCCGGCGGCCCGCAGTCACCAGACTGGCCGCGAGATTGATACTCGTCGTGGTCTTGCCGACTCCACCCTTCTGATTAGTGATTGCTAACACACGTGGCATGCGAGTCAATCCGGGCTTGTAGTCGACAGGGAGTACATAAAAACGAGATGACGCGATGCTTCGAGTTGGGGTATCTGCAGACGTAAAGTCTTGCTCACCTTCCACGATGACGGCACTTGCGCAATCTCTTCGTCCGGATGCAACCCCTTCATCGCGATCATTGCTCCATCGGCTGCGCACAGATGGCCGGCCAGTTTTACAAAATCAGCGAGGTCCGAAAAAGCCCGGGAAATAACGGTCTTGAACAATTCGTCGGGCCGATAAGTCTCGACTCTCTCGGACACTACTTGCGCGCTCGACAGCCCAAGTTCCGCTATTGCCTGTTTCAGGAAGGCACCCTTCTTATGGTTCGAGTCGAGCAATGTCACAGCACGGCCGGGGCACGAGATTGCAATGGGGATGCCCGGAAGTCCCGCGCCGCTACCGACGTCTACTATGTTTCCATCGGGTAGATGAGCAACGACCGCAAGACTGTCGAGCACATGATGACTGACGAGCTTGGCCTCGTCCCGGATCGCTGTGAGGTTGTATACCCGATTCCATTTGGTCAGCAGGTCCAGATAGCCCGCGAGCTGATCCATCGCCGTTGCAGGCAATGCCAATCCCATTCCGGCGACCCCTTGCCGGAGCAAAGATACGACCTGATTCAATGCCTGCTTCCCGCCTTGCGGAACGGTGCAACCTGATCATCGATCGCAAAGGCGCCGAATCCGCGTTTCAGATGCACCATCAGCAGGGAGATCGCAGCCGGGGTAATGCCCGAAATCCGTGCCGCCTGGCCGAGTGTTTCCGGCCGCTGCTTATTGAGTTTTTGCTGCACTTCGATCGACAGGCCGCGAACCGCACGGTAATCGAGATCCGCCGGCAAGCGCGTCGTTTCGAACTGTTCCTGCCGGCTAACTTCATCGCGTTGGCGCTCGATGTATCCCTGATACTTGATTTGAATCTCGACCTGCTCGGAAGCCTTGTCGTCCGCCAGACAAGAACCCGCACCAGGCAGCGACGTCAGGTCCCGGTAGTGCAAACCGGGACGCCGCAGCAATTCCTCGAACGTGTAGTCGCGCTCCAGTTTCTGGCCGAAGCGCGCCTGCATGTCCTCCTCCGACATCAGCTTCGTGTTCAACCAGGTCGCCTTCAAGCGTTCGCGCTCCAACCCGACTGCGTCACGTTTGCGCTCGAACGCCTCCCAGCGTTCGTCATCGACCAGACCCATTTTCCTGCCGATTTCGGTAAGACGCATGTCGGCGTTATCTTCCCGCAGGCTCAGTCGGTATTCGGCACGACTCGTAAACATGCGATAAGGCTCGGTTACACCGCGCGTGATCAGATCATCCACCAGCACGCCGAGGTAGGCCTGGTCGCGACGCGGGCACCACGCTTCCTTTTCCTGCACCAGCAATGCTGCGTTCAGCCCGGCAAGAAGGCCCTGCGCCGCGGCTTCTTCGTATCCCGTCGTACCATTGATCTGCCCCGCAAAAAACAATCCGCCGATCGGTTTGGTTTCAAGCGAAGACTTAAGGCCTCGCGGATCGAAATAGTCGTACTCGATCGCATAGCCGGGCCGCGTCAGATGCGCATTTTCGAGACCTTTGATCGAATGCACCAACTCGACTTGAACATCGAACGGCAGACTCGTGGAAATGCCGTTTGGATAGACCTCGTGCGTCGTCAATCCCTCGGGTTCGATAAAAATCTGATGCGACGTCTTGTCGGCGAATCGGGTGATCTTGTCCTCGATTGAAGGACAGTAGCGCGGACCTATGCCCTCGATCACTCCTGTGAACATGGGCGATCGATCAAGACCCCCACGAATGATTCCGTGCGTATTCTCATTGGTGTGCGTTATCCAACACGGCAACTGCCTGGGATGTTGCCCGACCGAGCCCAGAAACGAAAACACCGGCAGCGGTTCGTCGCCCGGTTGCTCGGTCATGACCGAATAATCGATGGTGCGACCATCGATGCGGGGGGGAGTGCCGGTCTTCAGGCGGCCCACTGGAAGATCGAGTTCACGCAGCCTGCGGGCCAGGCGGATAGCCGGCGGGTCGCCGGCGCGCCCCGCCTGATAATTCTTGAGACCGACATGGACCAGACCCGAAAGGAAAGTTCCAGTCGTCAAAACCACAGCAGGTGCCAGGAAGCGGATCCCCAGTTCGGTCACGACGCCGGCGATGCCGCCGTTTTCAACCGTAAGATCATCCACAGCCTGTTGAAAAATAGTCAGATTTTGGTGATTTTCCAACCGTCTGCGGATTGCCTGCCGATAAAGAACGCGATCAGCCTGGGCGCGGGTAGCACGAACAGCGGGGCCTTTACTGGAATTGAGAATTCGAAATTGAATTCCCGCGTCATCGGTGGCCGCTGCCATGACGCCGCCAAGTGCATCTATTTCCTTGACTAAATGCCCTTTTCCAATCCCTCCGATGGAAGGATTGCAGGACATTTGTCCGAGCGTTTCGACATTATGAGTAAGCAGCAACGTTCGGCATCCGGCCCGGGCTGAAGCCAGAGCCGCCTCCGTGCCGGCGTGTCCGCCGCCTACTACGATTACATCGAATAAATTGGAGTTTTGCATGGCTGAAATCCGGGAGGGCGAATCATACCGGAAACCTGGCGATACCGATGTTTCACGTGGAACCAAGGGGGCGATGTTCCACGTGAAACATCGGTCGTTAAATAGATTTCAACACGTCGAAAAGCACCTTGCCAATCAAGGCTACGACCACGACGAGAAATACAGTGCGGATGAAACGGCTTCCCCCGCGGATCGCAAAATGAGCTCCCAGGAAACCGCCGATTACATTGAATGCCGCCATCGGCAAGGCAATCGCATAAAGCACATTTCCGGTTACCAGGAACAATACCAGTGCACCAAAATTCGTAGCCAGATTCAGAACCTTGGTGGTTGCGGCGGCACTGAGAAAATCGTGACCGAACAGTCGGACCAGAACGAACATCATCACGCTGCCCGCACCGGGACCAAAAAAACCGTCGTAGAACCCGAATACCGCCGTCACAGCGTAAAAAACCCCGCCGCCCTGCCTCAGGGGAGCCACCACTTCGGGGTTGCTCCCAAACTTCGGGCGCGAGAGTGTGTAAATTGCCATGCCGCTGAGAAACACCAATAAAAGGGGGCGCAGCACTAAGGGATCGATCAGGGTTATCGTTTTGGCGCCAGCAACGGCACCCAAACCCGCGACACCGGCAGCAGGAAGAACGCTCCGCCACTTGATAGGAACGGACCAGCTATAACGCAACGTCGCTATCGTGGTCCCGGTTATCGCCGAGAATTTGTTTGTTCCAAGGAGAATGGGCGGAGGCAGAGACGGAAAGACCGCGAACAAGGCAGGAACCTGTATCAGGCCCCCGCCGCCCGCGACCGCATCCACAAGCCCGGCGAGGAAAGCAAACGCACAAAGTGCAACGACTTCCGTCACGCGCTATTTGCCGATGCAAAAGCGCGAAAAGATCTCACCCAGCAAGTCGTCGGCGCTGAACTTACCTGTAATGTTCGCAAACGCCTGTTGGGCCAAACGCAACTCCTCTGCCATCAATTCGAGCGAACCGGGCTCTCCGGCAGCTCGATTCAGTGAAGCGTCCGCCTCGCGCAGCGCCTGCAGATGGCGTTCACGGGCAATGAAGTTGCCTTCCTCTGTCGATTGCCAACCAACGCTGCGCAAAAGTGCATTGCGCAGTAAATCCAATCCTTGGCCGGTTTTCGCAGATAGCCATACTTCGATTCCACTCGCCGCCTGAATTTCCGCGGGCGAGCGCTTCGTAATATCTATCTTATTGAAAATAATTATCTTTTTCAACCTCGCCGGCAATTCCGAGAGGATTCGAAGATCTGCATCCGTAATGCCTACGGTGGCATCCACTATCAGCAGCGCAAGATCCGCCTGATCGATTTCGCGCCATGCGCGCTGAATGCCGATTTTCTCGACGGCATCGGTAGCATCCCGGAGGCCGGCTGTATCAACTACATGCACGGGTACGCCTTCGATTACCAGTTCGTGTCTCAACGGATCGCGCGTCGTTCCGGGGATTTCCGTCACGATCGCCACTTCATCCTGTGCAAGGCGATTCAGCAAACTCGATTTTCCGACATTCGGTTGGCCGATCAGGACGACTTTGGCACCATCGCGCAAAATCCTGCCCTGTTCCGCCTCGGCCAGCAAAGTCATCACCCCTCTTCGCAGGTGACCCAGTTTTTTCATAGCCCCTGTACGCTCGAGAAAATCGATTTCTTCTTCGGGAAAATCCAGGGTTGCCTCAACCAGGCTTCGCAATTCGATGAGCGCATCGTTGAGTTGACCAACGCGACCTGAAAACTCGCCCGCGAGCGAACGCATCGCTCCTCGGGCGGCCGCTTCCGAACTGGCGTCGATCAGATCGGCGACGCTCTCAGCCTGGGCCAGATCGAGTTTGTCGTTCAGAAATGCGCGTTGTGTGAATTCGCCCGGCTGCGCGGGGCGCGCACCGAGCGCTAGACACCTTCTCAGGACCAGCTGCAAGACAGCAAGTCCGCCATGGCCCTGCAACTCAAGTACGTCTTCGCCGGTATACGAATTCGGTGCGGAATAGAGGATCGCAATTCCTCGATCCAGGATTGCGGATTCTGCTTCGAGAAAATCACTCAACGTCGCTACCCGGGCCTGCAAGTCGCGGCCCAGAACCGCGGCGGCGATATCGCGAACCGCGGGGCCGGATACGCGCACGATTCCGATGCCGGCGCGACCCGGCGACGTTGCTATCGCAGCAATTGTGTCAGCGTGCCGCATGAGCGGATTTTGACCGCTCGATCATGCGCGTAATCTGCCACTGCTGCGCAATGGATAGGATGTTGTTCACCAGCCAGTAGAGCACCAACCCGGCGGGAAAGAAGAAAAAGAACACGCTGAATGCGACCGGCATGATCTTCATGACTTTCGCCTGGATGGGATCCGGCGGAGTCGGATTCAAGTAGGTTTGTATGATCATGGTTGCGCCCATCAACACCGGCAGAATGTAGTAAGGATCCTGTGCCGATAGATCCTTTATCCACCAGATGAACGGAGCATTGCGCAACTCCACGCTCGCCAGCAGCACCCAGTAGAGCGCGATGAACACGGGAATCTGAACGACGATCGGAAGACACCCGCCGAGCGGGTTGATCTTCTCGGTCTTGTACATTTCAATCATCGCCTGATGCAGGCGCTGGCGATCGTCGCCGTACTGCTCCTTCAGTTTCTGCATCTTCGGCGCCATCACGCGCATTTTCGCCATCGACCGGTAACTCGCTGCGGACAACGGGAAAAAGATCAGCTTGATGATCACCGTCAGCAATATGATCGACACGCCCCAGTTGTTGGTCCATTTCTGGATTGCCGACAACACCCAGAACAACGGCGTGGCGATGACGGTCAGCCAGCCGTAATCCACCGTGAGATTCAGGCCCGGCGAAAGTTCTGCGAGCTTGTCCTGTTCCTGGGGGCCGGCGTAAAGGCGCATATCAAGTGTCGCGCTCGCACCCGGAGAAATGTTGCCTGCGGGCACGATGATGCCCACCGTGTAGAGGCCATTGCCCAGAGCGCGCGTGTAAAACTCCCGCGCGACATCCCCGGACGGCAGCAAGGCCGCGACGAAATAATGCTGGACGATCGCTATCCAGCCATCGGTCGCATGTTTCGGATAGTCAGTTTTGCCCTTGTCGATGTCGGAGAACGCGATTTTGTGGAATTTGGATTGATCGGTATAGATCGCGGCGCCGGTGTAAGTCGGCACCATTTTGGAATCTCCCGCCGCCGGCGTGCCGTCGCGCATCAGCTGAAAATACGCAGAAGGCTTGATTTCAGCCGTGCTGCGATTGGAAATTTGAAACGTCTCGTTGATGAGATAACTGCCGCGGTGGAAGGTAAGCTTCTTGGTAACGCTGACGGCCTTCGTGCCAATGGCCGTCAGATTGACCCCGATTTCGTTGCTCCCATCGCGCAATTCATAGCTCGTCGCAGGCGCGACATAGACCGTCGTGTGGTTCGGAACGTCGTCGCCAATCAATCCGCTTTGCGCCACGTAGGTATGGGCGGCATCTTTCTGGAACAGGACGAAATTCCTGGATTTGTCTACCTTGTCCCTGTGCCCGGTAAACTCGAGCCTGCGCAAGGTCCCGCCCACCGGATCGATTTCCGCGATCAAAACATCCGTGCGTACGGTTATGGGAGTCAGGTTCGCTGCGGAGGGTATTGCGACGGGGGCCGCGGAATTCGCCGGCGTCGCCTGCGCAACTGCGCCTGGTGGCAACGTTGGCGAAGGCATTGCCGCATCGGATCGCTGCGCAGCCTGATCAGGTGCAGGTGCTTGGGGGCTCCGCTCTTTGTTCCAGGCGTCGAACAGCAGGAACACGGAAACGGCGAACACCATCGCCGCAAATAAACGCAAACTGTCCATTAGGCTATTTTTATCTCAAGGTACCGGATCGGCTCCGCCTGGATGCCACGGATGGCACCGGAGGATTCGTCTCGTCGCCAACCAACTCCCCCGAGCTGCACCATATTTGCCGATAGCGGTTTTGGCATATTCCGAACAGGTCGGGTAAAAACGGCAGTGGTTGCCGGCCCACGGACTCAGAAGGAACTGATACAGCCGGATGAAGATTAAGAGCATTGCCCGCATCAACTAGTTTCTCGCAGAAGCCTTTCCAGTTCATGACGGACCGCGGGCAAATCCGGCCTTCCTGCGGGCTGGCGGACTCTGACGACGACATCGACTGGACCAAGCTGATCGCGCAACTGACGGAATACTTCTCGAACGGTACGCTTCATCAGGGAGCGTGTAACCGAGCGCGGCGCCGTATGCCTGCCGATGACGATTCCCAGGCGGGCTTGTCCGCCCGGCGGGCTGTTTCTGCTCAAAACGACAAAAAACTTCCCCTGTCGCTTTGCCGCAAACGTACCCGTGAACTGCGCTTTCCCGCACAACCCCGCTTTGCGGGGCAGCCGGTAGCGCGCCGGCTTCAGACTGCCAAACGTGCCCGTCCTTTGGCCCGGCGAGCATTGATCACGGCCCGTCCACCGCGGGTTTTCATGCGCTCGAGGAAGCCGTGCGTACGCGCGCGACGGGTCTTAGAGGGTTGGTAGGTGCGCTTCATAATTCTCTACTCCAGTGACTGGCGGAAAAAGCGCGGTATTACACGGGTTTTAGCCCATGTTTGTCAACCTCGACGAAGAGTTACCAAGCCTGTGGATAACTTACCGTCTTGCTGGTAAACTTCGCTGCTCTGTCTGGGGGGCCATCCGCGGCCGCATCCTGCGTCAAAACCATAACCCTGCGCCGATGGATAGCTTCTGGAATCATTGCCTTCGCCATTTCGAAAAAGCCCTTCCAGCGCAACAGTATAAGACCTGGATTCAGCCGCTCCACGCGCATTTGGACGGTGAAAATGTCGTCGTTTCAGCCCCCAATCGCTTCGTCCTGGAATGGGTCAAGGACAAGTTCCTGGCGGATATTGAACGGTTATCAGCCGAATACCTGCGCAAACCTGTCGACGTCGTCCTGAATCTGAGTGAAAAATCCACACCCATCGTCCCGGTTGTTGAGTCGCCGGTGGGTATCCCCGCAACCAGCGAAGCACCACCGGCCAAGCCAAAGATCCGGGAGCAGACCCGGCTCAATCCCTCATTTACGTTCGATTCCTTCGTAACCGGGAAAGCCAACCAGCTTGCACGTGCAGCCGCTCTCCAGGTCGCGGAGCATCCCGGCGTTGCCTATAACCCACTTTTCGTCTACGGCGGGGTCGGCCTGGGCAAAACCCACCTGATCCAGGCCATCGGCAACATGCTGCTCGAGTTCAATCCTTCTGCCAACGTGCGCTACATCCACGCGGAACAATATGTTTCGGATGTTGTGCGTGCCTACCAGCACAAGGCTTTTGACGGCTTCAAAAAATATTATCACTCGCTCGACCTGCTTTTGATCGACGACATCCAGTTCTTCAACGGCAAAAATCGCACACAAGAGGAATTCTTTTACGCATTCAATGCGCTGATCGAAGCGCATAAACAGGTCATCATCACCTGCGATACTTATCCGAAAGAGATATCCGGCATCGAAGACCGGCTGATTTCGCGCTTCGGCTGGGGCCTCACCGTGGCCATCGAGCCGCCGGAGTTGGAGATGAGGGTTGCCATCCTGTTGAAAAAAGCGGAGGCCGATCGCGTGAATCTCGCCGAGGACGTCGCGTTTTTCATCGCCAACCACATCCAGTCGAATGTGCGCGAACTGGAAGGCGGCCTCAAGCGCGTGCTCGCCTACGCGAAATTCGCGAACGCCAAAGTTTCACTCGATCTCGCACGCGAAGCACTGAAGGATCTGCTGGCCGTGCAGGTACGCCAGGTCTCCGTGGACAATATTCAGCGCATCGTCGCGGACTATTACAAGATCAAGGTTTCGGACATGTATTCGAAAAAGAGGTCACGAGCCGTTGCCCGGCCCAGGCAAGTGGCTATGGCCCTCGCGAAGGAACTTACCCAATTGAGCCTTCCGGATATCGGCGACGCCTTTGGCGGCAGAGATCATACGACGGTCCTTCATGCATGCCGCAAGGTCGTCGACCTTCGCGCCTGCAATCCGGAAATCTCTCGTGACTTCGTGGCACTGCTTCAGACATTGCGCGGTTGATAAGCCCGGGATGAATTGTTGAAAACTCCGAAAAATTCAGAAAAGCGAATTTAATCCACAATTCATCCACTGCGACTACTGGGCTTATACAAAGCGCGATGTGCTTGACCCGTTTGATATTTACCGCTGACCTAACAGATTTGGCCAACTCTATTATTACTATCAAGGTTTAAAGAATGAAAATCTTGGATATAGACAAGGATGTATTGTTGAAGCCGCTTCAGGCGGTTTCGGGAATCGTGGAACGCCGGCATACATTGCCGATCCTGTCTAACGTCATGCTGGAAACTCGCGGGACCAATCTGAATCTGGTGGCGACCGACCTCGAGATCCAGATCGCGACTTCGGCGAAACTGGACAAGGCTGGAGCCGATCATGCGGTGACGGTGTCGGCACGCAAGCTGCAGGACATTCTGCGCGCCTTGCCCGACAGTACGGCGGTAACACTGGATGCCCAGGAAGGACGGCTGCAGGTCAAGGCGGGCAAAAGCAAATTCAATCTTCAGACACTGCCGGCCCAGGATTTTCCACGGCTGGCCGAAGGCGGGTCCGCCACGGCGAGTGTAAAGCTGCCGCAAAAAGTTTTCCGTGATCTCTTGTCCCTCGTCCAATACGGCATGGCGCAGCAGGATATCCGTTACTACCTCAATGGGCTGCTGCTGGTCGCGGATGGCAAACAACTGACCATGGTGGCGACGGATGGCCATCGACTGGCTTATGCGTCGACGATGCTAGTCAGCGAGGTCGAGAAATCGGAAGTCATCATTCCAAGAAAAGCGATACTCGAACTCGCGAAGCTCCTGGAAGACGTAGAAGACGAAGTCGAAATCCAGCTGCTGCCGAACCAGGTACGTTTCATCTTCGCGGGGATAGATATCGTCTCAAAAGTCGTCGATGGAAAGTTTCCCGATTACACTCGCGTCATACCGACCAATTACAAGAAACACTTCGCCGTCGGCCGTGTCATATTGCAGCAGGCTTTGCAGCGCGCTTCGATATTGTCGAACGAGAAATTTCGCGGCGTACGCTGGGTACTGGCGGCGAACAGCCTGCGCATCATATGCAGCAACGCCGAACAGGAAGAGGCTGAAGAAGAACTGGCCGTGGATTACACCGGCGAAGCGCTGGATATCGGTTTCAATATCGTTTATTTGCTGGATGTCCTGAACAATCTCGATACGGAGGAAGTCGATTGCGCCGTCGGGGACGCCAACAGCAGCATGTTGATTTCGGTACCGGGCAACAAGGATTTCAAATACGTCGTGATGCCGATGCGCATCTGACCCTCACCGACAAACCAAAATGTCTTCTTCCGAATACAATTCCGACAGCATCAAGGTACTCAAGGGCCTGGAGGCGGTGCGCAAGCGTCCCGGCATGTACATCGGTGACACGAGCGACGGCACCGGCCTGCACCACATGGTGTTCGAAGTGCTCGACAACTCGATCGACGAGGCGCTGGCCGGGCACTGCAACGAAATAAAAGTCGTCATCCATTCCGACAACTCCATCAGCGTCGTGGACAATGGACGCGGCATCCCCACCGGCATTCATCCGGACGACGAAACCGGCCGTTCGACGGCCGAAATCGTAATGACGGTGTTGCATGCGGGTGGAAAATTCGACAGCAACAGCTACAAGATTTCGGGCGGCTTGCACGGCGTCGGCGTCTCGGTCGTCAACGCCCTTTCGGATTTGTTGAAGCTGACGATCCGGCGCGACGGACAGGTACATTCGATGGAATTTCGCAACGGCGACCCGGTTGCGCCGCTGGCTGTCGCCGGTGCGACCGAGCGACGCGGTACCGAAATTCATTTTCATCCCAGCCCCGAGGTTTTCGGCAACATCGAGTTCCATTACGAGATCCTGGCCAAGCGTCTGCGTGAGCTGTCGTTCCTGAACAATGGGGTTCGCATCGAACTGCAGGATCAGCGCACGGGCAAAGAGGAGGTGTTCGCTTTCTCGGGGGGAGTCAAGGGCTTCGTCGAATACATCAACCGGTCGAAGACCGTTTTGCATTCGAACATCTTTCATGCGGTTTTCGAGCAGGAAGGTATTGGCGTCGAAGTCGCCATGCAATGGAACGATTCCTATCAGGAATCCGTTCTGTGCTTCACCAACAATATTCCGCAGCGCGACGGCGGCACGCATCTGACGGCGCTGCGGGCGGCCATGACGCGCACGCTCAATCAGTACATCGAAGCCAACGAGCTGGCCAAAAAAGCGAAGGTCGAGACTACGGGCGACGACATGCGGGAAGGACTCACCTGCATACTTTCGGTGAAGCTGCCCGACCCGAAGTTCTCATCGCAGACGAAAGACAAGCTGGTGTCCTCGGAGGTACGACCGGTCGTCGAGGATGCGATATCGAAAACATTGCATGACTGGCTTCTGGAAAGGCCCGCCGACGCTAAAGTCATCGTCAGCAAGATCATCGATGCGGCACGCGCACGGGAAGCCGCGCGCAAGGCCCGTGAAATGACGCGCCGCAAAGGCGTGCTCGAAGGCTTCGGCCTGCCGGGCAAACTGGCCGATTGCCAGGAAAAAGATCCGGCGCTGTGCGAGCTCTATCTGGTCGAAGGGGATTCGGCGGGCGGCTCGGCGAAGCAGGGTCGCGATCGCAAATTTCAGGCGATCCTGCCTCTTAAAGGCAAGATCCTGAATGTCGAACGAGCCCGTTTCGATAAGCTGGTGTCGTCCCAGGAAATTGCCACGCTGATTACCGCGCTGGGCACCAGCATCGGCAAGGACGATTACAAACCCGAGAAGCTGCGTTACCACCGCATCATCATCATGACCGACGCCGACGTGGATGGATCGCACATCCGCACGTTGCTGCTCACGTTTTTCTATCGGCAGATGCCCGATCTGGTCGAACGCGGCCACATCTACATAGCCCAGCCGCCGCTTTACAAGATCAAGCATGGCAAGGAAGAGCGCTATCTGAAGGATGACCACGAGCTCAAGGAATATCTGCTGCGACTGGCGCTGAAGGACGCCGAGCTTCATCCCGGAGGCGATCGTGCCCCGCTCGCCAATGAGGCGCTGGAAGAAGTCGCCCGTTCCTACATCCTTGCCGAAGCGGTGATCGAGCGGCTCGCCAAACGTATCGATCCAGTCGTCCTGGCGGCGTTGCTGCGGGATCCGGAAATTATCAGCCTCGCGGATGCTGCGGCCGCCGAACAGTCTGCACAGCGTTTGATGGTGCTGTGTCGCGTTCCAGGGCTGGTGATCGAGCCTCGTTATGACCAGAAGAACGAGGCACAGGTTCTCGCGATCAAACGCATGCAGCACGGCAATCTGCGGGTGGGCTATCTGGACAACGACTTCCTTGGCAGTGGCGACTACACCCAGATCAAGCAGACCGCGCATGTTCTCCAAGGGCTGCTCGGCCAGGGCGCCTTCGTCAAGCGCGGCGAGCATGAACACCGGGTTACCGAGTTCAAGGAAGCGCTGGACTGGTTGCTCGACGAAGTGAAAAAGGGCGTGTCGATTCAGCGTTACAAGGGACTGGGCGAGATGAATCCGGAACAGTTGTGGGAAACCACCATGGACCCGGCATCGCGGCGCCTGTTGCGCACGCAGATCGAGGATGCCATTACGGCAGACGAGATTTTTACAACGCTGATGGGTGACATGGTCGAACCCCGGCGCGCCTTCATCGAATCCAACGCGCTCGGGGTACGCAACCTCGACGTCTGAAGCTGCGGGCCTCAGGCGGCCTTGCGTTTGCCGCCTTTGGCTGCCGGTTTTTTCTTCGCGGCGATCTTTGCGGGCACAGTCTTCGCCGGCTTCTCGGTCTTTTCGGTCTTTGCCGTTTTCCCGGGTTTCTTCGCCGTCCTTGCCGGTTTCTTCGCAGGCTTTCCGGATTTCGCCGTCTTGGCCGAGAGCAATTCGATGGCCTCGTCGAGCGTGATCTTTTCCGGGTCGATCGACGCGGGAATGGTCGCGTTGACCTTGCCGTATTTCACATAGGGACCATAGCGGCCGCTGTGTACCGCGACCGACCTGTTGTCCTCCGGATGCGCGCCCAGTGACCTGCCCCCGCCGCCCGCCGCTTTCTTCTCCGCCAGCAGTTCGACGGCACGCTCCAGCGTGATGTCGTGCACGCTCTCGGCTTTCGGGATCGATTTGAACATGCCGTCATGCTTCACATACGGACCGAAGCGGCCGATATTGGCCTCGACCGGTTTGCCCGATTCAGGATGGTCGCCAAGCTGGCGCGGCAGCGCGAGCATTTTCAGCGCCGTGTCCAGGTCGGCCGAAGCGACGGGGATGTTTTTTGGCCAGGCGGCGCGTTTGGGTTTTATCGTCTTGTCTTCCGGCGTCGGTCCCAGCTGCACGTAAAATCCGTAAGGCCCCTTCATGAGCAGGATGTCCAGATCGGTGGCGGGATCCTTGCCGACCACGACCGGCCCCGCCGGCTGATCTCCCCACGGGCGGGTGTAGTCGCAATCCGGATAGCCGCTGCAGCCCACAAACAGGCCGCGACGGCTGTTCTGCAGGAATAACTGCTTGCCGCACTTCGGGCAGGCCTCTTCCATCGGGCTTCCGCGCGCGACCTTCTCCTTGGATTTCAGGGTGCGCGCGAAATCCTTCCAGAATTCCTTCAGCACCGGCACCCATTCGCGGTCTCCATTGGAGATCTCGTCGAGTTCCTCTTCCAGGCGCGCGGTAAAACCGTAGTCCACGTAATGATTGAAGTGAGACGTCAGAAAGCCGTTGACCAGCCGGCCGATGTCGGTGGGCATGAAACGCTTCTTCTCGAGCAAGGCATACCCGCGTTCCTGCAGCGTCGAAATGATGTTCGCGTACGTCGACGGCCTGCCGATGCCGTATTCCTCCAGCGTCTTTACCAGGCTCGCTTCCGTGTAGCGTGGCGGCGGCTGCGTGAAATGCTGTTCGCCGAATATGCGATCGACCGGCACGGACTCCTTTTCCTCGAGCAACGGCAACCGGGCTTCCTGTTCCTGTTCGGTGTCGTCCGCATCCTCCAGATAGACAGCCATGAAACCGGGGAAGACCAGGATTTGCCCGCTTGCGCGAAATAGCGTATCCGCGTGGCCGGCAGCCAGATCCACCGAGGTCGTATCGTATTTGGCAGGCGTCATCTGGCAGGAAAGGGTGCGCTTCCAGATCATTTCGTAGAGCGCAGCCTGATCCGCAGTCAGATATTTACGAATGGCGTCCGGTGTGCGCTCGATCGAGGTCGGCCGAATTGCCTCGTGCGCCTCCTGGGCGTTCTTCGATTTGTTGCGATACTCGTTTGCCGTTTTCGGCAGATAGTCCGGTTCGAATTTTTTCTTGATGTAGTTGCGGATGTCGAGCAAGGCTTCGTTGGCAAGTGCCAGCGAATCGGTACGCATGTAGGTGATCAGGCCAACCGTGCCTCCGTCGATTTCCACGCCCTCGTAGAGTTGTTGCGCGGTACTCATTGCTCCGCGCGTGGTCATGCCAAGCTTGCGAACCGCTTCCTGTTGCAGTGTCGACGTGGTGAAGGGCGGCGCCGGTTGCCTGCTCTTGGGCTTGCGCTCGACCTTGACGACCTTGGCCAAGCCTTTCGCCGCCTTTTCGATGTCCTCGACGATCTTGCGATGGTCGTCTTCGCTTACGATCGAAAACTGTTCGATCTTGTCGCCGCGGTATTGAATCAGCCGCGCGCTGAACTTCTGCTTGCCTTTGTGGCTATCGAGATGCAGCGACCAGTACTCGCGGCTTTTGAATTTCTCGATTTCCAGCTCGCGCTCGACGATGAGCCGCAACGCCGGACTCTGTACCCTGCCCGCGGACAGACTGGGGCCGATTTTTTTCCACAGCAGGGGCGAGAGATTGAAACCGACCAGGTGATCGAGTGCCCTGCGCGCCTGTTGTGCGTTCACCAGCGGCATGGAAATGCTGCGGGGGTGGGCAACGGCTTCCTTCACCGCGGATTCCGTAATTTCGTAGAACACGACCCGGTTCAGCTTTTTGTTCTTCAGCAGCTTCTTGCCCTTCAGAATCTCCGCAAGATGCCAGGCGATGGCTTCACCCTCGCGGTCCGGGTCGGTCGCAAGATAGATGTTAGTGGCCTTTGCGACGGCCTTGATGATGGCATCGACGTGCTTCTTGTTTTTCTCTACCAGCGCGTAGCGCATGTGGAAATCGTCGCTGGGGTCTACTGCGCCTTCCTTCGCCTCCAGATCGCGGACATGACCATAGGACGCGACTATTTCGAAGCCGCGGCCGAGATATTTCTTCAGAGTCTTGGCCTTGGAGGGGGACTCTACGATCAACAGACTTTGGGACATTGAGCTTCCGGCCTAGAAAGGAGGCGGAATGATAAGAACTTGACGGCGCCGGAGCAAGCGCCATGATCGGCGGGCCTAATCTATCGCACTATTTCCATTGCTCTATTGCACTACCCTGATGCCGACACGCCTATTTCAGGTAGCGCAACCTATTGCAGGTAGCGTTCCTGGTTCGGCGAAATCAGTTCTTCCAGCACCAGCGAATCCAGGGTCTCGTTCTGGTTCCACAACACCATCAGCACGATGAGCTTGACCTTGTCCAGGTCCACCGCGGGTTCGTCGAGCGCCACCACGCGTTCGATGATGAGCTCGCGTTGTAACACGCTGATGACACCCGCGCTTTCAAGGAACAGCAGGAAACCGCGTGCCTCGGCTGTGAGCGTGATCAATTCCGGTTCCGTGTAAAACCGGAAACCTTTGCTCGGGATGGAATTGGAACGGGTACCGCTCTTGCCGACGCGTTCGAGACCGCTGAGCCAGGTCAGCGCTTGCGAGATGTCGCGGCTGTCGAAGCCCGCCGCGGAAAGGCGTTTGGAAAGTGTTTCTTGATCGGGATAGGCACCGGCATGGAAATAGTTTTCGAACAGGAAGACGAGTATGTCGAACATGAGCCCCTGTCTGGAGGTGTTGACGCTCCTCACGCTAGCGCACGCGCTGGAACTTGCCACCGGGAAGGCGGCTGACGACGCCTCCCAGTTCCAGTGTCAACAGCATCGCCGATGCGCTATCCGGCGTCAAGCCGCTGCGTTCGCAGATCGTATCGAAGTCGACCGGATCGAAACCGAGCGCGGCAAGTACGGGGTTCTCGTACGCTTCTTCGTCGGGCGCTATGGCGGTCGTGACTCGCTCGCCAGCGGTGGCGCCAAGCTCTTCGAGAATGTCCTGGCTGCTTTCCGCCAGCTTCGCGCCCTGCTTGATGAGCAGATGGCATCCTTTCGAAAGCGGCGAATGGATTGAACCCGGGATGGCGAATACCTCGCGACCCTGCTCCAGGGCATAGCGTGCGGTGATCAGCGAGCCGCTTTTCAGCGCTGCTTCGACCACCAGGCAGCCGCGCGACAACCCGCTGATCAACCGGTTGCGACGTGGAAAGTTGGAGGCCAGTGCCGGCGTGCCCAATGCGAATTCGGATACCAGAGCACCTTCTTCGGCAAGCCTATGCGCCAGATCGCGATTGCGCGCCGGATAGACGATGTCGAGGCCGGTGCCGACTACCGCGATCGACGACGATGCGGCGGCAAGACCGCCCGTGTGGGCGGCGGCATCGATGCCGAGAGCCAAACCGCTGATGATGGTGAACCCGCCTTCCGACAATTCCCGGGAGAATGCCTGCGCATTGACGCGGCCCTGCTGGGTGGCATTGCGGCTTCCCACCACGGCCAGCGAAGCACGATCCAGCAGACCGGGATCGCCTTTCACATATAACAGCGGCGGCGGATCCGTTATTTCCAGGAGCAGCCGCGGATAGGCGGCGTCGGCAAAGGTGATGAGCTGGTTGGCAGGATCCCCCAGCCACTGCAGGGCCGCATCGAGACGTTCCGGATCGGGACCGCGCGCAATGGCTGCGGCGATATCATCGGAAACGCTGCGTGCAAGCGTCGCACGATCAGCCGCGCAAATGGCCTCGGGCGTCGATAGCGCGGCGAGCAGCTTGCGGAAACCGGAAGGGGTCAGCTCGGCAACCAGCCCGAGCCTGAGCCAGGCGAGCGTTTCCTGGTTCGGCGACATGCGCCGCAGAAACTTGCTACGGAGTTTGAACTACGTCGAGGACGTTGACCGGGCGGGTGGAATTCAACACCAGCCCGTAAGATACTTTGTCGAATACGCGAAATATGAAGATCATCCCGTAGCGTTCCGGGGGAAGCTTGATCTTCTCCTTCGGGTCGACCGCATTTGCGGGAGTTACCGACGGCCTGTCCCGGTACAACGCCAGCACGTGGCCGATCTCCATGCCTTCACGGCTGCCGCGGTTGATGATCACAATTTCCTTGGATCCAATTTCCGAGACGCTGTCGTTGGGACCGGCGATCACGCGACCCTTGATCGAACTGCCGGGGGCGTGCGGCACATAGGACAAAGCCTGGGCTGACGGTGTTTTGGCGAGCCGGTCGCCGGGAGCAATTTCCTGCACCGCCTTGGTCAGCAAGACCGTACTGACTTCACCGAATTCGCTGATCCGCGCATCACCAAGATAGACGGCTTCCCTGCCGAGTACTTCTTTCGTGTCGGGGTCGCTCAAGGTGCGTCCGGGACGGAAAACACTCCAGCCCGCTTGTTCCTCCCATACCACGCCTTTGGCGAAAGCCGTGTCACCTGCGGACAGCACGACGCGATTTTCAGGACCGGCAACCAGCGTTGGCGCCGAGTTCAGTTCCTCTTCTCCCACCACCAGCGGTCTGACCAGGAAGGGCTGGATGGAGGCGGCCGGGATACTCGAAATGGCACCGATCGCGAGGGTTTGCCTGCGGATGGTCGGATTTAATTTGGCTTCCATCAATCGCCATTCGGCATCGCTGCCGTCGCTGGCGCTTCCACCGGAACCGTCCTTGCGCAAATGCGGGGTCTTCCCGGTGAAATCGAGCACCAGCACATCTCCGGGGTAAATCCAATGAGGATTCTTGATCTCTTCCTTGTTCAGACCCCAGATATCGGGCCATCTCCACGGATCCTTGAGGAATTTTCCGGAAATCCCCCATAGGGTATCGCCCTTGACCACAACATAACGGTCAGGTGCGTTTTCAGCGAGCTTGATTTCGTCCGCCAGTGCGCTGCCGAAGCCCCAGGCAGCCGCCATCATCAGCAGAGATATAATTGATTTGCCCATCTCAGGCCCCCATTTCTGTCGATCCGGAATTGCATCCCACACCGGCGCCTGTATCAATGTTCGCGACGGATTCGATACTTTGGATTAAATTCTGCATCTAGTTTATTAAATTAGCAAGCAATTATGGCAATCCTCCCTATCATCCATTACCCTGACCCCAGATTGCACAAGATCGCCGCGTCGGTGGCGGTAGTCGACGAAAGCATCCGCAATCTGGTGCGGGACATGGCGCAAACCATGTATTCAGCGCCGGGGGTCGGACTGGCGGCCACCCAGGTCGATATTCACAAACAGGTCATCGTTATCGATATTTCCGAAACCCACGATCAATTGCTGGTGTTGATCAACCCGAAAATTCTCGACTCACGGGGAAAGTCCGACTGCGAGGAAGGCTGCCTGTCGGTACCGGGCATTTTCGAGAAGGTAACCCGCGCGGAATGGGTCAGAGTGCAAGCCCTCGGAATTGACGGCAAGCCCTTCCAGATTGAAAGCGACGGCCTGCTCTCGGTGTGCATCCAGCACGAAATGGATCATCTGAAAGGCAAGGTCTTCGTCGAGTATCTTTCGCGGCTCAAGCAAAAACGCATTGTCGGCAAGCTGAAGAAGCAGCAACGGCGAACGCTCTGATGCGCATCGCATTCGCAGGCACGCCGGCATTTGCGGCGGCGGCGTTGCAGGCGCTGGTCGAATCGCAGTTCGATGTCGCGCTGGTGCTGACCCAGCCGGACCGCCCTGCGGGACGCGGGCTCAGGCAAACAGCCAGTGCGGTAAAACAGCTGGCGTTGCGCCACGGCCTGGAAGTTGCCCAGCCACAAACACTGCGCAACGAAGAAGCCGTCGCTCAGCTTCGCTCGACCGCCGCGCAGGCCCTGGTCGTAGCGGCTTACGGATTGATCCTGCCGCCGTCCGTACTTGACCTTTTCCCCGCCGGTTGCATCAACATTCACGCCTCGCTGCTGCCGCGCTGGCGCGGGGCTGCGCCGATCCAGCGTGCGATACTTGCCGGCGATCGCGAAACCGGGATCTCCATCATGCGTATGGAACAGGGGCTGGACACCGGCCCGGTCTACCTTGCCAGGACCATTCCGATTCTGGCCGATGACTCTGCAGGCTCCTTGCACGACCGGCTGGCGGCGCTTGGCGCACATTGCATCGTCGAGGCGCTCCCGCAGATCGAGCAGGGCGCGCTCAGGCCCGTGCCCCAGCCGACCGAAGGGGTCACGTATGCGCACAAGATCACCAAAACGGAAGCGGCAATCGACTGGCAGCGCGATGCGCAGGACGTGGATCGGCAGGTTCGCGCTTTCAATCCATTTCCTGGCGCTTTCAGCCTGCTGGGCAAAGAAACGGTCAAAATCTGGCGTGGTTTCGCCGGTGTCCGCGGGCAAGGCACACCCGGCGAAATCCTGGCTTGCCATCCGGGTGGAATAGATGTCGCCTGCGGCAGGGGAGTGCTGACGATAACGGAGTTGCAAAGAGCGGGCGGCAGGCG
>DASWEZ010000049.1:0-5407 GCA_036394495.1 Burkholderiales bacterium
GACAGAGCACAAAGATATTCAACCGGGAAACCGGCGAAACAACCTTCGGGCGGATTCCACCGGGTTCAGTCGTCGTGTCCGGGAACCTGCCCTCGGGCGACGGCAAATACAGTCTTTATTGCGCGGTGATCGTCAAGCAAGTCGATGCCAAGACGCGCGCCAAGACCAGCATCAATGAGTTGCTGCGCGGAATCTGAGCGCGGCGATTTGGCGATCGTGCAGCACAGGATCGGCGCAGTTCCCTTCAACCACGAGTCATCGAGGCCAACATGTTTCTGACACCTTTGTTCAAACTGATGGCAGAAAAGCAGGCGTCCGACCTGTTCATCTCGGCAGGCGCCCCGGTATCGATCAAGATCCTCGGCACCATCATGCCGGTCAACCAGCAAATCATCGATCCGGAGACCTCGCGCAAGATCGCTTACGAAATCATGAGCGACAAGCAGATCAAGGAATTCGAAGAAACCATGGAGATGAATTTCGCCCAGGTGGTTCCCGACATCGGGCGATTCCGGGTGAATGTATTCCGCCAGCGCGGAAACGTGGCCATGGTGATCCGCTTCCTCAAGAGCGGCACGGTAGGCATCGACAAGCTCAAGCTGCCGCCGATCCTGAAAGAACTGATCATGGAGAAGCGCGGCTTCGTCGTCGTCGTGGGTTCCACCGGATCGGGCAAATCCACCACGCTGGCCGCCATGATCGAGCACCGCAATGCGCTCAAGCCGGGCCACATCCTGACCATCGAGGATCCGATGGAATTCGTCTTCCGCAACGACAAGTGCGTAATCAACCAGCGCGAAGTCGGCACGGATACCCGCACCTATGAAAACGCCCTGGTCAATGCGATGCGCGAGGCGCCCGACCTGATGATGATCGGCGAAATCCGCGATCGCGAGACGCTGCAGCACGCACTGCTCTACGCACAGACCGGCCACCTGTGCATTTCCACGCTGCATGCGAACAACAGTTACCACGCGCTGAACCGGATCATCAATTTCTTCCCCTACGACGCCCGTACTTCGCTGCTGTCCGACTTGTCGATCAGCCTGCGCGCCATCATTTCGCAGCGCCTGGTCAAGGCCAACGACGGCACGCTGGTCGCGGCCGTCGAGGTCATGCTCAATACCAAGCACATCGCCGAACTGATCAAGAAAGGCGAAATCGACCAGATCCGGGAAGCCATGGAACAAAGCCTCTCGCCCGGATCGAAGACTTTCGAGCAGGCTTTGTTCGAGTTGTATATGGCCGGCACGGTGTCCAAGGACGAGGCTTTGAAGAACTCGGACTCGGCGACCAATCTGTCCTGGCTGATCAACAACTTCGAACAGAAGGCCTCCGGAAAATTGGGCGACAGTCCGACCAGCCGCGTGATGGCCAAGCCGGGCGTGGGGTATTCGTTCAACGAAATCAAACTGAACATGGACGAGGAAAAGAGCTGAACGGGTCCGCTGCACCGACCGGCCTGCGGCCGATCCTCCTTCCATGACATCTGCGACTTTCGAACTCGCGCGGGAATTGATCGCGCGCGTCTCCATCACGCCGAACGACGGTGGCTGCCAGGACGTTCTGGCGCAACGACTGGCGAGGCTCGGCTTCACCATCGAGCGCATGCGCTTCGGCGAAGTCGATAACCTGTGGGCACGGCGCGGCGCAGCCAGGCCCCTGGTCTGTTTTGCCGGACATACCGACGTCGTTCCCACCGGTCCGCTCGACCAGTGGCATTCGGATCCTTTCCGGCCGACCGTGCGCGATGGCGTCCTGTATGGGCGCGGTGCGGCCGACATGAAATCCTCGATCGCGGCCTTCGTCACTGCAATCGAAGGCTTCCTGGCGCAACATCCCGATCATCCCGGTTCGATCGCATTGCTGATCACCTCGGACGAGGAAGGTATTGCCGTGAACGGCACGGTCAAAGTCGTCGATGCACTGCGCGCGCGCGGCGAATTGCTGGATTACTGCATCGTCGGCGAGCCTTCGTCCGTCACGATGCTCGGTGACACCATGAAGAATGGCCGCCGCGGTTCGCTATCCGGCGATTTGCTGGTGCGCGGCGTCCAGGGGCATATCGCCTACCCTCACCTGTCGCGCAATCCCATACATCAATTTGCACCGGCACTCGCCGAACTGTCCGCAGCAAAATGGGATGAAGGCAACGAATATTTTCCGCCGACGACCTGGCAGATATCCAACATCGCCGCGGGCACCGGCGCCAGCAACGTGATTCCCGGCGAACTGCGCGTGTCGTTCAATTTCCGCTTCTCGACGGCCAGCACGATGGAATCGCTCAAAGCGCGCATGCACGAGGTGCTGGACCGCCACGGACTCGACTACGGATTGACGTGGTGGCTCTCCGGCCACCCGTTCCTGACGCCGAAAGGCAAGCTGGTGGAAAGCCTGTCGCGTGCGGTGAAAACCATTACCGGACGCACCCCGGAACTGTCCACCAGCGGCGGGACCTCGGATGGACGTTTCATCGCCGACATCTGCCGCGAAGTCGTCGAACTCGGCCCCATCAACGCGTCGATCCACAAGCTCGACGAACATATCGTCCTGGCCGACCTCGAAGCGCTTTCCCGCATCTACCAGCTGGCGCTAGCCGACATACTGGATGGCCGCTGAAGCTTCCGCGCGACTGAATACCGTCCGCGACTGGCTGTCTGCCACGGTAGACCGTTTCAACGAGGCAGGATTGTTTTTCGGCCATGGCAGCAGCAACGCCCATGATGAAGCCGTCTATCTGATTCTGCACACGCTGAAGCTGCCGCTCGACGAGCTCGATTCCGTTCTCGGCCGGCGGCTCACACCCGCCGAGATCGACACACTGGAAAGCATTGTGCGCAGGCGTGTCGACGAACGCGTTCCGGCTGCGTACCTGACCCGCGAAGCCTGGCTGGGAGAGTTCCGTTTTTACGTCGACGAGCGCGTGATCATCCCGCGCTCCTACATCGCAGAATTGCTGCGCGACGAACTGTATCCCTGGATCGGCGACGACCAGTCCGTCGACAAGGCGCTCGATCTGTGCACGGGTTCGGGCTGTCTCGCCATCCTTCTGGCGCTTGCCTTTCCCGACGCTGAAGTCGATGCAACGGAGCTATCCGCCGAAGCGCTCGAGGTTGCCGCACGCAACGTAGCCGATTACCAAATGCAGGGCCGCGTGCAGCTTATCCGCGGCAACCTGTTTGCCGGCCTGAGCGGACGTTACGACCTGATCGTATCCAATCCGCCGTACGTGAACCGGGAGTCGATGGAAAACCTGCCGCGGGAGTTTCAGGCCGAGCCGCAAATGGCGCTCGCCGGTGGCGAGGACGGGCTGGATATCGTGCGCCGCCTGCTCGCGCAAGCCGGCGCGCATCTGAAAGAAGAGGGAATCTTGATTGTCGAGATCGGACACAATCGCGACGAGCTGGAACAGGCGTTCCCGAAGCTGCCGTTTACCTGGATCGAGACCTCGGGCGGTGACGGCTTTGTCTTTCTGCTGACGGCGGCGGATCTGCGTCGCTGACGTCGTCATCGGCAACCTCCGGCGCGCTTCCGGCCCACTCCAGCAATTCGCTGATCTCGGCTTCCTTGAGTTCTATCCAGTTGCCGCGCTTGAGCCTCGGCGGCAAATTCACGATGCCGAAACGCACGCGCATCAGGCGGCTGACCTGCAACCCCAGCGCCTCGAACATGCGCCGCACGACCCGGTTCCGGCCTTCTTTCAGAACCGCCCGGTACCAGCGGTTACGGCCCTCGCCGCCCTGATCCTCCAGCAATTCGAACTTCGCGTTGCCATCGGAAAGCCGCACGCCGCTTTTCAGTTCCTGCACCTGTGCAGGGGTCAGGCTGCCGAACAGACGCACGGCATATTCGCGTTCGACCTCGAAACGCGGATGCATGAGACGATTGGCCAGTTCACCCGAGGTCGTGAATATCAGCAATCCGCCAGTGTTGAAATCCAGCCGTCCCACCGCCAGCCATTTGGCGCTGCGGATGACCGGCAACTTTTCGAACACGCTGCGCCGTCCCTGGGGATCGTCGCGGCTGACGATTTCGCCGTCGACCTTGTGATAGACGATGACCCGCGGCAGGCGCGACGTGACTTTGAACTTGATCTGGCGGCGCCCGACCTGGATCAGGTCTTCGGTCGTGACGCGCATGCCGAGCGTGGCCGGTTCGCCGTTGACTTTGACCTTGCCCGCCTTGATGACTTCTTCCATTGCGCGCCGGGAACCCAGGCCCGATTGCGCAAGGACCTTTTGCAATTTCTGCGAACGGGCCGGCGCTGCCGAGGCCAGCGAATCGGGTGGCGAAGGCGGCCCCCCGCGCTTGGTAGGTCGCGCAGGCCGTCTCGAACCCTTTGCTACTGCAGGCGTGCTTTTGGGCGCGCGCCGCGGCGACGCACGGCGTTTCGCCGATTCGGGATTGGGGCTGGCCGCCATCAGGCAGGTCTCCGTTCTATCATTGCCTGTGCGAGCGTGCCGCTATCGACGTGCTCCAGTTCTCCGCCCACGGGCAATCCGCGGGCGATGCGTGAAACCTTCATGCCGCGCGCCCCAAGCAATTCGCCGACATAGTGCGCCGTCGCCTCGCCTTCCACGGTGAAATTGGTGGCGAGAATCGTCTCCTTGACGATGCCATCGAGCGCGCGTTTGACCAGACGATCGAGATGAATATCCTTCGGTCCCACGCCGTCGAGCGGCGACAACCTGCCCATAAGCACGAAGTACATCCCATCATAAACCTGCGCCTGCTCCATCATCAGTAAATCTGCCGGCGTTTCGACGACGCAAAGCGATGCCTGGTCGCGTCGAGGCGAACTGCACAGATCGCAAACCGCCTGCTCGGTGAAATTGTTGCAGCGTTCGCAATGCCTGACTTTGGTGAGCGCCTGGTCGAGCGCACGTCCGAGGCGCAGCGCGCCTGGATGGTCACGCTGCAACAGGTGGAAGGCCATGCGTTGCGCCGATCTTGGCCCGACGCCGGGCAGGCAGCGCAGGGCTTCGATCAGTTCTTCGAGGGTGGATGGCGTTTTCACGAGTGAGTGGTGATCAGTGAACGGTAAACGGTAAACGGCCTGCATCCAGACCGTTCGCTGTTCACTGTTCCCTGTTCACTAAATTGGCAATTTCATTCCCGGCGGCAAGCCGAAACCAGAGGTGAGGCCGCCCATCTTCTCCTGCGTGACCGTTTCCACGCGGCGCACTGCGTCGTTGACCGCCGCAGCGACCAGATCCTCGAGCATGTCCTTGTCGTCGCCCATCAGGCTGGCATCGATGCTCACGCGCTTGACGTCGTGGCGTCCGGTCATGGTGACCTTGACCATGCCGGCTCCGGCCTGGCCCTCGACTTCCATCGCGGCGATTTCTTCCTGCGCCTTCTTCAGGTTTTCCTGCATCTGCTGGGCCTGTTTCATGAGGCCCGCGAG
>DASWEZ010000050.1:0-3140 GCA_036394495.1 Burkholderiales bacterium
GCCTGCAGGCGCGAGCTTCATCTCCTGGCCGGGAACCGGCAGGCCGATCATGCCGGCGCGTCCCGCTTCCCAGTTGGCGCAAGTCGCCAGCGGCGCGGTCTCGGTGGCCCCCAGCCCGGTGATCCAGAGGATGCGTTCGCCGCCGGTCTGCACGGCGAGTTCTTCGAAAGCATCCCAAACCGGCTGGGGCAATCCCGCACCGGCGTAGAACAGCATGCCGACGCGGCTGAAAAATTTCTCGCGCAATGCGGGCTCGCGCTTCAGGTAGGCGGCGAGTTCCTCGAAACCGCGCGGCACGTTGAAATAGACGGTGGGTGCGATCTCGCGCAGGTTGCGCACGGTTTCTTCGAACAGGCCGGGCACCGGCCGGCCGTCATCTATGTAAAGCGTGCCGCCGTTGTAAAGCACCAGGCCGAGATTGTGGTTGGCGCCGAAAGTGTGGTTCCACGGCAGCCAGTCGACCAGGACGGGCGGAATCTCGCGCAGGCAGGGCAGGGTGACGGCAAGCATTTCCTGGTTGCTGCACAGCATGCGCTGGGTGTTGATCACGCCCTTCGGCTGTCCGGTCGATCCGGAGGTGAACAGGATCTTGGCCACCGTATCCGGATTCACCGCGGCAAACGCATCGTCAACCGCCTTGCCGGCGGAGTGATCGAGCAGGTCGTTGAACGAAGTGGCGCCGCGCCCGCGCGGCGCCACTTCGGTCACGGCCAGTTCGCAATCGTCGGGCAGTGCCGCAGCGATGGCATTGGCATAGCGCTCGCCGTTTGCCGCGAACACCAATCCCGGCTGGAGCAATTCGAGGATGTAACGCAGCTTGGCGTGATCCATCGACACCAGCGAATAGGCGGGGGAGACCGGCGCGTAAGGTACGCCGACGTGCATTGCGGCGAGGGCGAGCAGCGCATGTTCCAGATCGTTTCCCGACAGGATCGCGAGCGGACGCTCGGCGCTCAAGTTCCGATCGAGCAAGGCCTGGCCGAGGGTGCGCACCAGCGCGAGCGTCTGCGCGTAGGAGAGGGTGCGCCATGCTCCACCCGCAACGCGCCTGGCAAGGAAGGTCTGCTCCGGTGTAGCGCGTGCCCAGTGCAGGAGGCGCTCGCCGAGCCTGGCCGGATAAGGTGCGAGCGCATGCGGCGAACGCAACAGGATTGCGCCGTCGTCGCGGCGCTCGAAGAGCGTTTCCGAGGGGCCCAGCGCGATCTTGCGGATCGGGTAGCGATTGACCGGCATCGACCGGCCGCCGCCATTTCCGACAGCGTGTAGCGGAGTCATTTGCCGACCCTCCCCGGATTGCATTGTTGTTCCATCCACCTGCGGGTGGCCGGATCAGGTGTGGGTTATGCCCGGCTTCGAGCGCCCGGTGCGCGAGTCGTTCAGCGAGCCGGTTGCGGACTGCCGGCGGCGGGCTCGCGCAGGCGCAATGCCATGCGTAATGCGGTTTCGCGGCGTCGGTAGTAGCCGACCGTCCAGCCGATTTCCTCGAAGCCCAGGCAGCGGTAGAAATGCTGGGCTTCCACGTTACCGGCGCGCAACTCGAGTTTGATCACGGCAATGCCGGCGGTCAGCGCGCTTTTCTTGAGCCAGTCGAACATATGACGGCCGATTCCGTGCCGGCGATGCAATGGATCGACGGCGAGCAGCGCCAGGTGCGCCGCTTCTTCGCCGAAATCCATGATCGCGAAGCCGATCACGCGCCTGCCTTCGCGCGCAACCAGCACCAGCGCCTCGGCGTCCCGGATCGAGCGCAATACGCGTGCCGCGGTCCACGACCAGCCCAGCCCGGTTTCGATCAGGTCGCGCGACATCCGCGCGATTCCAAGCGCATCTGGCTCCGCGGCGAGTTCGAAGGCAATGCTGCCGGCGGGGAAGCCGGTCACGACAGGAATGTCCAGTAGAGCAGGGCGGCGAAGATCGCGTATTTGAAGGTGTAATAAGCGAAGCGGCTTTCCGCCTTTATTTGCTTTCCGACCAGGCGCACCCGGTAGGCATAGCCGAACACCTTGTTGAGCACGCCTACCGGTTCGCCTTCGACATTCTGCGTTTTGCTGGCGCGAACCAGCGTGTTGGCCATGAACTGGTTGAAGCGGGTCATCAAGCCGACCTTCATCGGCCGTTCGACGTCGCAGAACAGGATCAGGCGCGTGACATCGCTCTTGTTCTCGGCGTAGTGGATGAATGTCTCGTCGAACAGCACGTCTTCGCCGTCCTTCCAGTAGTAGGGTTCTCCGTCAACGAAGATCTTACACGTGTCGGCGTTCGGCGTGACCAGGCCGAGGTGATAACGAAGCGAGCCGGCATAGGGATCGCGATGGGCGACCAGCCTTCCACCCGGCGGCAGCACCGCGAACATGGCACCATGAATCGTGGAAATCGACTGCACGAGCGCCACCGTTTTCGGGCACAGGGCCTGCGCCGACGGAAGCGGGTTGTCGTACCACTTGAGATAGAAGCGTTTCCAGCCGGCGCGGAAGAAGGAATTGAATCCGAGGTCGTTGTACGTCGCCGCTGCGCGAATATGGCCTTCGTCGAACAGCCTGAGGCCTTCGTCGCGTATCGTCTGCCAGTTCTGGCGCAGGCGTGCCAGTTCCGGGAACTGGTCCAGTTCCAGGAATGGTTTGTTTGGCACCGCGGAGAATGCGTACAGCAGCGCATTGAGCGGTGCCAGGATCGTCGAGTGGTCGGTCAGCTGGCGCGTGAACCGGTGCCGGATCCTGCCGCGGAAATGCACGAAAACCGCGGAAAATACAAACACGTAAAGCAGGATCAATCGGGGTGCGAATACGCTCGCAATCATGTCGGGCTGGCCCTTCCAGGGCGGCCTCGACGGCGGGCGGAATGCACCACGTCCGCCGTCCGGGTCGAAATTGATAATTAAAAGTCCAGCGCCTCGGACGCTGTAAAAACGATTTGGCCCCAGCCTAGCGGAGCAGGTCCTTCACCAGGATGTCGTGACGGCCGACTTTTACCGCGATAAAAACTTCCCTCAACAACAACCACAACGACCCGATCAGCGCGACCATGGCCAGGATGAACAAGGTACCGATCAGCCGGGCAATGTCCACCGCAACGAATGCTCCGACGAAGGCGCTGGCAACCAGGAGGCAGACGAACAAGGCGCACACGATGGCCATAACGAT
>DASWEZ010000051.1:0-9919 GCA_036394495.1 Burkholderiales bacterium
AATATCTTTGTGCTCTGTCCGATGTACACGCCCATGGAGATTACCGAACCCTCGCCGACCACGACGCCTTCGACCACCTCGGAACGCGCGCCGATGAAGCAGTTGTCCTCGATGATGGTCGGATTCGCCTGCACGGGCTCCAGCACGCCGCCGATGCCGACCCCGCCGGAAAGATGCACGTTCTTGCCGATCTGCGCACAGGAACCGACCGTGGCCCAGGTATCGACCATGGTGCTCTCGTCGACGTACGCGCCGATATTCACGAATGAGGGCATGAGCACGACATTCTTCGCGATGAACGACCCGCGACGCACGACGGCATTCGGTACCACGCGAAAGCCGCCGGCGCGGAAATCGGCGCCGCCGTAGTCCGCGAACTTTGCCGGAACCTTGTCGAAATAATTGGTATAGCCATCGCGCACGACTTCATTGTCTTCCAGGCGAAACGACAGCAGCACGGCTTTCTTGAGCCATTGGTGCGTTACCCATTGCGCGCCGGATTTCTCGGCCACGCGCAGCTTGCCGGAATCGAGTTGTGCGATGACCTCCGCAACCGCTTCCTTGAGTGCAGGCTCCGCGGTCTTCGGCGAAATGCCGGCGCGCGCCTCGAACGCCTTATCGATGACTGACTGCAAATCCGTCATTCTTGTTCTTTCCTTTTGCGAATTGAGAGTAGAACGCCTTCAGCCGCTGCGCCGCTTCGAGGCATTCCTCGACCGGCGCCACCAGCGCGACCCGGATGAAATCCCGCCCCGGATTGATGCCATGCGCTTCCCGGGCCAGGTAGCTGCCCGGCACGACAGTGACATTATATTGCTCGAACAATTGTTTAGCGAACTGCGTATCGGCGATCGGCGTGCGCAGCCAGAGATAGAAAGCCGCTTCCGGCATCACGACCTCGGTCACGGACGACAGGATGGCGAGCGTTTTCTCGAATTTTTCCCGGTACAGCCGGCGGTTTTCCAGGACGTGCTTTTCATCGCTCCACGCGGCAGCGCTGGCGGCCTGGACCGCCGGGTTCATCGCGCAACCGTGATAGGTCCGGTACAGCAGGAATTTCGCCAGAATTTCCGCATCGCCGGCGACGAAGCCGGAGCGCATGCCGGGCACATTGGACCGCTTCGAGAGGCTGCTGAATGTGACCAGCCTGCGAAAATCGGCGCGCCCCAGGCGCTGCGCCGCCTCCAGTCCGCCGAGCGGTGGCCGGTCCTCGTCGAAGTAGATCTCGGAATAGCACTCGTCCGACGCAATGACGAAGCCGTGGCGGTCGGACAGTTCGAACAAGGTTCGCCAGTCGTCGATGGTCATGACGTTGCCGGTGGGATTGCCCGGAGAACAGACGTAGATCAACTGCGTGCGGCTCCAGACCTCTTCCGGCAATTGCTGCAGATCGAGGGCGAATCCATTGTCGGCCAGCAGGTTGAGGAAATGCGGTTCCGCACCGGCGAGAATGATCGCGCCTTCGTAGATCTGGTAAAACGGATTCGGCGCGACGACGACGGGCAGTTCGCGCGAACCGTCGACAACCGCCTGGGCGAACGCAAACAAAGCCTCGCGGCTGCCGTTGACCGGCAATACCTGGGTGGCGGGATCGATTCTTTCGATCCGGTAACGCCGCCCGATCCAGCCGGCGATGGCCTTGCGCAGCGACTCGCTTCCGGCGGTCGCCGGATAACTGGACAATCCGCCCAGCTGCTCGACCAGGACATCGCGGATGAATTGCGGCGTGGCGTGCTTGGGTTCGCCGATCGACAGGCTGATCGGGCGCAGCGAAGCATCCGGCGTGACCCCGGCGAGCAGTGCCGACAGTTTCTGGAACGGGTAGGGCTGAAGTCTGGAGAGATTCGGATCCATTATCGGGGCAACGAGCCGCGTCGTGCGGGACGGGCGGTCGAATTATAAGGGCGGGCGTGACGGCGAAGAAGAACAACATGGTGGCGGTGTCGTGCCTGCTGGCCGGGGCGCTGGTATGGGGATTGATCTGGTACCCCTATCGGGCACTGGAGGCGGCCGGTGTCGGCGGTGCGCTGTCTTCATTCCTGACTTATCTGCTTGCGCTGTTGCCGGGCTTGTTCCTGTTCCGCAACCGGCGGACCCAACTATGCGAATCGCCCTGGCTGCTTGCGGCGATCGCCCTCGCGGCGGGTCTTTGCAACCTTGGCTACGTGCTCGCCATGATTCACGGCGAAGTCGTCAGGGTCATGCTGCTGTTTTATCTGGCGCCGCTATGGACGCTGATGTTTTCGCGATTGCTGCTCGGGGAGAGGGCGGGTCCGGTCGGCTACTTCGTGATTGCGCTTTCGTTGGCGGGCGCCCTCTTGATGCTGTGGCACCCGGTCGGACGCTGGCCTTTGCCCTACACAGCTGCGGAATGGCTGGGCCTGGGCGCCGGAATGGCCTTCGCCCTGGCGAACGTTCTGAGCCGCAAGGCCAGCACGACGACGAGGCAATCAAGGCCGGATCGGTCTGGGCGGGGGTGGCGCTGGTCGCGTTGCCGGTGACGATGGTGACGGAACATCCGTTGCAGGCATTGGCGGGCATGGACGCGCGTGCATGGCTGCTGGTGCTACTGATAGCGCTGACGTTGTTTTGCGTAAATCTGGTGGTTCAGTTCGGCCTGGCGCGCACCGCCGCCAACCGCGCAATCGTCATCATGCTCTCGGAACTGGTCTTCGCCGCCGCGTCGTCCTATTTCCTCGCTTTCGAGCATATCGGCTGGCGCGACTGGCTCGGCGGTGCCATGCTGGTGATCGCCGCGCTGTATTCCGGCGGCTGGAAGCCTCAGCGCACGGCTGACTGGGCTTCGAACTGTGCGAGATCGATGCGCGGTTGCGCTTTCCAGCCCTTCTTGATGTGTTCGGCTGCCACGGTCGTAAAGATGCCGCCGCGCACGTAGAAGCGCGCGCTCAGCCGCATGAAGCGAGGCTGGGTCGCCTTGGCCAGGTCGTCCAGCATGCGATTGGTCACTGCTTCATGGAATGCCCCCTGATTCCGGTAGGACCAGATATAGAGCTTGAGGCTCTTCAGTTCGACGCATTTCCGGTCCGGGATGTAGTCGAGGAACAGCGTGGCGAAGTCCGGCTGGCCGGTTTTCGGGCACAGGCAGGTGAACTCGGGAATTTCCATATGAATCAGGTAATCCCGTGACGGACTTGGATTGGGAAAGGTGTCGAGTGAGAAAGAGGGCTTGCTCGGCATTCTCTGAAGGCCATTCCATTGTTAAAATGCGTTAAGAAAAAACTTGCGCCTGGTCCGTTGGTTTGGGGCCCCAGGCGCTTGTTTTATGCGTATCCGTTGAAATTATAAGCCTTTATAAAGCCCCGACAGTGCGACTCACACACATCAAGCTCGCTGGTTTCAAGTCTTTCGTCGACCCAACCCACATCCCGGTTCCGGGCCAATTGGTCGGTGTCGTCGGCCCCAATGGTTGCGGCAAATCGAATGTAATCGATGCAATACGCTGGGTCCTGGGCGAGTCGTCCGCCAAGCAGTTACGCGGCGAAAACATGCAGGACGTCATTTTCAACGGTTCGGGTGATCGCAAGCCGGTCGGCCGTGCCAGCGTCGAGCTGATTTTCGACAACAGCCTCGGCAAGGCGGCCGGAGCCTGGTCGGCCTACGCGGAGATCTCGGTCAAGCGCGTGCTCGAACGCGACGGCGAATCGTCCTATTTCCTCAACAATCTGCACGTGCGTCGCCGCGACGTCGCCGACATCTTCCTGGGCACCGGCCTCGGCGGACGCGGCTACGCCATCATCGAGCAAGGCATGATTTCGCGCATCATCGAGGCGAAACCGGAGGATCTGCGCAGTTTTCTGGAAGAGGCCGCCGGCGTATCGAAATATCGCGAGCGCCGGCGCGAAACCGAGCTGCGGCTGGAGGACACCCGGGAGAACCTGCTGCGTGTCGATGACATCCGCCAGGAACTCGGCAACCAGCTCGAGCATCTGGAGTCGCAGGCCGAGAAGGCAGGCAAATACCGGGATTTCGAGGCCAGCCTGAAGCGCACCCAGCAATTGTTGTGGACGTTGCGCAAGCGCGATGCCCAGGCCCAGCGCGCGAAAATCGGCCGCGACATCGAGGCAACGGGCATCGAACTGGAAGCCGAAACGGCGCGACTGCGGGATGCGGAAAAGCGGGTGGAAGAATTGCGCACCCGGCACTACGGCGCATCCGACGCGACACATGCGGCGCAGGGCACCTTATACGAAGTCAACGCGGAAATCGCCCGCGTCGAACAGCAGGTCCAGTTCCTGCGCGACAGCCGCAGCCGCGCCGAGCAACAGTTGAATTCCCTGCGCGCGCAGGAAACGGAGCAGCGCGACCGCCAGCAATCGCTGGAGGCCGCGCGCGGCGACAATGCGCGGGCTCTGGCGCAAGCCACCGAACAACTTGCCGCGTTCGAGGAGGCGTTACGCGAGGCGCATGCAGCCCTGCCGGTGGCCGATGACCATCATCGTGCCGCACAGACGTTGCTCGCACAGGCTCAGGAAATCCTGATGCAGGCGGAACAGCAATTGCGGCTGGAAGATACCCGCAAGGGCCATACCGACAAGCTGTTGCAGCAACTCGCGTCGCGCCGCGCCAGGCTGGAAGAAGAGCGTGACGGCCTGGAAATACCGAATCTGAGCGAACTGGTCAGGCTGGAATCGCAGATCAACGAGCTCGGTCATCAAATCGCCGGCCAGCGCGTTGCATTCGAGCAATGCGAGGCGGCGCTGCCCACACTCGAACAGTCCTTGCAATCGGCCGAAGAAACCGAAGAACAGGTGCAGCAACGCGTGCATCAACTCGATGCGCGCCTGACCGCCCTGCAATCCTTGCAGGATCAGGTCAGCCGCTCGGGCGAGCTGGAGCCCTGGCTGGATCGCAACGATCTGCGCCGCAACGCGCATCTGTGGCAGGGCCTGCGCATTCGCGAAGGCTGGGATGACGCCCTCGAAGCAGTCCTGCGCGAACGCCTGAACAGTATCGGGCTGACGGATCTGGGGCAGGCGCACGCATGGCTTTCAGAACCGCCGCCGGGCAAGCTTTCCTTCCACCGCGTGGGCGGGGACGCGGTGACCGACGGGCCCGCGCCGTCGGGGCTCGAGCGCCTGACCGACTATGTGACCTGCACCGATGCGCGTCTGGCAAGCGTGCTCGCCGATTGGCTGGCGCGGGTCTACGTCCTGCACGACCCGGCGCACGGCACGGAAATCGCCGGGAAATTGCCCGCGGGGGCCATGCTGGTCAGTGCCCGGGGCCACGTATTCACCTCGACCAGCGTCAGTTTTCATGCCGCCGATTCCGAGGTTCACGGCATCCTGTCCCGTCAGCGCGAAATCGAGACCCTGTTCGCCGAGCGCACCACGGCCGATTCCCGGCTCAGCGAACTGAATCGGGCTGCGTCTTCCCAGAAGATCGAATTCGAGGAGCGCAGGGCGGAGGCCGAACGCCTGCGGCGCGACGTGTCGGACCTCCAGGAAAACCAGCATCAGCTTAAGCTGGACCATGTACGGCTGTCGCAACTTGCGGAACGGCTGAAAGCGCGCGGCGAACAGATCGTCCGCGAGCTTGCGGAGATCGAAGCGGAATCCGCGCGCGAATCCGCGCAGGGCGAGGAAGCGACCCGCCAGATGGAAGGGCTGCGCATCGGCATGGAGGCGATGCACGCTGGCGTGGAGGAAGCCAGGCTGACCTACGCGCAAGCCGAATCGGCCCTGCAGGCGAGCCGGGCAGTCGCCCAGCAAGCCGAGCGCCAGCATCAGGAGGCGCTCTATCAAGAAAAGACTATAAATAATAAAATCATAGATATAAATTCTTCTCTTGAAGTTTTATCTCAGACACTGGCGCGGCTGAAAAGCGATGCAGATATCCTGCTGCAAGAAGTGTCCCGGACCGACGAAACCGGATTGCAGGAGCAATTGCAGAAGCAACTTGGTTTGCGCGGCGAGCGCGAACAGGCGCTGAAACAGGCGCGCGAAGAACTGGAAGGTGCCGAGCAGAGCTTGCGCACGACGGAGCAGGAACGTCTTGTTTCCGAACAGAAACTCGCGCCAGCGCGCGAACGCATCAACGAACTCCGGCTCAAAGAACAGGAGGCGCGTCTGGCCGAGGAAAGTTATGCCAGCCAGCTGGCGGAAGCGCAGGCCAACGAAGAGGAACTGCTGCCATTGCTCGAGGAGGGCGTGCGTGCCGGCAAACTGCAGGGCGAAATCAACCGGCTCAATGAAGACATCGCCGCTCTGGGCGCGGTCAACCTGGCTGCATTGGACGAATTGTCGACCGCCAGGGAGCGCAAGACCTATCTCGATTCGCAGTCCCAGGATCTGACCGAAGCCGTGCAAACCCTGGAGACGGCGATACGCAAGATCGACCGCGAGACCCGCGAGCGGCTGCAGGAGACCTTCGATGCGGTCAACAAGCATTTCGGGGAAATGTTCCCGGTACTGTTTGGCGGTGGCGAGGCCAAGCTGCTGATGACCGGCGAGGAAATTCTCGATGCCGGCGTGCAGGTGATCGCGCGTCCGCCCGGCAAGCGCAATGCTTCGATTCATCTGTTGTCCGGCGGGGAAAAGGCGCTGACCGCCTTGTCGCTGGTGTTCTCGATGTTCCAGCTCAATCCGGCGCCATTCTGCCTGCTCGACGAAGTCGACGCGCCGCTGGACGACAGCAACACCGAGCGATTCTGCGGCCTGGTGAAAAAGATGTCCGCGAATACACAGTTCATGTTCATCACCCACAACAAGATCACCATGGAAATGGCCAACCAGCTGATCGGCGTTACCATGCAGGAACAGGGGGTGTCGCGGGTGGTTGCGGTGGACGTCGACGAAGCGTTGCGCATGCGCGAAGAGGCCGCAGCTTGATCCGGTGCCGCCACACCGGACGCAGGGGAAAAAGCGATGAGTGATCTGCAGATCGGTCTCGCGATGCTCGGCGTCCTGATAGTGGCCGCCGTACTGGCATTCAACTGGTGGCAGGAAAGGAAGTTCCGCCGGCGCGGGGAAGAAACGTTCTCCGGCCGGCACGATGATGTTCTTTTCGGTCGGCCCTCCGTGCCGTCGGCACCCGCAGCGGCGTCGCCCCCGCTTTCTCTCGATGAGCCGCGCATCGAGCCCAGCATGGAACCGCGTCTGGAGCCACAGCTCGATAGCGCGCCGGCAGTCGCTGCGCGGACGGCGTCTTCGCCTGGCCCGCAGAGCGGTGTCGTCGATGTCCCGCGCCCGGAGATCGATTACATCGTCGAGATCCGCGCCGGCGAATTCATCGCCGTGGCGAAGCTGGTCAGGATGCAGCAAAGCCTGCCCGACCTGGTCCGCAGGATCAGCTTCGGCGGACTCAACTACCGGTCGAAATCATGGGAGGCGCTGACGCTCGACGATGCCCGCTATACGTCGGTGCGTGTCGCGCTCCAGCTGGTGGACCGGTCCGGACCGGTGAATGACGAGCAGCTGCGCGCGTTTGGCGAGGAAGCGAAAAACACGGCGAGCGAAATGTCGGCGATCGCCGAATTGCCGGAGGTTGCACCGGCGCTCGAGCAGGCCGTTGCGCTCGACGAATTCTGCGCCGACGTGGACGTTGTGGTTGGGATCAACGTGATCGCCAATTCCGGACAGGTGTTCCACGGCACCAAGATCCGCGCGCTGGCCGAGGCCGCCGGCCTGCATCTGCAAGCCAGCGGAGTCTTCCATTGCTACGACGAGCACGGCGTCGCCTTGTTCTGGCTCGACAACCAGGAATCCGAACCCTTCCTGACCGACCGCATCCGCAATATCGCCACTCCGGGAATTACGTTCCTGCTCGATGTGCCGCGGGTCGCAAACGGCGTGCGCGTATTCGACAGGATGGTGGCGATGAGCCGCAGTTTCGCCGATTCGCTGGATGGCACTTTGGCCGACGACAACCGCGCGATGCTGAACGATTCCGGCCTCGACCGGATCCGGGCGCAATTGCGGGCGATCTATGCCGCCATGGAACATCGCGGCATAGAGGCCGGCAGTCCGCTGGCGTTGCGCCTGTTCTCCTGATGGCGGTACCGTCCGAGAAGGCTGCGCGCGCCGCCAAACTGCGACGCGAAATCGAACACGCCAACTACAACTATTACGCCAAGGACTCTCCGTCCATTCCGGATGCGGAATACGACCGGCTGTTTCGCGAACTACAGGCACTGGAAGCGCAATATAGCGAACTGGCGACCGCCGATTCGCCGACTCAGCGCGTCGGCGGTGTGGCGCGTCCCGATCTGCCAAAAGTCGAGCACGTGGTGCCGATGCTGTCCATCCGCACCGAAACCGATTCGCAGTCCAGTGGTGCGACGGCATTCGACAGCCGCATTCGCCGCGAACTCAAGCTCGCTCCCGACGATCCCCTGGTCGAATACAGCGCCGAACTGAAGTTCGATGGCATCGCCATCAGCTTGCGTTACGAGAATGGAATCCTGGCGCGCGCCGCGACGCGTGGAGATGGCCAGGTCGGGGAAGATGTCACCCCGAACGTCAAAACGATTCGCAGCGTGCCGCTGCGCCTGAAGTCGGAGCACCCCCCGGCGGTGCTCGAAGTGCGCGGAGAAATCTTCATGCATCGCGAAGAATTTGAAAAACTCAACGAGCGCCAGCGCGCCGCGGCGGAGAAGGTGTTCGTGAATCCGCGCAACGCCGCCGCCGGCTTCGTCAGGCAGCTGGACTCGCGCATTACGGCGAGCCGGCCGCTGACTTGCTCCGTTTACGGACTTGGGGAGATGGGGGGGTGGGCACTGCCGCCGACCCAGAGTGCATTCCTCGACGGCCTGCGGGAACTTGGGCTGCCGGTATCGGAAGAGCGCGCGGTCGCCCGGGGAGCCGATGAATTGCTGGCCTTTCATGCGCGGATCGCCTCCCTGCGGGACAAGCTTCCATTCGATATCGACGGAGTCATCTACAAGGTCAATAGTATTGAACTGCAGACCCGGCTTGGTTTTGTTTCACGGGAGCCGCGCTGGGCGGTAGCGCATAAATTTCCCGCGCAGGAAGAGCAGACCCAAGTGCTCGGAATAGAAGTCCAGGTGGGACGCACCGGCAAGCTGACGCCAGTGGGCAAGCTTGCGCCGGTATTCGTCGGCGGCGTCACGGTCAGCAATGTAACGTTGCACAATGAGGATTACATCAAAAGCCTCGATCTTCGTGTCGGCGATACCGTCATCGTTCGGCGTGCGGGCGATGTAATTCCCCAGGTAGTCGCGGTACGCGCGGAATTGCGCCCGAAGGGTGCGACGGTTTTTTCCATGCCCGGGCGCTGCCCGGTCTGCGATTCCGCGGTTGTGCAGGACGAGGGTGAAAAAGATCATCGCTGCACCGCCGGCCTCTTTTGCCCGGCGCAACGCAAACAGGCACTGCTGCACTTTGCCGGACGGCGGGCGATGGATATCGAAGGACTCGGCGAGAAGCTGGTAGATCAGCTGGTCGACGCGGACCTGGTGAAAACGCCGGCGGATCTGTACGAGCTGGATTTGCCAACGCTGTCCGGCCTGGAGCGCATGGCCGAGAAGTCGGCGCAGAACGTGCTCGACGCAATCGAGAAAAGCAAGAATACGACGCTGCCACGCTTCATTTTCGCACTTGGCATACGCAACGTCGGGGAGACGACGGCCAAGGATCTGGCGCGGTTTTTCGGCAAACTGGAACCGCTTATGCAGGCCGACGAGGCGCAATTGCAGGAAGCGCCCGATGTCGGGCCGATCGTTGCGAAGAGCATCGTCGAGTTTTTTCGCGAACCGCACAATGCCGGAATCATCGGGCAGATGCGCGCCGTCGGCGTACATTGGCCGGAACTGGAAGTCGTGAAAGCTGCGAAGCTGCCTTTTGCGGGAAAGACCTTCGTGCTGACCGGAACATTGCCGAATTTGTCCCGCGACGAAGCAAAGGAACGCATCGAGGCGAAGGGCGCAAAGGTGGCGGGG
>DASWEZ010000052.1:0-2175 GCA_036394495.1 Burkholderiales bacterium
GGTGCACCGGACCGCCGGTGCGGCGAATCACGCTTCGACAATCTCAGCCTGCCGGTCCATCGAGGTGTCGGCGGTCGTCCGGCGTTCCCTTGTGCCGCCATAGCCCGGGAGGCTCGTCGTTACCGTCCGGAAACGGCCGTCCAGCGCCGCGATCACGCCGCGCCAAGCAGACCCGGTCGCCCACGATCCGGGCACGAATACGATGGTCGGGCCTGCGCCCTCCTCGCCATAGTCAATGCTTCCGTGCCTATCCTGCAGCATCTGCATCTCCTGGCTGTCCCACGATTGCGGACGGCTGGGTTCTGACTAGGGAGAGGATGCACGAAGGGCGGCTGCGACACTTTATTGGGCGCTTACATTTTCCTTACAGGCACCTGACTTCGCGCCCTGCGTGCGTGCTAGGGTGCGCCGCTCGGACGGATCAAGGAACGGACTCGCAGATTGCACTAGCTGTTTGAGGATTTTGCGCTGGACGACGACAAGCGGGAGCTGCATCGGGGGACCGATGCGGTTTCGATCACGCCGCAGGCATTTGACGTTCTTGTTTATCTGATACGCAACCGGGAGCGCGTGGTCAGCAAGGACGACCTGATTTCCGCGATATGGGGAGGCCGTATTGTCACGGACACGGCGCTTACCACCCGCCTCAACTCGGCCCGCGCCGCGATCGGCGACACCGGCGAGGAACAGCGCCTTATCAAAACACTGCCACGGAAGGGCTTTCGCTTCATTGGAAGGGTGCAGGAAACGGACAAGCCGGATGATGCCGCGAACAGCGCAGTTCAACCGCTGGCACTTGTCCCTGAACCTTCCGACAAGCCCTCGATAGCCGTGCTTCCGTTCCAGAACCTGTCAGGCAATCCGGAACAGGAATACTTCGCCGATGGCCTGGTCGACGACATCACCACGGCACTCTCGCGGTTCAGGGAATTGTTTGTCATCGCACGCAACTCCTCATTCACGTACAAAGGCAAGGCTGTCGACATCAAGCGGGTTGGACGTCAGCTCGGCGTACGGTACGTGCTCGAAGGCAGCGTGCGAAGGGCAGGCACGCGCTTGCGGATCAACGGGCAACTCATCGATGTCGCAACTGGCGCGCACATCTGGGCGGACCGCTTTGATGGCTCGCTGGACGATATCTTCGATCTGCAGGACAAGGTGACGCAGCAGGTGGTGGGAGCCATCGCCCCGGAAGTCGAGCGAGCCGAGAAGGAGCGGGCAAGCCGGAAACCGGCCGGCAATATCGACGCGGTGACGGCATATTACCGTGGCCTGGTCCAGGGCGGTTTTCCAACCAGCCCGGCGAATAACGACGCCGCATTCAGGCATTTTGAGACCGCGATTGCTCTTGATCCAAATTTTGTGCCTGCCTATGGCGGCGCCGCGAGTTGCATTGGATGGCGATGGGGCAACAGATGGCCCGGCGACATCGCCGAAGACAGCGCCAAGCTCCAGGGTTTTGCCGAACGCCTGAAGGAACTGGGTGCAGATGACGCCTTTGCATTGAGCGTCGTGGGCTTCAATCTTTTCTGGCTCCTGCTCGACTTCGACGCAGGGCTCGAGATGATCGAGCGCGCCATCCAGTCCAATCCAAATTATGCACGCGCGCTCCACTTCCGCGGGCTTGTGCGGGGCTGGTATGGCGAGTCTGGCCCTGCTGTCGCCGACCTCGAACGCGCGATGCGCCTCAGCCCGCGCGAACCGTTCAACTATGGTGCGATGCTGGGGCTTGCGCTTGCCCATCATAACGCCCGCAGGCATGCAGAGGCGGCTGCGTGGACAGACAAGGCTATTCGAGCGTTTCCTCCATCCTTTCTCGTCGGAATGCGGCAAGCGATCCTGTGTTACGTGGGGGCGGGACGCTTGGAGGAAGCACGAAGATTGATGGCTGAATGCCTGCGCCGGAACCCCGGATGGAGCCGTTCGACCCACATCCCCCCGCAATGGATTAGATCGCCTGAACTCAGAGCGGAATTTCTGGAGGCGTTTATTGCGGCGGGACTGCCCGAATAGGCTCCCCTCGTCGTGCACCGGAAGATGGGGTAATCGGCCGGCCCAGCTTGTGGATAGCTGAAGATTTTGGGTGCTGCGCTTCAGGCTGATGGTGAAACGAGGTCCGTCGTTATGACGGCCTCAAGCATCAGAAGGAGAAGCGCAGCATGGACCATTTTGCTG
>DASWEZ010000053.1:0-11829 GCA_036394495.1 Burkholderiales bacterium
AAGTACCCAGTACTCAGTACCCAGTACCCAGAAAAACGGGGGTTTGAACGGGGGTTTGTAAGATCCGTTGGTTACTGAGTACTGAGTACTGGGTACTGAGTGCTGTGTGCTGGGTACTGAGTGCTGGGTGCTGAGTGCTGCGAAGAATCGAACCGATACTTCGCATCGATTTGCGATTCTGCTTAGGTCTTGATTTCCGCTTTGCTGCGAATTTTCTCGCAGCACGCAGCACACAGTACGCAGCACTGTTCTTTCGCCCCAAAAAAATAGCGCACGCCAATCGGCGTGCGCTATTTTTTCAGCGCCTGCTCCACCGCGCGCCAGGCTTTCAGCTTCTGCGACAACGACAGCGACGCGTGCGCCGGGCTGGTCGACGGCAGGCGGGTGAAGTGCAGGCCGCGATCGGCAAGATGCGGCCGCACGTAGCGGTGAAAGCAATTCTCGGCTTTCGCGCCGTTGAAGAAAACGTGCTTCACCCGCGGATGGGCTTCGAAGAACGCGTGGAAGTCGTTCGGCACGATCGACTCTTCGTCGATGTCGGAATCCAGGCTGCCCTCGCGCACGCATGAAGCCATGACGTCCCACAGCGCCAGCCCGGCGCGCCGCAGGATCAGGATCCGCTTCCCGTAAGCCGCTGCGGGTCCGGCACCGAACAACTCTCCCATGATCGGCCAGAAAGCATTGTGCGGAAACGCGTAGTACCGCCCTGCCAGCAGCGACGCTGCGCCCGGCATGCTGCCGAGCACGAGTACCCGTGCAGCGCGGCTTTCGATCGGCGGAAAACTGCAGACCGCCGGGATCGCACCTGCCGGAATCAACGCCTCGGGGGATAAGCGTTTCATTTTCCCGCTGCCAATGACACAGTGAACCGGTTGTACGAAGGCAGTTATGGCTCTAGCGCGTTGTCAGGCGCCCGGTTTGTCGGACTCTCGTTGTGTACCGGCGCCTTTTTGCCTCGCGCGCCTGTGCAAATTCCAGGCTGCGGCTGCGGCAACGAATCCGCATACGGCAAGTGCGATAGGAATCGAATAGCTCAAACCGGACTTCGCATGATTCACGAATACGCCCGCCGCGGTTCCCAGCAGGAAAACACTGACGGCGGCAAGTGCATATTTCACCAGGGCGGCGGCATCTATCATGGTTTATGCGTCAAACGATCAGTCGGCCTCGGTGGACCGGACGATGTAGCCGCCGGATTTCTCGTCGTGCTCGAGCCTGAGCAATCCGCGGATGGCCGCCTCTTCCAGCAGACTGTTGAAACTCTTGAAGCCGTGATAAGTCTCGTTGAATCCGGGATTGCGGCGCTTCATCGCCTGCTTGATCATCGAGCCCCAGATCTTTTCGTCGCCGCCGCGCTCGCCGGTCAGCGCATCATAGGTATTCATCAGCATGTCGAGCGCTTTCTGCGTCTTGTCGTCGTGAACATTATCCTCGCCCTCCACGGGTTCGGCCGCCGGCGCCTTTGCGCCGGCGGTCGGTTTGGTGGCGACGGGGCGTTTGCGCGGCTGGCGCTTGGGCGGTTCCTTGCGCACCAGGTCGTCGTAGAAAATGAACTCGTCGCAGTTCGCGATCAGCAGGTCGGACGTCGAATGCTTGACGCCGACGCCGATCACTTCCTTGTTATTCTCGCGCAGTTTGGACACCAGCGGCGAGAAATCGGAATCGCCGCTGAGGATGACGAAGGTGTCGACATGCGATTTCGTGTAACAGAGGTCGAGCGCATCCACCACCAGGCGGATGTCGGCGGAATTCTTGCCGGACTGCCGCACGTGCGGGATCTCGATCATCTCGAAGGCCGCTTCGTGCATCGGCGCCTTGAACTCCTTGTAGCGCTCCCAGTCGCAGTAGGCCTTCTTGACGACGATGCTGCCTTTGACCAGCAGGCGCTCGAGCACCTTCTTCATGTCGAAGCGGTCGTATTTGGCCTCGCGCACGCCGAGTGCAAGGTTCTCGAAATCGCAGAACACCGCCATGTTGCGGGTGTCGCTCTGGTTGCTCATTTAGGTTCGGTGATGGGTAATGGGTGAACGGTGATTAGCGATTGGTGAACAGGGATTGGTGATCGGTGAAAGGATTTGGGGCCAGTCACCATTTACCAATGACCATTCACCGTCCTTTTTATGCCGCTTTTGCGGCAGAAGAAAAGGACTCCCGGACGGCCGCGGCGAAACGATCGATATCGGCACGGTCTATGTCGAGATGCGTGACCAGCCGGATGCTGCCCTGGCCGCTGATCAGTATGCCCCGGCTTTTCAGATACTCGCGCATCCTTACCGAGCGTTGCGGTTCGACGTTGATGTAAAGCATGTTGGTCTGCGCGCCGCCCGGGGCCACGGTGACTCCATCGATGGATGAAAGGGCCTGGGCCAGTGCGCGAGCATTCTCGTGGTCGGTGGCAAGGCGCTCGACGTGGTGCTCGAGCGCATAGATGCCGGCAGCCGCCAGCACACCGGCCTGGCGCATGCCGCCGCCGACGACTTTGCGCCAGCGCCGCGCCTTGGCGATGAATGCTTTCGGTCCGCACAACACCGATCCCACCGGTGCACCGAGACCTTTGGACAGACAGACCGAGACGGAGTCGAAATACCGGCTGATCTCGGTGACCGGAACCTCGAGATGCACGGCCGCGTTGAACACGCGCGCGCCATCCAGATGCAAGCCGAGTCCGTGGGCGCGGGTGAATTCCTGCGCCCGCTTCAGATAATCGAGCGGCAGCACCTTGCCACCCTGCGTATTCTCCAGGCAGAGCAGCCGCGTCTTGGCAAAATGCGAGTCGTCCGGCTTGATCGCGGCTTCGACGCGGCCCAGGTCGAGGGAGCCGTCAGGGTCGTAGTCGAGCGGTTGTGGCTGGATGCTGCCGAGCACGGCCGCACCGCCGCCCTCGTACTTGTAGGTGTGGCCCTGCTGGCCGACGATGTATTCGTCGCCGCGCTCGCAATGCGACAGCAGCGCCAGCAGATTGCTCTGCGTGCCGCTGCAGACAAACAGGGCGGCTTCCTTGCCGAGCGTGGCAGCGGCCAGGGCTTCCAGCCGGTTGACGGTCGGATCTTCTCCGTAGACATCGTCGCCGACTTCGGCCGCCAGCATGGCGGCACGCATTTCGGCAGTGGGTTTGGTCACGGTATCGCTGCGCAGGTCGATGACTTTCATGGGATGGCTCCATGGACACGCCGGACGGCATGTTTGGTATTCTCCGGGCGAGTTTACCGCGTTTGCCTGCCCGGTCCAATGCAGTCCCGGGCAAACAGACCCCATGACAGTGCTTCCCTGGAGAGACCGCCCATGCATGCCCGCCTCATCGCCGCCGCCACCTTCGCAGCCGCCTGCTTCTCCCCGTTGGCCGGGGCGGACGAGGTGGCAACGACCCAGGGCACGCTGATCTGGCGCGACGATAGCTGCTTTTTCTTCGTGCTCAAGACACCGGAAGGCTTCGGTTTGTATGAGTTCCTCGGCGGGCCCAGCCCGATGGTCGGCCATGTTTTCGAGGGCAAGCTGACCGGTTTCGGCGGCCGCAAGCTCATGAATGTGACCGAGGGCAAGCCGACCATGGCCTACTCGGAGACCTTCACCGATACCAAGAAGCAGATGGAAAAGAAGATCCCGCGGCAGTGCCGCAAGAAAAAAGGGTTCGAAGCGCTCGAAGTCGAGTGACCGTGGCGTCCCCGGCGCGGTTTGCCGCGCCCGTTCCCGGAGGTTATCATCCGCACAGTTCCATTGGCGGCCAGCCGGGCGTTCCAGCCCTATCGGACCGGTGGTTCCATCTCCCAAGGATTTTCCATGCTTCGAAAAATTGTCCAGGCGCTGCTGTTGAGCCTGCTGTTCGTGAATCCCCTGTTTGCCCAATCCCAGAACGAAGGACCCGAACAGACCGGAGAACTGATCTGGCGCGACCCGAGCTGCTTTTTCTTCGTTCTGAAGATCGACGATGAAAATTACTCCCTGTTCGAGTTTCTCGGCGGACCGAGCCCGATAGTCGGCAATATATTCGAAGGCAAGCTGTCCTCTTTCGGCACGCGCAAGATCGAGAACAAGACCGAAGGCAAGCCGACCATGGTGTATTCGGAAACATTCGGCCTGCCGAAGGCCAAGATGGACAAGAAAATACCGCGACAATGCAAGAGGAAGAAGGAATTCGAGGCTATCTCGGGATGAGCGCCGGCCCGCTATCGCGGCGAGTGGCCTTGATGCTGTCGCTCGTTGCGGGAACGGCCGCGAACGTTGCGCGCGCCGACGAAGGCATGGTCATCTGGAAAAACTACGAGTGCGGCTTCTTCATCGTGCAGATGAAGGGCGGCTACGGACTGTATGAGTGGGCCGCGGGACCCTATCCCAACGACGGCGACGTGATCGAGGGCGATCTCAAGGCCAAGGGAGAACACCGGGTGAACAACAAGACCGCCGATGTTCCGACCACCGTGTTCCTGGATGCGTTCTCCAATAAGCGCGCCGAGATTTCCGCGCGCATTCCGGCGCAGTGCAAGGCCAGGCCGGGTTACGTCCCGTTCGAAGGTCAGTAACACCTGCCCTCCCCGGCATCGTCGTCTCAGCGCACGATACCCACCGTGCCGAAGATGAACGAGTAGGTAAACGCAATTTCCCTGAGATAGTCATAGCGTCCGGATGCGCCGCCATGGCCCGCATCCATGTTCACGCGCAACAGCAGGGGGTTGCCGTCGGCCTTGAGCGTGCGTAACTTCGCCACGTATTTCGCCGGCTCCCAGTACATGACCTGGCTGTCGTTCAGCGAAGTCTCCACCAGGATGGCCGGATAGTTTGTCTTGGCCAGGTTATCGTAAGGCGAATAAGACGACATGTAGTCGTAATACGCCTTCTCGTTCGGATTGCCCCACTCTTCGTATTCGCCGGTGGTCAGCGGCAGGCTCGCATCGAGCATGGTGTTGATCACGTCCACGAACGGCACTTCCGCGACAATCGCGCGGAACAGGTCGGACCGCAGATTCGTCACCGCGCCCACCAGCAATCCGCCGGCGCTGCCGCCTTCGGCCACGAGCCGGGACGGCTCGGTGTAATGCTCCCGGACCAGGTGCTCCGCGCAGGCGATGAAATCGGTAAAGGTGTTTTTCTTGTGCAGCATGCGGCCCTCGTCATGCCAGCGCTTGCCCATCTCTCCGCCGCCGCGCACATGCGCGCACGCGAAGATGACGCCCCGGTCCAGCAAGGAAAGCCGGGTGGAGCTGAAATCGACATCGAGCGAATAACCATAGGCGCCATAACCGTATAGCAACAGCGGCTGCGGACCCTCGCGCCGGCGGTCGATCCGGTAGACCAGCGAGATCGGGATGCGCGTGCCGTCGCGGGCCACGGCATAGTGCAACTCCGAACGGTATTTCGAAGGATCGTAGCGTTTTACCTCGCGCTGCTTGAGCAGAGTTCTTTCCCGGCCGTCGAGGTGGTAGTCGTATTCGGAATCGGGCGTGATGTAGGAGTCGTAATGGAAACGGAACACGTCGGTGTCGAACTCCATGTTCGCGCCGCCACCCACCGAATACACGGGCTCGGGCATCTCGATCACGTGCTCGGCTTTGTCCGCCAGTCGGATCACGCGCAGCCGCGGGAAACCGCCGGCGCGTTCGTGTGCGACCAGGTGGCGCGCAAATACTTCCACGCCGTCGAGCATCACATCGTCGCGCTGTGCGATGACTTGCGTCCAGCGCGACGGCGACGGATCGTCGACCGGCGTGGTCACCAGGCGGAAATTACGCCCCTTGTCGTTGGTCACGATGTAGAACATGCCGTGACCGTGGTCGACGTAATACTCGTGCTCCGGTTTGCGCGCGAGAACCAGGGACGGCGTCGCCTGCGGCGCGTCCGCCCGCAGGCTGCGCACTTCGGACGTGGTGGCGCTGTGGGAAGTCAGGAACAGATATTCGTTGCTCCGGCTGCGGGAAACCGATACGGAAAACCGCGCGTCCGTTTCCTCGTAGATCAATTGGTCTTCGCGGCTGCCAATGAGATGGCGATAGACGCGGTGAGCGCGCTTGGCGTCATCTTCCTTTACATAGAACAGAGTGCGATTGTCGGAGGCCCATGCGATCGAGCGGACTTTCTCGATCCGGTCGGGCAGGACGCGACCGGCCCGGAGATCCTTCAACTGCAACGTGTACTGGCGGAACCCCGTGGTGTCCGACGAGAAGGCCAGCAGGTTTCCGTCCGGGCTGACCTCGAACGCCCCGAGGGAGTAGAACTTGTAGCCTTTTGCCGCCTGGTTGGCGTCGAGGACGATTTGCTCGGGCGCCTCCACGCTGCCGCGGCGCCGGCAGAAGATGCGATACTGCTTGCCCTTGCGGGTGCGCGAATAGTAGAAATAATCGCCGTCGCGGTAAGGCACCTCGACGTCGGTTTCCTTGATTCGCGCCAGCATTTCCCGATACAGCGTATCCTGCAGGGGCCGAGATGGCTTCATCATCGCGGCCGTATACGCATTCTCCGCCCTGAGATACGCGTTTACGGGACGGGTGCCCTTGTCGCGCAGCCAATGGTAATCGTCGACCCGGCGTTCGCCGTGGACTTCGGTGACGACCGGTTTGCGCGGGGCAACCGGCGGGACTGGACTCGAGGACAAGGCAACACTCCTGATCTGTAGTGGGGAAACGGGCCGGGGCCGGAAATACGGACCCTACCCGGCAACACGTGGGGGCAGGCCGGAAGATTTCCAGTTCAATGCCGCCGATAGCTTGTTCGACAGTTTTGTAAGCTGTGCCAGTCTAGAGGTAAATCGTCATGAAAAACTACGAATCCGAAACGACGACATTCATCCGCGATTTCCTGAAAAAGCATCCCGAGGTCGTCGACAAGCAACGGGAAGCCCGCGCTACCTGGTGGGACCGCATCCAGGATTTCAAGGAGCGAGCACGCCTGCAGGCCGCCGAGGTGCCGAAGAAGAGCTACGAATACTACTGACCTCGTTACCGCATCAGAACTGGTAGCCCAGAGTCAGCAGCAGCGTCCGGTCGGTACCCACCCGGCCCGGCGCCGGCTGATTTTCCCAGTCCACGTTGTACTGCACCGTCGTGTTGATCTTGGCCGCCACCGGCATGCGCAATCCGGTAATGGACTTCACGAATGCCTTCCTGGGGTCGTCGATGCCCACCAGCGCCTCGTGCTGGTGGAAGAACTGGACCTTCGAGTTGAACAGATAGTGTTCGTACTTCACTGCCCAGCGCAACGCGGGATAGTCTTCGTCCGGCGCCAATTCGAAATCAGTACGGACATCGCTGACACCGGCTTCCAGCGAAAGGTTGGTGCGGTCCGAATCGAAGAACTGGTAACCTGAACCGGCACCTACGATCGTACGCAAGTTGATATCCTTGAACTTATCGTTCTCCGCGCTGCCGTTCAGGTAGGCATACCACTTCGGCGTCAGGAACCGGTCATACTTGAGGTAACCGAGCGAGTTGGACTCGCTCACAACGCCGGTAGTCCTGCCGCGGTTGTACGCAAAGCCGGCCGTGTAACGGTTTTTCAGAGTGCGCGCGATGACCTCGCCGTCAGCATGAACTTTCTCGGTTTCCGTATTGCCTGAAGTGGAAGCGGCCCCGGCGTTGACCCGGCCTTCCCAGCGCACGCCTTCGCCGGAAATATCCGGAGACGGGTTGATCCAGCGCACGTGCGCGACGTCGACCGGCTCGGCCGGGGTGTCCGGCGCCGACTGGATCATCATTTTTCCGTCCGCCCCGATCGCCGTCGTACCCTTGAAGTGGCGGCCGTCGTCGAGATAGATCCTCTGTGGCTGGTCGCTGCTGATCCCGCTGATCTGGATCCAGCGGATCTTCAGTTCGCCGCCGTAAGAAGTCTGGAAGACCAGCATGTCGTCTTCCTTGCGCACGATGGTCCCGGTCACGCGGTCGCCGTTCACCAGCGTGACGACATCCGCATGCGTAGAACCGGTCCAGGTTGCAATGGCGATGCCCGCAGCAAAGCCAGCAAGGCGAGATTTCCCTGTTTTCACGTACTCTCCGTTTATTATTTGATCGGATACCGCGCTCCGCCATCCCTCGACCCGCGTCGCGGGACAGCCGCAGACAGAGTGATGCGTTTATTCCGCCAGAGTTCCCTTTCTGTCCGGACTATGCGGGTGAACGCCTGACACAAAAGCGCTTTTTCTCCGGAGAGGGCGACCCGCTGCGGGCCTTTCTGGCAAAATGTCGCGCTTGATCGATCTTTCAATCGCCCGGGAGTCATGGATGCTGCGTCACTTCATCATTGCCTCTGCGCTGCTATCGTGCCTGGCGCCGGTGGCTGCCGCCGATGAAGCCATTCCCATCGAGCAGGAGCCGCGCCACCGGCTTGTATTTCAGAATGAGTACGTGCGCTTTTTCGACGTCGAACTCGAACCGGGGTATGAATCGCGCTATCACTGGCATCGTAGCGACGGGGTGTTCGTCAACATCTCCTCCTCCCCGACCATCGCTCAGGACCTGGGCAAGGAACCGGTGCGGCGCGGCGAGCGCGCCATCGGCGAAACGTATTACATCGACTACGGTGCAAAACCGAAGGCCCACCGCATCAGCAATCCCGGCACCGCGCCTTATCGCGTCATCGACACCGAGATTCTCGGCGGGTGCGGGAAAGCGGATCCGGTCGCGGAAGGCCCGAACCAGACTTTGTTGATCGACAACGAACGCGTGTTCGTGACGCGCATCCTCCTGCATCCGGGCGAGGGCACCGAACTCTACGCACCCTGCGGCATGCTGGTTTCCGTCTCCGGCGGCAGCATTGCGCTGGACGGCGAAGGCGTCGACCTGCGGCCGGCGGGATTCAAATGGCGCCAGCAGGCGCAGACCACGAAGCTCGTCAATACCGGGAAATACGTATTCCACGGCGTCGACATCCGGCTCAAGTAGCGCCGGAACTCCTTCGAGCATGAACAACGACCGCAGGAACGTCGTCGCGCTCGCGGCATGCCAGGCTTTGCTGGTCATGAACAATGCGACGATGATCTCCATCGGCACGCTGGCTGCAGATACGCTGGCGACGAACAAGATGCTGGTCACGATTCCGGCCACCGCCTACATCATCGGCGGCGGGTTGACGACGATGCCGATCTCGCTGTTCATGAAACGGAACGGACGCCGCGCCGGATTCATGGTGGGCTGTCTGGCCGGCATGATTGGCGGCGCGCTTGCCGCCGCGGCCATGCTGGCGCACAGCTTCTGGATGCTCTGTCTGGCAGAGCTGGTGGCGGGCATTTACACGGGATCGGGCGGCTTCTACCGGTTCGCCGCCGCGGACAGCCTTGCAGTAAATGCCCGCAGCAAGGCCATATCGCTGGTGCTGGCCGGCGGCATCATCGGTGGCTTCTTCGGGCCGGAAAGCAGCAAATTCACCAAGGACATGCTCGACACGCTATTCGCCGGCACTTTTCTGACCCTCGTGCTGCTGGCAGCCATCGCGATGCTGATCCTGCGTCGCCTCGACCTGCCGCGGCCTTCTCTCGAAGAACAGCATGGCAGCGCGCGCCCGCTGTCGGGAATCGTGCGTCAGCCGGTATTCATCGTCGCCGCACTTGGCGGCATCACGGCTTATGGCGTCATGAACCTGCTGATGGCCGCGACGCCGCTGGCGATGAAGATGTGCTCCCATCCCTACGGCGCCGCAATGATGGTGATCGAATGGCACATCATCGCCATGTTCGCGCCGGCCTTCGGCACGGGGTGGCTGATTTCGCGCATAGGCACGCTGCCGGTCATGTTCTGCGGCGTGCTCCTCAATCTGACCGCAATCTGCATTGCGATCTCCAGCACCGCGGTGGCAGCCTTCTGGCTATCGATGGTGCTCGTCGGCGTGGGCTGGTGTTTTCTGTTCGTCGGCGGCACGACCCTGCTGACCGAGGCCTATGCGCCAGCCGAAAAAGCCAAGACGCAAGGCATAAACGATCTGCTGATCTACCTGACGATGGGCGCAACTTCGCTGACTTCGGGCGCGATCCTTTACGGATTCGGCTGGAATACGCTGAACCTCACGGCACTGCCGCTGCTTGCGGTCACCGCCATGGCGATCCTCTGGCTCGCCACGATCCGTCGCGGCGGCCGCAGGGCCACCGCATCCGGCGCCGCGTGACCGGTCCATGGCCCTCAGGCTCGGCGTCCTCGACCAATCTCCGATCGTCAGCGGTGCCAACGCCGCCGATGCGCTGCGCGCGACTGTCGCGCTCGCGCAACGCGCCGACCAGCTCGGTTTCCACCGCTACTGGCTCGCTGAACACCACAACATGCGCGGGCTCGCCGACCCCTGCCCCGAGATTCTCGTTGGCCATGTCGCGGCAGCCACACAAAACATCCGTGTGGGTACCGGCGGCGTGATGCTGCCCTACTACAGTCCGCTGAAAGTCGCCGAAGTCTTTCGCATGCACGAAGCATTGCATCCGAACCGCATCGACCTGGGCATCGGCCGCGCACCCGGCGGAGACCGCATGACGGCGAATGCGATGAATGCGCACGCATTCGACGATATGGAGGGCTTTCCGCGGCAAGTCGTCGAAGTCGTCGGCTGGCTCGACCGCACGCTGCCGGAAGAACATCCCTACGCGACCGTCCAGGCCATGCCGGCGGGACTGAGCTCGCCCGAGGTGTGGCTGCTCGGCTCTTCCGATTACAGCGGCGCCCTGGCCGCCTATCTGGGACTGCGCTTCGCCTTTGCGCATTTCATCAATGCGCACGGCGGCGATGCCGTCGCCCGGGCCTATCGCAAGGATTTCCGCGCATCGCTGCGAGAATCCACGCCCTACGCGATGGTTTGCGTGTTCGCGCTGTGCGCGCAAACCGATGCCGAGGCACAACGGCTTGCCGCCAGCATCGACCATCGCCGGCTGCTGATGGCGATCGGCCGTGAAGCGCCGATCGCCAGCGTCGAAGAAGCGCAGGCCTATCCCTATACGGAACGCGACCGCACGATCATCCAGCGCGAACGATCGCGCGCGATAATCGGCACGCCTGACAAAGTGAAAACGCGCCTGCTGGAAATTGCGGATGCTTATGCGGCCGATGAACTCATGATCATCACCATCACCGGTGATTACGCCAGCCGGATGAGGTCTTATGAATTGCTGGCAACAGAATTCGGACTTACACCAACCACCACCTCACCCCCCGCCCTCTCCCCCTGAGGCGGAGAGGGTGCTCGATGCATGATAGCCTCCGCAATATCGCAGGTCCCGTTACGGCAGTGGCCTATCGAATTTCTGCCAATGCAAACCCCACGCCTTTAATGGTAGAACACAAATGACAATGAACGACGCACCTCCTCACCCTCTCCGCCCTGAGGGGGGAGAGGGCCGGGGTGAGGTGGGCGGGGTGGGCGGTGGTGAACGCTCTTTGGTCCTGGTCCTGGCCGCCATCCAGTTCACCCACATCATGGATTTCATGATCATGATGCCGCTCGGCCCGCAGTTGATGCGGGTCATGCTCATCTCGCCGCAGCAGTTCGGCCTCCTGGTTTCGGCTTACACCCTTACGGCGGCGGTCGCGGCTCTGGCCGTGGCCTTCTACACCGACCGCTTCGATCGCAGGCAAGCGCTGCTTTTTCTGTACGCGGGCTTCGTAATATCGACGCTGCTGTGCGGCATCGCGCCGGGTTACGGCGAACTGCTGGCCGCGCGCGCGGTGGCCGGGGCTTTCGGCGGGGTGGCGGGCGCGACCGTACACTCCATCATCGGCGACGCGGTTCCCGAGAATCGGCGCGGCGCGGCAACCGGCATGATCATGTCCGCCTTCGCGCATTTCATCAATGCGCACGGCCGCGACGCCGTCGCCCAGGCCTATCGCAAGGATTTCCGCGCTTCGCTGCGCGAATCCACGCCCCGCACGATGG
>DASWEZ010000054.1:0-2184 GCA_036394495.1 Burkholderiales bacterium
CGACGGCACAGGGCGGATTCAGATCGTGCGCGAGGAAGATGATCCCCTCACCTACGCCTATCTGAAGGCGCTCGGCCGCCGTATCGGCGTCGAGATCTCCGTCAACACCTCCTTCAACGTCGCCGGCCCGATCGCGCAGACTCCGAGCCAGGCGGTCGATACGCTGCGCCGTTCCAAGGGCCTCGACGCGGTGCTGCTGGTGGCTGACGACGGCATGGTGTACGCGGCATGGCACGGGGGAAACCGTGACAGCGGCCGGTTTAGCGGGTGGCATTCGGAATGGAAGCGCAAGCACCAGCCGGCATAACCAACCGCATTTGCGGGAACACATGAAAAATTTCTGCAAAGTTCTAACCTCTGTGAAAATTGCAGCAATTGCGGGCTTTGCCCTGGTCGTAACCGGAATTGATGGATTTGATGCATCCGCTGCGGAAGTCCGTTTTCTATGTGCGGACGCCCTGGAATCCTCAATGCAAGAACTCATTCCTGAGTTCGAGAAAACGAACGGCCACAGCGTAAAGATGATACTTGCCAATACCGGCACGAACACCGAGCGTATACGCAAGGGAGATGTGGCCGACCTCGCAATCGTTTTGCCTCAACAATGGGAAACATTGCGACAGGAGGGAAAAATCGACCCTGCAGTGCGAACAGTGATAGGCAAGGTCGGTTTGGGTGCTTTTGTGAAGAAGGGCGCCGCTCGACCGGATATTAGTTCGGTCGAAGCATTCAAACATGCACTTTTGAATGCCCGCGCGATTGCAGTGCGGGACCCGAGCAAAGGGTCTCCCGTGGGTACTTACGTTATCGCGCTTTTTGACCGTCTCGGGATTGGCGACGACATCAAGCCGAAGCTACGGCTCACGGCTGATCGGCCCTACGAGACCGTTGCGAAGGTGACGCCGAGATTGGCTTTTCCACGATAGCCGAGATCGTTGCCTCGCCTGAAGTTGATCTCGTGGGACCTCTTCCAAGCGAAATCCAGAACTTCAACATCTTCACGACGGCGATACCAATCAACGCGGAACAGGTTGCGGCAACGAAACTCTTTATCGAATATCTGATCTCGCCACGAGCTACTGCCGTCTTCAAGTCGAAGGGCATCGGTCCGGGCTGATGCAAAAACCGGCCGCGTCGAGATTTTCGGTCACGGGGTGGTATTCAGAATGGAAAATCGCGCGGCAATTACGTTGATTACGTCGTTGTTCCCTTTGGCCGCGACACGATCTCGATCATTTTGCCTTCATCATCGTCGGGCGCATCGGCTTTCGCCCTATCATACGCCTCAACCGCTGCGCGTCCCATCACTGGAACGTCGGACAGCAGGCTCTCGGCCAGCGCCACGGCGTAAGCGGCATCCTTGTGCCGGAGCGCCGCCGTGAACGTCGCCCCGGAGAAATTGCGCGCCACCATGCGCTTTGAATGACGGATCACCTGCGGACTGGCGGCAACGCCGGTTTCAACTGCCTCCAGCACCAGCTTCATATCCAGACCGGCCTGTTCGGCAATCGCAAGGCCCTCCGCGATACCGGCAATCTGGATCGCGCCCATCAGGTTGTTGATCAGCTTGTAGACCGTGCCGGTACCGACCGCGCCGAAATGCCTGATCGTGGTTGAGAGCGGCGCGAGGTATGGCCGCGCTCGTTCGAGATCGGCAGGCTCGGCGCCGACCAGCAGCGTCAATTTTCCGCTTGCTGCGGCATCCGGCAAACCCGTGACCGGACTATCGATATAGACCAGCCCGCGTCCGCGAAGTTCGCGCGCCAGATCGAGTGCGTGCTTGTACGATACGGTAGAACACTCGATCGCCAGCGTGCCGGCTTTCATGGTCGCGGCGGCACCGTCCTTGGTGAGCCATACTGCGCGCGATGCCTCATCGTCGGCGACCATCGTCACGACAGCATCGGCATCGATGGCGGCGTCCTCCGGGGAGGTGGCCCATTTCGCGCCACGGGCGATCAAATCTTCCGCCTTGACCTTGCTGCGATTCCACACCGCGACGTTGAATCCGGCATCGAGGTAACGGCCTGCCATGCCGTGCCCCATGCGCCCGAGCCCGATGAAAGCGACTCTCATCATGCGTTAATCCACATCTTCGATGGCAGCAGGCGGAGCGCCAAACGCGCGCTGCGCCAGCGTTGCCGCCATGAACTCGTCAAGGTCGCCGTCCAGCACGCCCGAGGT
>DASWEZ010000055.1:0-7812 GCA_036394495.1 Burkholderiales bacterium
CAGCGGCGACGACGGTACCGAGCTGGCGCTGCTGATGCTGGGCGCGCATGGCGTGATTTCGGTGACCGCCAATGTCGCACCGCGGCTGATGCAGGAGCTGTGTGCCGCGGTTTTTGCCGGGGATTTTGCCAAGGCAAGGGCGCATAACAACAAGCTGCTCGGCCTGCATCGCCACCTCTTCGTCGAAGCCAACCCGATACCCGTCAAATGGGTGCTGCAGCAGATGGGTCTGATTGAAGCGGGCATCCGCCTGCCGCTGACGCCGCTGTCGTCTTCCTTCCACGACCTGCTGCGCGGCGCGATGGAGCAGGCCGACATCAAGACCGCTGTTTCGATGCCCGCGATGGCAAAGTGAACCCGTTGCGGCCGTGCTTGCCGTAACCCGAATTGAAAGATCCCCACGCATGAATTCGTCGCAGTTACTCGCCGCAGCAATGACGGCGGCGCTTGTCCTTTCCGGTTGTTCCGGCAGCCTGATCGAAGGCAAGAAGATCGATTACAAATCGGCAGGCAACGTCAAGCCGCTCGACGTTCCGGCGGACCTGTCGGCGCCGCCTACCAGCGACCGTTACAACATTCCGGAAACGAGTGCGGGATCGGCAACGGCCTCCGAATATGCCGCCGAAGGCCAGGGTCCCCGCGCGGCGCCCGGCCCGGCGCCCGTGCTGCCGCCGCAGGACAAGGTCCGGTTCGACCGCGCCGGCAGCCAGCGCTGGCTGGTGGTCGATGCCCAACCGGAAGCATTGTGGCCGGTGATCAAGGAATTCTGGCAGGACAACGGTTTTCTGATCGACATCGAATCGCAGCCGACCGGAATCATGGAAACGGACTGGGCCGAGAACCGCGCCAAGATTCCCGACAGCGTGATACGCAAACTGATCGGCAAAGTTCTGGACAGCGCCTACTCCTATCCCGAACGCGACAAGTTCCGCACGCGACTGGAACGCAGCGAGAACGCCGGCGCGACGGAAATCTACATCAGCCATCGCGGAATGGCGCAGATCAATATTTCCAAGGACCGCTATCGTGAGACCACCAAGTGGCAGGTCAGGCCCGTGGATCCGGAACTCGAGGCGGAAATGCTGTCCCGGCTGGCGGTCCGGCTGGGTGCGCGCGACGAACAGATAAAAGTCCAGGCGAATGCGCCGGAGCAGCCGAAGGCAACCCTATCCAAGAGCGGCGAATTGCCGGAGGCACTGTTGCTGGTGGACAGTTTCGACCGCGCCTGGCGGCGCGTCGGCCTCGCGCTGGATCGCGTCGGTTTTACCGTCGAGGACCGTGATCGCTCGAAGGGGCTGTACTACGTGCGCTACGTCGATGCCGACGCACCGGACAAGGCGGAGAAGGGGTTCTGGTCAAAACTGGCGTTCTGGAACAGCGACGACAAGGCGAAGAAGGACGAACAGTATCGCATCAGCGTGGCCGGCGCGACCCAGGGCAGCGAGGTCAAGGTGCTCGATGGCAAGGGCGTGAAATCCGATTCGCCGACGGCGGGGCGCATTCTGGCGCTGCTGCAGCAGGAATTGAAATAACGATCAGTCCGCCACCGACAACGCCGGAATCCTGAATGCGGTTTGCATCTCTCGGCAGCGGCAGCCAGGGCAATTCGCTTGTGGTGGAGGCGGGCAGTACGCGGCTGCTGCTCGATTGTGGCTTTGGCCTCGCCGCTACCGTATCCAGGCTTGCCCGCCTCGGGCTGGTCCCCGAAGACATTTCCGCCATCGTCGTGACCCATGAGCACGACGACCACATAGGCGGCGTGGCCCGCCTTGCTCGCCGCCACGGCATCCCGGTATGGCTTACCCCCGGCACGCTCGCCGGTCTCGAGGCGTTGTTCGCCGATGTTGCCGACGTCAGATTGATCCACAACTATGAAGCTTTTGCGATTGGCGACGTGCAGGTGCAGCCCTTCCCGGTGCCGCACGACGCGCGCGAACCGGCCCAGTTCGTATTCGGCGACGGCGCTTGCCGGCTGGGCGTGCTCACCGACGTGGGCTGTTCCACCCGGCACATCGAAGCGACGTTGAGCGGCTGCGATGCGCTGGTTCTGGAATGCAATCACGACGCCGAGATGCTGCGCACGAGCAGCTATCCGCAAAGATTGCGCGAACGCATAGCGGGCCGCTTCGGCCATCTCGACAACGGCGCCGCCGCCGAACTCCTGAGCCGCCTCGAAAACAGCAAACTCGAACATCTGGTCGCGGCGCATCTGAGCCAGGAAAACAACCGACCCGATCTGGCGCGCGCCGCACTGTCGGCGGTGATGAATTGCGCGCCGGAATGGATCGCGATCGCGGACCAGGACGAAGGCCTTCCCTGGCGCCAGATTGGTTGAGCAGCAGCGCGTGAAAATAAAAAAAGCCGGTCGAAGACCGGCTTTTTATCGCCCTCCGAATTTAGTTCTTTTGTTCGGCTTTCTTTTCCGTTGTTGCCGGAGCAGCGGGTGCAGTGCCGGCTGCCGGTGCGGCAGCGTCGGCCGGCTTGACAACATCGGCTGCCGGAGCGGCGGCGGGTGCGGGGGTTGGTGCGGCGGGTGCGGGTGCTTGTTCTTTCTTGCCGCAAGCAGTCAATGCGATGGCGAGGAAAGCTGAAACGAGGAGCGTGCGATTCATTATTCGTGAGTCCTGGATGGTTTTTGACGGAAGTGATGGAATCCGGGCCAAAAAATACGGCAGCGCCCGAAATCCGGCGCGGATTTTAGCAGAATCCGCGCCGCTTGCCGCTAACTGCAGCGGCGCGCAAACGCGCGCGGTCAGAGTCCCAGGGTCGTCGCGAAGACCGCCGGCGAAGAAGCCTCCCATATTTCCGAGAAACGCTCGATGAACGTGTTCGTCCCGATCGGGTCGTCCAGGCCCGCCAGGCCTCTCATCTCATCGAGGTGGAAACGGTGCACGAAGCAGCGGTCATCGACGATGACGAAAGGATCGTAGACCAGTTTCGCCGAAGGATGGGTCTCATTGATGCTGATTGCGTGACCGTAAGTGCGCAGCAGACTGAATATGCGCGGACAGTTGCGATCCATGGTCCCGGTGTCGTGAACCACGATCTGCAACGTGTTGCGCCGGCTCGCGAGCAGAAATTGCCGCAGCATATCGGACCGCTTGGGGGAGTTGTACTCCCTTCCCAGTGCGTAATCGAAGATGCGGATCTTTCCCGAGGCTTTCTGCAGGATCGAGTCGATAGCCGTTTCGTATTCGGTGATGCCGAAAATCTGCGTGTGTTGCGGTTTGGGTTCGTCTGCCATCGGAGTCAGCCTTTAGGACCTGATCTGGACAAATAAATATAACCGGCGCGATACCACCGGTAAAGCATGTCCGTGACAGGGCCCGGGGGCGGGATCCGCCGGCCCGGCAGCCGGCGCGCGTCGGCGAGCTGTCGCAGCGGCGTCGCTGCCGCCTTGTCCATTTTGTGCGGTTCGCCATTGATGAAAAGCTTGGCGCTGCCATGGAGCATCAGCGAGGCCAGGGCCAGTTCCACCCCGCGACGCCGTGCAGCTCTTGCAAACGCGATTTCAGAAAGCGGCTTGCGCGGCGGCGCAAACCGGACGTGCGGCTTGGGTTCCGTCAGGTAGCTGCCCATGAATTCGGCCACGTCGCGCCGCGTCCAGCGTATTTCGCCCAGTACGCGCTCGACTTTCGCGATCATGCCTGCACCGAGCTGCGCCGGGTGCATTTGCGCGGATAGATCCGGGTCACCGTAGCGACCGCCGTCGGTCAGCCTGTCCTCGAGGAAAATCAGGAATTGGGACATGAGTTCTCGATGCGAAGGTGCACGGAAGCCGATCGAGTACGTGTAACAGGCATCCACCGCGACGCCGTCGTGGACAAACGCCGGCGGCAGGTAAAGCATGTCGCCCGCGGACAACAGGCATTGTCCATCGGGCGAAAAGCGTTTGAGGATTTTCAGCGGCGCGTTTTCCACGAGGGCCAGGTCTCGTTGCCGGCCCACCCGCCATTGCCGCTGGCCCGGACCTTGCAACAGGAACACGTCGTATGAATCGAAATGAGCTCCGACGCCGCCCCCGGCAGGGGCGAAACTGACCATCAGATCATCGAGCCGGCCATACGGAATGAAGTCGAAATGCGACAACAGTTGTCGTGCCGCGGGCAGCATCTGCTCGAGGCCCTGCACCAGCAGCGTCCAGTTGCGCCGCGGCAGGCGGGAAAACCTCTTGCGGTCGAAGGGACCGTGTTCGACGGCCCAGCGATCGGCATGGCGCACGACCAGCCGCGATTCGCAATCGTCGCGGCCGGCCAGTTCCATCATGCGGTCGAAATCGAGTACGCCGCCAAAGCCGGGCATCGCGCCGCGCACGAGCAGCGGTTGCTTTTGCCAGTGCCGCCGCAGAAATGCCGGGGCGGTCAGGCCGCCGAGAAGTTGTTTTTTCACGCTCGCCATTTTATCGCCGCGAGCTCGGGAGGGCGCGATATTCGCGCTTTTGAAATCGGTTAGAATCCGCTCTGAATGCGATCGGAGTTGTTCATGCTGAAAGTAGGTCAATCCGCACCCACCTTCGATCTGCCCGATGGCGACATGAATCTGGTGAGCCTGAACGGCTATCGCGGCGTCAACAATGTAGTGCTGTATTTTTATCCCAAGGACGATACGCCGGGGTGCACGCTCGAGGCCATCGATTTCAGCGACCTCCAGGATGAATTCCTCGATCTCGATACCGTGGTGCTGGGCGTGAGCATGGACGATTGCATGAGCCACGGCGCTTTCCGCGACAAACATGGCCTCGCGGTGCAGCTGCTGGCGGATGCAGAAGGCGAAGTCTGCGAGCAGTACGGCGTGCTGCAGGACAAGGAACTCGAGGGGAAGGCAAGGAAGCGCTGCATCGTGCGCTCGACTTTTGTCATAGACAAGAACGGCACGGTGCGGCATGTCCTTTACAGAGTCAATGCGCGCGGACATGCGTCCGCTGTTTTAAACCTGGTCAAGGAGTTGAAGTGAGCATGCAGATCGGCAAGGATACGGTAGTGTCTCTGAACTACGAGTTGTCGGACACCAGCGGCAAAGTGATCGAGCAGACCAAGGCGCCCATCACCTATCTGCATGGCGGATACGACGGCATCTTCCCGCTGGTGGAAACCGCCCTGCAGGGCAAGAGCGTCGGCGACAAGTGCAACGTGACGCTCGAACCGGACGACGCGTTCGGAGAATACGAAGCGGACATGGTGCGCACCGAGCCCAAAAACTTGTTTCCGGAGAATATTTCGGTCGGCATGCAATTCGAGGGTGCGATCGAGGGCTCCAACGACTACACCCTTTACACGGTCACGGATATCGCCGGTGAAAATGTCGTTGTCGACGGCAACCATCCCCTGGCGGGGCAGACGCTGGTGTTTTCGGGGACTGTGACCGAAGTGCGCGCCGCCACGCGCGAAGAGCTCCATCATGGCCACGTGCACGGACCGGAAGGGCATCACCACTGATCGCCGGCCGCCGCCTTTCATGCTTCAGCTTAAAAGAAGAATTTCACCACAAAGACACAAAGACACGAAGGAAATCAAAAACATCTGGTCTGGAGCATCCTTACCCGCTGATGAAGAATATTCGTGTTGAATTTCTTCGTGGCCTTCGCGTCTCAAGGGAACACTTGTGCTGCTTGCGGCGCGTGGTCAATTCCGGTTTTTAGTTTCAGCCGTCGCGTTTGCCGGTGAGGATGCGGATCATCGGTTCATAGGCGCTCTCGCGGGAGAAGCGCCAGCTCGAGATCAGCAGCGCGGCCGCCGTGAAACCAGCCAGCACGGCGATGTCGGTCGATGTCGCGAAATCCGCCCCCATTCCTGACGGAAGTACGCCGAGCACGGCATGCTTGAGCAGGTCGACTCCATAAGTGTAGGGATTGACCAGGGCCACGGCCTTGAGCGCGGCGGGCAGATGGCTTACCGGATACAGCGACCCGGACAGGAAGAATACCGGGAAGATCACGAAATTCATGATGGCCGCGAAATTATCGAGCGTGCGGGTGAACGCGGCCACCAGCATGCCGATGCCGGCGCAGGCCGCCGAAGTCGCAAGCAATGCCATCGCAAGCAGACCGAAGCGCATGTGCCAGTCCAGGTAACCCAGAACGCCAAGTAGAATCAGCAGCAGCAGGGCTTGCAGGAGGGCGGCGAGCGCGGCCGCCAGCATTTTGGCGACCACTATCCAGTAATGCGGGAAGGGCGCCATGATGAGCATGCGCATGACCCCGGATTCCTTGTCGTACACCATCGTCAGTGCGGCAAGCATGGCACCAAACAGCATTGTCATCCCGAGCACGCCGGGCACGAGGAATTGCTGGTAACTGACGCCGCCGGTTTGCTGAAGGACGGCGCCGAAACCCGCACCGATCACGAACAGCCAGATCAGTGGACGCACCATTGCGGAAACCAATCGGGTGCGCTGGCGGACCATGCGCACCACCTCGCGCTCCAGTACCGCATAAACCGGCCGCCAGTGCGCCATCAGACTTTCCCTTCCGCGACCCACAGGAATACATCGTTGAGATTCGGCTGTCGCCAGCGCAGAGCGCTGATCTGGATTCCGGGTTCGGACTGCAGGCTGGCCAACCTGCCGACGTCGTTTTCCGCGTAGCGGAAATGGGCCACGTTGCCGTCGCGCAGGCAGGGGCCGAGCAAAGCAGCCAGCCGCTGCGCGAGCGTTTCGACGTCGGGACTTTCGATTTCGACGATGTGCCGACCGAGGCTCGCGATCATCTCGGCCGGGGTGCCGCTTTTCACGAGTTTGCCGTTCTTGATGAAGGCAACCCGGTCGCAGCTGTCCGCTTCCTCCAGATAGTGCGTGGTGAGCAGGACAGTCATCCCGGTCTGCGCGCGCAGATTTTCGATGAAGCGCCAGATCTTGCGTCGGTTCGGCAGGTCAAGCCCGATGGTGGGCTCGTCGAGAAACAGGATTTTCGGATGATGGATGACGCCGCGCACGATATCCAGCGCGCGGCGCATGCCGCCTGAGAGCGATCCCACCGGCCGGTTGCGCTTGTCCGCGAGCCCGAACAGCTCCAGGAGTTCCGTGGAGCGTTCTTCGATGACCTTGGCGGGCAGGTTGTAGAGCAGTCCGGCGAAGCGCAGGTTTTCCGCGATCGATAAAGTCCTGTCCAAAGCCGATTCCTGGAACACGAGGCCGATCGAAGCCCGGGTCGCCACCGCATCGCGCACGACGTCGTTTCCGAATACCGTTGCGCTGCCGCTGCTCGGTCGAATCAGGGTCGCGAGCATGTGGATAGTCGACGTCTTGCCGGAGCCGTTCGGCCCGAGCAACCCGAAGAACTGCCCTGCCGGAATGTCGAGATCGAGGCCGTCGACGGCCAGCACGTCGCCGTAACGCTTGACGAGTCCGCTGGCATTGACGGCCAGCGCAATAACGGGCGCCGGGTTCATGGCGCGCGAGTGTGGACTAAACCGTCGTCTTGCTCAAGGCGCGGGAGTTCTTGTCGTCCCTGAACAGGATCGGTTTGACCTCGACTTTCGGCGCCAGCGGCGACTGCGCCTTGTCGACGACGTCGGTGACCAGATGGTGCAGCGGTGACAATCCGCAGACCGGATCGGCGTTGGTCGCGTCGCCGGTCAGCATGTAAGCCTGGCAGCGGCAGCCGCCGAAGTCCTTGACCTTTTCCGGACAGGAACGGCAGGGCTCCTTCATCCAGGAGTCACCGCGATAGGCGTTGAAGCCAGGGGAGTCGTACCAGATCCAGCCCAGGTCGTGATCGCGCACGTTGGGGAAGGTCAGGCCGGGAAGCTGGCGGGCTTCGTGGCAGGGCAGGGCCAGTCCGTCGGCAGTCACCGTGAGGAACAGGGCGCCCCAGCC
>DASWEZ010000056.1:0-2052 GCA_036394495.1 Burkholderiales bacterium
ACCTTCTACCAACCGCACCGCTTCGAGTTTGTACTCCAGCGTGTACGCCGCTCGCCTGCTCTTCTCTCTCGTCATTTCGTATCTCCCATTCCAGGTAATTTACACCCAGTTAAGAGATACGTTTTCCAGGGGCAAGGTCAAACCAGAGAGCTTCAATATAGTGCCAGCTTCACCTTTCCTCGTGCCGCTTCGTGTACTTCGTAGCGAGATGTAAAGAATCCTCCTTGGAGAATGATTAATTCCGGATGCCTGAGCGTCTGGATATCATTCACAATCTATCCATGCGAACGTCCGAATAACCGACAAAGGAACTCAATGTCGCAAGCTTCTTCACTGCGCGCGGTGCTTTACGCGCTGGGCGCCAATAGCGGCATCCTGATCGCGAAAGGCACGGCCGCGGCCGTGACCGGTTCGAGCGCGATGCTGGCCGAAGCCATCCACTCCGCCGCCGATTGCGGCAACCAGGTGCTGTTGTTGCGCGGCATGAAGGAGGCGAAACGGGAACCGGATGCGAAACATCCGCTCGGCTACGGCAATGTCGTCTATTTCTGGGCCTTCCTGGTGGCGGTGCTGTTGTTCACGCTCGGCGGGCTGTTTTCCGTCTACGAGGGCTGGCACAAACTGCATCAGACCGAGCCCATCACCAACCCCATCGTCGCGATCTGCGTATTGGCGGTCTCGATCGTACTGGAGGCCTTTTCACTGGCCGGATGCGTGCGCGAAATCCGCAAGGTGTCCGGCGGCATATCGCTGTGGAAATTCTTCCGCGTGTCGCGCAACAGCGAACTCATCATCGTGCTGGGCGAAGATATTGCGGCGCTGGCCGGCCTGGCGCTGGCGCTGATCGCCATATTGCTGGCGCTCGCGACCGGGAACCCGATGTTCGACGCGTTGGGCAGCATGGCCGTCGGTGTATTGCTGATCGTCGTCGCCGTCCTGCTGTCGCTCGAGATCAAGGCGCTGATCACCGGCGAGAGCGCCGAAGCCGAAACCGAAAGTGCGATCCGCCGCTTCCTCGTAGCGCGAAGCGAAGTCGCGGAAGTCTACAACCTGCTGACCCTGCAGATGGGCGAAGGCGTCATGCTGGCCGTCAAGGCGAGGATGACGGAAACCGCGAGTGCAACGGCGCTGGTCGACGCGATCAACCGCGTCGAGGCGGATTTGCGCGTTGCGTTCCCGGCGGTGAGGTGGTGTTTCTTTGAACCCGACACAAGCAACTGACGTTGCGAGTGTGAGGGTTTAGGGGTGAGGGGCTAGGGGGAAAGCAAAATCCTAGCCCCTCACCTCTAGCCCCTCGGTCGCTACGCCACCGGCTCGACGCGCCACGCGAGCGCAATCGCAAGCAGCGTCGCCCCCACCGCAATGAATCCCACCAGCCAGTAGTGCGTCAGCGTGCCGCCGACGCCGTGGCCGATGATCGTGCCGGCGAGCAGCGATGCCGCGCCGAGGCCGAGTTGCTGGATCGCGGAGTTGATGCTCATGAAGCCGCCGCGCAGGTGCGGCTGCACGCTGGAAATGACCAGCGCCATCGCCGGCACGAAACGTCCCGATACGAACACCATGAAGATGACCGACGCGCAGATCGCGATCCACACCGGGACCGGCGGCAGATTGGTCGTGATCAGCAGCGGCACGATCGAGATCAGGCCGATCAGCGTGAAGATCTGCCGCTTGCCGTACTTGTCGGCCAGCTTGCCGATATAGCGCGATGAGAAGGCGGTGGCCAGCCCGCCAAACAAATACAGATAGGGCAGGTCGGTTTCCTTCAGGCCGACATTGGCCACCATGTAGGGGCTGATGAAGGGAATCACCGAGAAGCCGGCGAACATCAAGGCGAACATGAATACGAAGGCGCGCAGGTGGTTGGCGGTGCCCAACACGGCTTTCATCTGTTCCAGCGGACGATGCACTTCACCCTCGACGATGTGGCCTCGCATCGGCGGGAGGATTCGCCAAGTGAGAATGAACACGATCGCCGAGGCGGCAACGAGCAGCAGGAAGGGGGCGCGCCACGAGAAATGCGCGGCCAGCACCAGCCCGATCGGGACGCCG
>DASWEZ010000057.1:0-5065 GCA_036394495.1 Burkholderiales bacterium
GATGAATTCCTTGCCAACCTTTCGCATGAATTGCGTTCGCCGCTGAATGCAATACTGGGCTGGATGCAGGTGCTCAAACAGGAGCCGTCCGACGCCGCCGTGATTACCCAGGCGCACCAGGCGATCGAACGTAACGGCCAGGCGCTGGCCCGGCTTGTCGAGGATCTTCTGGACATGAACAGGATCATCTCGGGCAAGTTCCGCCTCGACGTTCAGACGGTGGATCTGGCATCGATCATTCGCGAAACGATCGAATCCGTGATCCCGGCGGCGAATGCAAAAGAAATCCGTGTCGAACAGGTTCTCAATCCGCTGGCGGGTCCCGTCAAGGGCGATCCCAACCGGCTGCAGCAGGTGATCTGGAATCTTCTGTCCAACGCGGTCAAGTTCACGCCGAAGGGCGGCAAGGTGCAGGTGCACCTCGAGCGGATCAATTCGCACTGCGAGATCAGCGTGAGCGATACCGGCCGCGGCATCAAGGCGGGGTTTTTGCCGTTCGTGTTCGACCGCTTCCGGCAGCAGGATTCCACCGCAACGCGCGTGGAAGGCGGATTGGGGCTGGGCCTGGCGATCGTCAAGGAGTTGGTGGAACACCATGGGGGCTCGGTGTCGGCGAGGAGTGCGGGTGAAGGCAGGGGATCGACCTTTATCGTCGCGCTGCCTATCGCCGTCCGAACCCAGGATCCATCGTTCAAGTACGCCATGAACGCTTCCGCACAACGCGAGCTATCCCTGCAGGGAATGCGCGTTCTGGCCGTGGATGATGATCCTGACAGCGTGAACGTCCTGCGCCTGATTCTCGAGGAGCAGGGAGCCCGCGTCGATACCGCCTACTCGGCGAGCCGTGCGCTGGAAAAAATCAAGGCCAATCCGCCTGACGTTCTGTTGAGCGACATCGGGATGCCGGGGCAGGACGGTTACCAATTGATCGATGCCGTCAGGAAATTACCGGGAAATGCGGCAAAAATTCCGGCGATCGCGATAACGGCCTTCGCGCGTCCCGAGGATCGCATAGCCGCGCTTCGGGCCGGGTTCAATATGCATCTGGCGAAGCCGATCAACACGGCTGAGCTGATCACCATTATTGCCAATTACGGCAGAACCTTGTAAAAAAAGCAGCGCGTGGCGATGGCGAATCGCAGTTCCTGATAAATGCCGCCGTTGAGGTGACGACTTCCCCGGTCAGCACGTGAAGCACGGGGTCAGGCGGACGATTCTTCTTCGGATCCTTGCGTGCGCGCGGTGCGGGCCGGCGAAAGCGCCGACATCCGATGCAGAAACGCTCCGAGCAAGACGGAAGGAATGAATATCCACGTTTCCCAACCCGGAGCTGCAAGCAACGCAATGCCCGGTCCGGGACAGTAGCCGCCGATCCCCCAGCCAATCCCGAAAATGACCGCGCCAATGACGAGCGGACCGTCAACGTCCTTGCGCGTGGGCAGGATGAATTTTGGCTCGAGCAGCGGCGAAGGGCATCTCAGGATGAAGCGGAAAGCGACGACCGTCACGCCCACCGCGCCGCCGAGAACCAGCAGCAGGCTCGCATCCCAGTCTCCCGTGACATCCAGGAAACCGAGCACCTTTTCCGCGTGCGTCATCCCGGAAAGAGCCAGACCGATTCCGAAGACAAGACCCGCAACGAAGACGGCGGCAAATCTGCCCATCAGTAGACTCCAAACCCGTGCCGCACGACAAAGGTCGTGGCGATACCGGTAACCAGGAAGATAACCGTGGCCATGAGCGAGCGCATCGACAGCCTGCCCAGGCCGCATACGCCGTGGCCGCTGGTGCAGCCGGAGCCGAACGACGTCCCGAACCCTACCAGCAATCCGCCGGCGGCCAGCAACCACGCCGGGAATTCCGGCCGCGCAACGGGTGCATTGCCGAATGCACGATAGTAGATCGCCGCGCCTGCAACCAGCCCGCCGAGGAACAACAGGCGCCAGAGCACATCTCCGCGTTTCCAGGACAGCAGACCGGCGGTGATATTGCTGACGCCCGCGATGCGGCCGTTCAGCCAGAGCAACAACGAGGCCGCCGCACCGATGAGCAAACCACCGGCCAGCGCGCTAACGGGAGTGAAGTTGCCCATGTCGATTCCTTTGCGCCGCGACGCCGATACTTCAGGCGGCTTTGCCCAGCCTGGTCGCTTCCGGCACTTCGATGAGTTTCCCGGTCTTGACGTCATAGATGTATCCATAGACAGGGATGCTTTTCGGCACGAGCGGATGATTGCGAATGCGCGTGACATCGTCCACGACGCTACCCGCCAGGTTGCTGATCGTATGCCATTTGATGTACTTGCCGACCGGAGAGCCCGGGCCTTTGCCGACGTCGTGCCAGCCCTTGGCGTCGATCGTCGCGGTTTCCAGACTTTTCTCCAGCAGACCGGAGATGACGTCGTCGGTGAACAACTCCATGCCGCAATCGGTGTGATGGATGACGAACCATTCCTTCGTTCCGAGTAGTTTGTAGGAGATCACGAGCGAACGGATTGCGTCGTCGCTGGCGCGGCCACCCGCGTTGCGGATTACGTGCGCGTCCCCCTCTGACAGGCCCGCATACTTCGACGGATGCAGGCGCGCGTCCATGCAGGTCAGGATCGCGAACCGGCGCGCGGGCGGAAGTGCCAGTTTGCCCTTTTCGCCGAAGCCGGCCGCATACTTCTCGTTTGCCGCCAGGACTTCTTTCAGGACGTTGCTCATTTTCGGTTCTCCGGTGGAAAAATCGAGTTTCGTCGGAAAGACCATGCCGGCGCAACGAACAAATGTCTATAAGGATATGAAGAAGCCCATGGACCGGTTTCTCGCCGCCGGCGCCGCTGGAGGCGAATTCGATCCTCATATTTATATTCCATCAAGTTATTTTACGTCCACCTTTAATCTCCGTAGTCTCTGCCCGGATTCCTGATTTCCATTCACCTCCCGATAACCCGATCAACCCGCCCTGAGTCCAGGACTCGCGACCGACCGACTTCTCCCCCGCATGTCACTCGATAACCCGGGTTTCGAGCTCGCCCGCGTCGTCGCCGAGTTGCGCGCGCAGCGCGAACGTTGGCGCAATGCCGTCAATCGGTCGCGCGAACCCGGTGGTCGCGAGCTGCCGTCGCGTGAAGCCGTTGCGCTGGCCGTAAACGGCCTGCGCGGCGCACTCTTTCCAATGCGTCTCGGCCCTCCCGAACTCCGGCAAGGCCAGGAGAGCGAAGATTTTTACGTCGGCCACACCCTTAATACGGTACTGCACGCCTTGCTGGCGCAAGTTCGTCTCGAGTTGCGCTACGACGCCCGTCAGAACGGTCAGGCCGATATGGATGTGGAAAATAAAGCCCAGGCTACGGTCAATACTTTCGCCTCGTCACTGCCCCATATCCGGGAAATGGTCGATACCGATGTGCAAGCCGCCTATCACGGCGATCCTGCAGCACGCAGCGTAGATGAAGTGCTGATCTGCTATCCCGGCATCGAAGCCATGATCCATCACCGGCTGGCCCATCAACTCTACGAGTTGGGCCTAACGCTGCTGGCGCGCATCGTTGCCGAGAAAGCACATGCAGAAACCGGCATCGACATCCATCCGGGCGCACAGATCGGCGCGGGCTTTTTCATCGACCATGGCACCGGCGTCGTCATCGGGGAAACTGCGGTGATCGGCGAGCGCGTGCGCATGTACCAGGGTGTCACCCTGGGCGCCAAGCGCTTCCCTACCGACGAGAAGGGACACCTCAAGAAAGGCCTGCCGCGCCATCCCATTGTCGAGGATGACGTGGTGATCTATGCCGGCGCAACCATCCTCGGGCGCGTGACCATCGGGCGCGGCTCGATCATTGGGGGCAATGTCTGGCTTACGCGCAGCGTGCCGGCGGGAAGCCATGTCACACAGGCAAGCAGCCATCACGGGCTGGTCGAACCAACCGACAACTAGAACAGCGGCCCTCTCCTTGTCGCGGGCGGACTTGAGTCTTCCAGTGCCGCTCGAGGCCGCACCGCGATATCAGGAACCGCCGTGGATCGGCTCCTTCAGCGGGCGAACCTTGTTCAGAATCTTGCGGTCCGGAAAAACAAAGGTCTTGTCGCTGCGCGCGACGCCCAGCTTCTGCATCAGGCGGTCGGCGTCGAACGGCGCCCGGACCTTCACGTCGTTGTCGAAATAGCAGTAGACATTCCGCGACTTGCTTGCGCGCGGTTTCGCATTCGAGATTTTGTGCGCGTCGACCGGTTCCTTGCCCCTGGTCCACGCACCGATCCGCTTTGCCCAGCGGTCGAGCGCCACATCGGTATACCCGCTCGCATAGAGTTTCTCGTCGCCGTGCAATCGCAGATACATGAACTCCGCCGTCACTTCCTCGATGTAAGGCCATTTGCCGGCGGTCTCCGCCACCACCAGCGCGATCCCATGACGGCGCAGCATGGCAACGAAGGATTTCGTCGCAAAACTCTCATGGCGTATCTCGATGGCGTGGCGCAGGGGCCGGCTTTTGTCTATCGCAAGCCGCGTCCGCCCGTGCATGCGGGCTTCACGGCGCCGCGCCAGAACGAGCGCCTGTTCGGCGTCGTGCGGGAGAAGAGAACAGAAGTGCTCGAAACGCTCCTCGTCGTAGCGGAAAAAGGGTGGAAACTGCCAGAGAAAAGGACCGATCTTTTCACGCAGGTTGAAAATTCCGGATGCGAAGAAATTCGCGAGCGGCCCCTCGATGTCTTTCAGCCGGCGGATATGCGTGATGTAGCGCGGGCCTTTGATGCTGAACACGAAGTTCTTCGGACTTTCCTCGTACCAGGTCCCATAGCTTTGCGGCGTCTGCAGGGAATAAAAAGAACCGTTCAACTCGATGCTATTGAACGCGCGCGACGCGAATTCGAGCTCGCGCCGTTGTGCCAGCCCTTTCGGATAGAAGATGCCGCGCCAGGGTTCGTAGCGCCAGCCGGAAATGCCGATGCGGATGGTTCCCATCGATGGGCCATTCTTGCGGAGACCAGGATTGGACGCGGGGACACGCGCGGAGTTCGATGATTACGGACTGTGGGGACGCGAGCGGTGCTGCGTGCTGCGTACTGGGTGCAGGGAAAGG
>DASWEZ010000058.1:0-3483 GCA_036394495.1 Burkholderiales bacterium
CGATGCGGTTCACAACCACAATCGAAGTGTGGATTGCTGCACCCCAACTGCAACCGACGCTGCGCAAGTCGCTGGGTCCGCGAACCCCGATCATCCATTCGGGTGAATGCAGCAACGCCCAAATTTGGTTATTCTCAGCACAACAATGGTGCGGCCCGGACTGCCTGCGCGCTCAAATCCAGGCTCGTCGATCGCGCCCGATTAGTTGGTACGGCAGATTTTTTTGATGGTGCAGCGCGGCTCAAGCGAGCCAAGAAGTTCGTTGAGTCAAACCCATTGCCGATGCTGCGCATGCTTCTTGCGTCCCCGATGCGCTGGATCGTCCCTGGCCCGGAATTGAAGCTCGAGATCAGCAAAGTATTCACGCATGGCGAAATCAAAAATAAAACCATTCAGGGGAGGGCATCCGCATCATGGCCAGTAACGATTGGCACTATCTGGAGCTTCTCGACATCGGCAGACGCATCCAGTCCAAGGAAATCTCTCCGGTCGAAGCGGCCCGCGCGCAACTGGACCGCATAGGCAAGCTCGATGGACAGCTGAAGAGCTACGCCACCATGATGGCCGACCAGGCGCTGAGCGATGCGCGCCAGGCGGAGACTGAAATCGGCAAAGGCAACATCCGCGGCCCGCTGCACGGTGTGCCGATAGCGGTCAAGGATCTATGCTGGACCAAGGGCGTGCCTACCGCAGCGGGCATGACCATCTACAAGGATTTCAAGCCGGACAGAGATGGCACTGTGGTTCGCAAGTTGCGCGAAGCGGGCGCCGTGATACTCGGCAAGCTGCAACTCACCGAAGGCGCCTACGCGGACCATCATCCGAAAATAACGCCGCCGGTCAATCCCTGGAACAAGGCGCACTGGTCGGGTGCATCTTCCAGCGGTTCCGGTGTGGCAACGGCCGCCGGCCTTTGCTACGGATCTCTCGGATCGGACACGGGGGGCTCGATCCGCTTTCCCTCCGCGGCGAACGGATGCACCGGATTGAAGCCTTCCTGGGGCCGCGTCAGCCGCTATGGCGTGTTCGAACTCGCTGCGACGCTCGACCACATAGGGCCAATGGCTCGCAGCGCGGCCGACGCAGGTGCCATGCTCGGCGCCATCGCCGGCGTGGACCCGAATGATCCGACCGCCAGCCCGAGGGAGGTCCCGAATTATCTCGCAGGCATGAAGCGCGGCATCCGCGGCGTGCGTATCGGCGTCGATCCGCGCTGGAACACCGTCAATGTGGACGCTCCGACCCGGCAGGTCATGGATGCCGTGCTGAAAGTCGTCGGCGAACTCGGCGGCGACATCCGCGAAGTCGCGTTTCCCGATCCCGAGCAGATCATCGCCGACTGGGTGCCGCTATGCGGCGTGGAGACTGCGGTCGCGCACGAAGGCACTTATCCGTCGCGCAAGGATGAATACGGTCCCGCGCTGGCGGGGCTCATCGATACGGGCCGTGGCTTGAGCGGCCTGGATTACCAGAAAATCATATTGCGCAGGAACGATTTCCGCGGACGCGTGCAGACCCTGTTCCAGAGCATCGATCTGCTGGTCATCCCCACCACCGGCGTCGCTTCGCCCACGGTGGCCCAGATGGCGACCCTCGGTGAAAATCCCGACCTGATTTCGGCCTTGCTGCGTTTCACCTGCCCGTTCGACACGGCGGGCAGCCCGACCATTACGCTGCCGGCGGGATTCACCGCCCAAAAAACGCCCATTGCGTTTCAGTTCGTGGCGCGGCACTTCGAGGAGGATCTCCTGGTGCGCGCGGGATGGGCCTATCAGCAAGCGACTGACTGGCATCGCCAGCATCCCGAGCTGTGAGCGTTTCAGAAACCAGAATTACAACGGCAGGAAAGGCGGGGGAAGGGAATGTTTTATGGATTGAATGCAAGGGGCTATTGAGCGGTTGGACTTCGTGCACTGCTAACAATTTTTCCATTCGGAGATTTGCCATGAGATTACGCAATGTTGTAGTTGGAATTGCCGGCGCTTTGTCATTGATCGGCGGCGCCATCGCGGCCGACCCCATCAAAGTCGGTCTTCTGGAAGATGTATCGGGCGACCTTGGACTGCTCGGCAAGCCCAAGCTCAACGGCTCGCTGCTCGCAGTCGAGGAAATCAACAAGGCCGGCGGTATCATGGGCCGCAAGATCGAACTCATCCACCTCGATCCGCAAGGGGACAACGCCCGCTACCAGGAATTCGCGCGCCGGCTGGTGAGCAAGGACAAGGTCGACGTGCTGATCGGCGGCATCACCTCCGCTTCGCGCGAAGCCGTTCGCCCGATCATGGACCGCACCGATACGCTTTACATCTATACGAACCAGTACGAAGGCGGTGTTTGCGACGCAGGCATGATCAGCAACGGTGCCGTGCCGGAACAGCAGTTCTCGACGCTGATTCCCTACATGATTGCGACCTACGGCAAGAAGGTCTACACCATCGCCGCCGATTACAACTTCGGTCAGATCTCGGCCGAGTGGAACCGCAAGCTGGTCAAGGAGCAGGGCGGAACGGTGGTAGGCGAGGAGTTCATCCCGCTGGGTGTTTCGCAATTCGCACAGACCATCCAGAACATCCAGAAGGCCAAGCCTGACTGGCTGCTTACCATCAACGTCGGCGCCGCGCAGGATTCCTTCTTCGAGCAGGCTGCCGCCGCCAAGCTGGGCCTGCCGATGGCATCTTCCATCAAGATCATGCTGGGGTTCGAACACAAACGCTTTGCTCCGCCCGCGTTGTACCGCATGAACGCCGTGGCCAACTGGTTCGAAGAACTCGACACACCGGAAGCCGAAGACTTCAAGAAGCGCTGGCACGCCAAGTTCCCGAAGGAGCAGTACATCAACGACATGGGCTATAACGCGTATGTCGCGCTCTACCAGTACAAGATGCTCGTCGAGAAGGCCAAATCCACCAAGCTGTCCGATATCCGCAAGGTCATCGCAACCGGCAAGGCCTGCGTGACTGCGCCCGAAGGTGAGGTCTGCATTGACCCGAAGAGCCAGCACACTTCGCACCGCATGCGCATGGTCACGGTCGATGAGAAGCACAACGTCAAGGTCATCAAGGATTTCGGCGTCATCCAGCCGTACTGGCTTGGCGAAATCGGTTGCGACCTGACCAAGAAGAACGACAAGAAGCAGTACACCCCGAGCGAATTGCCAAGCAAGTAAACAGTCCTTGGTAGCGGCGTGCCGTGAACGGCACGCCGTCTGGTTCCACCGAAAATTAGTTCCACGGAAAATTACGCAGACGGGTTTGCGGGGCGCGGATGTTAGCCGAAATCTTTTCTTTCCTGTACCAGTTCGCAGACGTCTTTGCGTTCCTGATTCTAGCTTCTGCCGGGCTGGCCATCGTCTTCGGCATGATGGGCGTGATCAACATGGCCCACGGCGAGTTCATCATGTGCGGGGCCTATGTGACGGTGGGGCTGGTCAACGCCGGCTTTCCGCTGATCGTGGCGCAAGCCTGCGCGACGATTGCCGCCGCG
>DASWEZ010000059.1:0-27888 GCA_036394495.1 Burkholderiales bacterium
CACTCGACGCCCTTGGCGTTGTTGTACTCGGTTTCGCACTCTTCCCAGGTCAGCTTGACGCCGTTGATGCCGCCATCGCGCTCATTGACAAGGTTCAGATAGTCGATCATGCCGGTAAAAAAGGCGGCCCCGTTTGCCCCGTAAGGGCCGACCCGGTATCCCAGGATGCCCATGAACTGGGTACCGGCCTGCTGCGCCGCGACAGGCAGCACGATCGCCAGGCCGCCAGCGAAGGCGAGCAGCGCGACCAGGATCTTTTTCCATGTTCTCATCGTGTCCTCCGATATCGTTGTTTTCTGCGTTCCTAGTTTCCTAGTAGGGAAAAGGCCAAAGCCGTAATTTTTCTTTTGTAATTTGCCACAATCGCGCCAGTCCGTGCGGCTCCACGATCAAGAAGAAAATGATCAGCGCGCCGAACGCCAGCAACTGCATCATGGAGGTAACGCCCGGCTCCAGGCTCAGGTTGAACGCGTGGCTGCCTTCCGTCAACAGTACTTCGATCAGGATCGGCATCAGCGTGATGAAGGCTGCGCCGAGGAAGGAGCCGAGAATGCTGCCCACACCGCCGACGATCACCATAAACAGGATGCGGAAGGACAGGTCCAGGTTGAATCCGTCCGGCTCGACGCTGCCGAGGTAGGCGAACGCATACAGCGCGCCGGCGACGCCGCAGTAGAACGAACTCACGGCAAAAGCGATCAGCTTCGTGCGCAGAATGCGGATGCCGATGACTTCGGCGGCGACGTCCATGTCGCGCACCGCCATCCAGGCGCGGCCGATGCGGCTGCGTACCAGGTTCTTCGCCAGCAGCGCCAGCAATGCGACGATGGCCAGTACCAGCAGGTATTTCTCCTGCGGCGAATCGAATGCCTTGACGAGGATCACAATCCGTTGTGCGGTGATGACGCCCGAGGCGGAGTAGTTTGAGAACCAGCCGACCTTGGTCACCAGCCAAGGGATGAAAAACTGGGCCGCCAGGGTGGCGACGGCAAGATAGAAACCCTTGATGCGCAGGCTGGGCAGGCCAAAGAGGATGCCGACCAGCGCGGCCGTCATGCCGCCGAGCACGAAGCTCAGCAGGATCGGCATGCCGGGAATACGCAACTGGAAGTTGTAGGCGGCGACGGCACCGACCGCCATGAAGGCCGCCGTGCCCAGCGAAAGCTGTCCCGCATAGCCGGTGAGGATGTTCAATCCGAGCGCCGCCAGCGAAAACACCAGGAACGGAATCAGCAGCGCAGTCAGCCAGTAATTGCTGGAGAACAGCGGAACGCCGACGAACGCGATTGCGAGGATGGCCAGCATCGCGTAACGATCCTGGCGGATCGGGAACAGCGCCTGGTCCGCGGCGTAGGTGGTCTTGAATTGTCCGGCTTCGCGGTAGAACATCTAGTTCCTTTTTGCCACAGAGGACACAGAGGTCACAGAGGAGATCAAATGAGCCAAGGGAGCGTGGACAGCTGAACATGAACGCAATTTTTCTCGGCCATCGCGATCTTCTGCGCTCTTCATGCCGAGTTTTTCCTGGCCTTTCTCTGTGTTCTCTGTGACCTCTGTGGCAAATGCTTTTTTAGACACGATCGATCCGTTTCTCTCCAAACAATCCTTCCGGCCTTATCAGCAGGAACAGAAGCGCCATCATGTAGGCGAACCAGCCTTCGATGCCGCCGCCTATGTACGGGCCAAGATACACCTCGGCGAGTTTTTCCAGCGCACCGATGATCAGGCCGCCAACGATCGCGCCCAGCACGGATTCGAAGCCGCCCAGGATCAGAACGGGCAGCGCCTTCAGTGCCACGAAAGTCAGCGCGTACTGCACGCCATTGCGCGCACCCCACATCAGGCCGGCGACCAGCGCTACGAAGCCGGCGACCGACCACACGATCGCCCAGATCTGCTTCAGTGGAATGCCGACGGCAAGAGCTGCCTGGTGATCGTCCGCCACTGCACGCAGCGCCCGGCCGACGCGGGTGACCTGGAAGAACACGGCGAGCACGGTGACCAATACGCCGGCCACCAGCGCAGCGGTCAGGTCGAAACGGCTGATCGCCATGTCGAAGCGCTCGAGAACGGCCGCAATCGGTTCGTCCTTGATGCCGATGTCGAGCCGTCTTACGTTGGTCCCCCAGATGAGCTGCGCCAGGCCTTCAATGAAGAACGACAGGCCGATGGTGGCCATGAACAGCGTGATCTGCGGCTGGTTGACGAGCGGACGCAGCACGATGCGTTCGGTCAGGATACCCAGCACCACCATCGCCGCCAGCGCGAGCACAAAGGCGCCCCAGAACGGCAGGCCGAACTTTTCCTGCAGGCCGACGAAAGTCAGCGCCGCAAAGAACACCATCGCGCCCTGCGCGAAATTGAACACGCCCGACGCCTTGTAGATCAGCACGAACCCGAGCGCCACCAGCGAGTACATCACCCCCGCCAGCAACCCGCCGATCAGTACCTCAAAGAAGAACGTCATCTTCTAGATCCTGAACCCTCAACCCAACACGGAGGCACGGAGGAAAAGGAGGACACGGAGAAAACCGCTAATTCCGTTTCTGGAGTCGATGAACAACCGGGCGCGTATGCCTTGCCACCTATTTACGGTTATCGATCTTCTCCGTGTTCTCCGTGGCCTCCGTGCCTCCGTGTTGGGTGTGATCATTAGTGTGAAACACCAAGATAAGCATCGATGACAGCCTTGTTGTTGCGGATTTCGTCGGGGGTGCCGTCGCCGATTTTGCGGCCGTAGTCGAGCACGACGATGCGGTCGCAGATGTCCATGACGACGCCCATGTCGTGTTCGATGAGCACGATGGTGGTGCCGAATTCGTCGTTGACATCGAGGATGAAACGGCACATGTCCTGTTTCTCTTCGACGTTCATTCCCGCCATAGGCTCGTCGAGCAGCAACAGGGTCGGCTCGGCGGCGAGCGCGCGGGCGAGTTCGACGCGTTTCTGCAATCCGTACGGCAGACGCCCGACCGGCGTCTTGCGGATGTGTTCGATCTGCAGGAAATCGATGATCTCCTCGACCTTGGCCCGGTGCGCGAGCTCTTCGCGCCGGTTGCGGCCGATATAGATAGCCTGTTCGAAGAGGCTGGAACGCATCTTCAGGTTGCGCCCGGTCATGATGTTGTCCAGCACCGTCATGCCTTTGAACAGGGCGATGTTCTGGAAAGTCCGGGCGATACCCTGTGCGGCTGCGCGATGGGGGTCCATCCGATGGCGCATTTCGCCGCGGAAGCTGATATTGCCCTGCTGCGGATGATAGACGCCATTGATGACGTTGAGCATCGAGCTTTTGCCCGCGCCGTTCGGTCCGATGATCGCGCGGACCTCGCCTTCGCGGACGTCGAAACTGACGTCGGACAACGCGCGCACGCCGCCGAAGGAGAGCGCAATGTTCTCCACCGACAGCATCACCTCACCGGTTTTGCGCTGGCCAGTCATGGTTCAAGTCACCGATTTCACGCCGCCCTTGCCGGATAAAGGTTGGTCTTCGCGTCGCGGATGACGATATCGGCCTCGATCGTGCCACGGCGGCCGTCCTCGAACTTCACTTCGGTCGCAATGCGGCAATGGCTCTGTCCGGAATACAACGCATCGACCAGCGGCGCGTATTTCTGCGCCACGAAACCGCGGCGTACCTTGCGCGTGCGCGTGAGTTCGTCGTCGTCGGCATCGAGTTCCTTGTGCAGGATCAGGAAACGCTTCACCTGCGAACCGGCCAGCGTGGCCTCGCCGGCAAGATCGGCATTCACCTGCGCAATGCATTTGAGCATGAGGTCATAGACCTCCGGCCTGGAGGTCAGGTCGAGGTAACCGGTATAGGGCATGTTGCGCTTCTCCGCCCAGTTGCCCACTGCCTGCAGGTCGATGTTGATGAAGGCGCAAACCATGTCCCTGCGGTCGCCGAAGCAGACCGCTTCCTTGATGTAGGGGAAGAACTTGAGTTTGTTCTCGATGAACTGCGGCGCAAATATCGAGTCGTCGGCCAGCATGCCGACGTCGCTGGCGCGATCGATGATCTTCAGGTCGCCATCGGCGTCGAAGAAGCCGGCGTCGCCGGTCAGGAAGTAGCCGTCGGCGGATATGGATTCCGCGGTGGCGTCCGGCCGTTTGTAGTACTCCTTGAGCATGCCGGGCGTCCTGACCTGGACTTCCCCGTTGCCGGCGATCCTGATTTCCACGCCAGGCAACGGCCGGCCGACCGAGTCCAGCTTGGCGCGGCCGTCCGGCTGCTTGCAGACGTACACGCTGGTTTCCGTCTGGCCATAGAGCTGCTTGAGGTTGATGCCGATCGAACGGTAGAAGCGGTACAGGTCCGGTCCGATCGCAGCACCGCCGGTATAGGCGACCCGAATCCGGCTCATGCCGAGGATATTGCGCAGCGGCCCGTAAATGAGCAGCCCGCCCATGAAGTACAGCAGCCGATCGAGGAGCGGCACCGGCTTGCGGTCCATGATCTGCATGCCGGAGCGCTGCGCCACGCCCATGAAGTAGTGGAACAGGCCGCGTTTGATGCGGCTGGCATCGTCCATGCGGATCATGACGGTGGTCAGCAGGTTTTCGAAGACCCGCGGCGGCGCGAAATAATACGTCGGCCCGATCTCGCGCAGATCGTTCATCGCCGTTTCCGACGATTCCGGGCAATTGACCGTGAAGCCGGCGACCAGGGCCTGCGCGTAGGAGAACAGATGATCGCCCACCCACGCCATCGGCAGATAGGAAAGGACTTCATCGGAAGGATTGAAGCCGTCGAATTCGACGTCGCCGCGGGCTGCGGCGATGAATCCCGCATGGGTATGGCAAACGCCCTTGGGTTTACCGGTGGTGCCCGAGGTATAGAGCATCACGCAGGTATCCGCCGGTTTGACGTCGCCGACTGCGCGTTCGAAAAATCCCAAATCCTTGCGGTCGAATTCCCGGCCGATTTCGCGCAACCGGTCGTAAGACATCAGTTGCGGCTGCCTGTAGTTGCGCAGGCCGCGCGGATCGTCGTAGAAGATGTGCTTGAGGTTGGGATACTGCGGCAGGATTTCGAGGAGCTTGTCGACCTGTTCCTGGTCTTCGACGATGGCGTACTCGATCTCCGCATTGTCCAGCAAGAACAGCATCTCCTGCGCGACGGCATCCTGGTACATCGGCACCGGCACGCCGCCGAGGCATTGCGCCGCGGTGAACGACCAATACAGGCGGGGGCGGTTGTCACCGATGATGGCGAGGTTCATTCCGCGGCGGAATCCTTGCGTGGCCAGGCCGCAGGCAAGCGCGCGCACCTCGTTGGCGACCTGCCCCCAGGTCCAGCTTTGCCAGATGCCGAGGTCCTTCTCGCGGATGGCAGTGCGATTCCCCTGTTGCCTTGCATGCCGTAACAGAAGCAGGGGGAAGGTATCGATACTCCCGCCGCTGATGGTTTCCGACTGCGCCAAGACCTTTCCTCCCCGTTTTTGGTATACGGCCGGCCTTTGGCCAGCCCCGGCCTTTGTATCACCTTCGCGCGCCGGTGTCTCGGCTCCGCGCACTGCCGGAAATCATGGCCGGGGCGGCCTCAGGACATTGTCGTTCGGGGTGGTAGTGCGGGGGAGGGAAAGGAAAAGATCAATGCGGCCTCTGCGGACCGAAGTCCGTGCAGGCCGGACTTCAGAAACCGGACAAAACGACCTTGCCCGTTGCCCGTCCGGATTCGATCAGGGCGTGGGCGCGTCTGAGATTGGCCGCGTTGATCGCGCCGAATTCCTCCGACAGCGTGCTGCGCAGTGCGCCTGCGTCCACCATCTCCGCCACTTTCTTCAGCAGGCGATGTTGCGCAATCATGTCCGCCGTTTCGAACACGGCACGCGTGAACATGAATTCCCAGTGGATCGATACCGACTTGCGCTTCAGCGCCAGGATATCGAAGGCCTTCGGGTCGTCGATGATGCCGAATTTTCCCTGGGGAGCGATGATCTCGGCGATCTGCATTAGGTGCTGCTCGGAATTGGTGAGGCTGGCGACGAGATCCACATGCTCGATGCCGAGCGCCCGCACTTCGGCGGCAAGCGGTTTCGAATGGTCCACGGCGTGATGTGCACCGAGGGCCAACACCCAGGCGCGGCTTTCCGTTCGTGACGCCGTGGCTATGACGGTGAGGCCGGTCAACTTGCGCGCAAGCTGGATCATGATCGAACCGACGCCGCCGGCACCGCCGATGACGAGCAGCGTGCCCTTGCGCTGCATGTCGCCGGGAACGAGTCCCAGGCGATCGAACAACAGTTCCCAGGCGGTGATGCTGGTCAGCGGCAGCGCGGCCGCCTGCGCGAAGTTCAGCGAGCGCGGCTTAGGGCCTACGATGCGTTCGTCCACCGCATGCAATTCGCTGTTCGTGCCGGGGCGCGCAACCGAGCCCGCGTAGAAAACCTCGTCGCCGGGTTTGAACAAGGCTACGGAGGATCCGGCCGCCTTGACGACGCCGGCCGCGTCCCAGCCGAGCACCTTGATGCCGCCTGGTTCCGGCGCGGCGCGCATGCGCACCTTGGTATCCACCGGATTCACCGATATCGCCCTGACTTCGACCAGCAGGTCGCGGGCTCCGGGAACCGGATCGGGCATTTCAACATCGAGCAGCGACTGCGCTTCGGAGATGGGCAGCGAATTTCTGTAACCGACGGCTTTCACGCGGAATCCTTTCTGCCGGTCAGTTCGATTTGCCGACGGTGCCCAGTTCGGGATGGATGAACTTGGTGCCGCTGGGGCCCACACCAATCAGTTGCACGACGACTTCCTCATCTTTCGCGCCATCGAAATGCGCTTCCCCCGCCGGGTGCAGCATGAACGCGCCGGGTTTCATTCCGACGGTCTTGCCGGGCGTGAAGTCCGCGCCGGTGCCGCTCCACCAGGTTCCGCGAATCACGGTGACCAGCCGGTCTTCGGGGTGCGTGTGCGGCATGCTCATCACGCCCGGCGCGAACTTCGCGCGTATCACGTAGACACCGGGCCTGGTCGGATCGCCGTAGACGACCATGCGCTTGATGCCGGCGATGCCTGGATAATCCCCCCAGACTTCTTCGCCGGCTTGCAATGTGGTGAAACCGTTCGCATCCGGTTTCAAGTCAGCCTGCGTCAACGAGGCGGGCGCGAGGACAAGCGCGGCGACGAATACGAGAGTTCTGGAAGGCGCGTTCACGTTTTCCCTTTCAGAAGAGATCATTGTTCCCGGGTTGCGGATTGACGCCGGCCCGTGTAAATGAGAGCGTAGGCAGGCGCACGCATCCGCGCAAGTACGCACAACTTCTGAACATAGTGTCATTTTGTATACCGCCCCGGCCGGGGCCATGTGGAGTGAATTCATGAAACATCGCAAATTCGATTGTTCACCCGGTTGCCCGGTGGAAGCCACGCTGGAACTCATTGGCGGGAAATGGAAAGGCCTCGTGCTCTATCACCTGTTGCAGGGAACCATGCGCTTCAGCGAATTGCGGCGAAAGGTTCCAGGCGTCACACAGCGCATGCTCACGCGGCAGTTGCGCGAACTCGAGAGTGCCGGGCTTGTTCTTCGCACCGTCTACGCGGAAGTGCCGCCCCGCGTGGAGTACGCGTTGACCGTGGAGGGTGAAAGCCTGCGGCCGGTGATTCTGGCTTTGCGCGAGTGGGGGCGCAACTACCTGGCGGTGGTACGCGAAGGTCAGGAGAAAAAAGCCGCCTGACGATCGCGTCGTTCGTCAGGAACCCAGCGCCAGCTCGTTGAGCGCCGCTGGGGTGCCGCGAGGCCGGCGCTGCGCGCGCGACTCTCCGGATTTCCACGACCCCTCCACTTTTATGATCTTTCCGCGTCTCTACGCGGTTTGCTCAACTATCTTTTTTGCAATACAACTCCAGACAATTCTCCTCCGGATCGAAGGTCCGGAATGCGTTGAATTCGTCGCCCTGCTTGACTGTGGCACCGAACTTGTTCGCCCAGTCGGCAAGCTTCTCGTTGCTTGGCACCTGGAAACCGAGGTGCAGTTCGGGCGCCCGCTTCACCGGTTCGCCTGCCTGGAAAGCGATCAGCACGCCTGGCCCGCGCACCTTGTTGCCATCGGCTTTCAGGCCGAAAGTCTGCGCGTACCAGCGCACGAGGCCTTCCGGGTCGCGCGCGGGAATGTTGAGGTGGTTAAGCTGGAAATCGGACATCTCTTCCTCTCCTGATTGAGGACACTACATGCTGCGGCGATACTGCCCGCCGACCTCGAACAACGCATCCGTGATCTGGCCCAGCGAGCAGACGCGCACTGCGTCGACCAGTTCGGCAAACACATTGCCGTTATCGATCACGGTCTGACGCAATTTCGCCAGTGCCGCCGGCGCGTCAGCCGCATTGCGAGCCTGGAACTCGCGCAGACGGGTGATCTGGCTTTTCTTTTCCTCGTCGGTCGAGCGTTGCAGCGGAATGCTGCCGCCGGTTTGCGTTGCGTCCGGATTGCGGAAAGTGTTCACGCCGATGATCGGATAGGAGCCGTCGTGCTTCTTGTGCTCGTAATACATCGACTCTTCCTGGATCTTGCCGCGCTGGTAGCCGGTTTCCATGGCGCCGAGCACGCCGCCGCGTTCGGAGATGCGCTCGAACTCCTGCAACACCGCTTCTTCGAGCAGGTCGGTCAACTCGTCGATGATGAACGAGCCCTGGTTCGGATTTTCGTTCTTCGCCAGGCCCCACTCGCGGTTGATGACGAGCTGGATGGCGAGCGCGCGCCGCACGGATTCCGCCGTTGGCGTCGTGATCGCTTCGTCGTAGGCGTTGGTATGCAACGAATTGCAGTTGTCGTAGATCGCGATCAGCGCCTGCAGCGTGGTGCGGATGTCGTTGAATGCGATCTCCTGCGCATGTAGCGAACGGCCGGAGGTCTGCACATGGTATTTCAGTTTCTGGCTGCGTTCGTTGGCGCCGTACTTGTTCTTCATCGCCGTCGCCCAGATGCGCCGTGCCACTCTTCCCAGCACCGTGTATTCCGGGTCCATGCCGTTGGAGAAGAAGAAGGACAGGTTCGGGGCGAAATCGTCGATATCCATGCCGCGGGCGAGATAAGCCTCCACGAAGGTGAAGCCGTTCGACAGCGTGAAGGCAAGCTGCGAGATCGGGTTGGCGCCGGCCTCGGCGATGTGATAGCCGGAGATCGACACGGAGTAGAAATTGCGCACCCGGTTCTTCACGAAGTATTCCTGGATGTCGCCCATGACCTTCAGCGAAAACTCCGTGGAAAAGATGCAGGTGTTCTGGCCCTGGTCCTCCTTGAGGATGTCGGCTTGCACTGTGCCGCGCACGTTCTCCTGCGCCCAGGCGCGGATCTTCGCGGTTTCCTGCTCGTCCGGCTGGCGGCCATGCTGCGCGAGGAATTTGTCGACCTGCTGGTCGATGGCGGTGTTGATGAACATCGCCAGGATGGTCGGTGCCGGACCGTTGATGGTCATCGATACCGACGTCGCCGGGTCGCACAAGTCGAAGCCCGAGTACAACACCTTCATGTCGTCCAGGGTGGCAATCGATACACCCGAGTTGCCGACCTTGCCGTAGATGTCCGGGCGCTCGTGCGGATCGAATCCATACAGCGTAACGGAATCGAACGCGGTTGAAAGGCGCTTGGCCGGCATGTCGCGAGACAGGAACTTGAAGCGCGCGTTGGTGCGGAACGGATCGCCTTCGCCCGCGAACATGCGCGTCGGATCCTCGTTCTCGCGCTTGAACGCAAACACGCCCGCGGTGTAAGGAAAATAGCCCGGCAGGTTTTCCCGCATCAGCCATTTGAGCGTTTCGCCGTCGTCCTCGAACTTCGGCAGGGCCACCTTTGAGATCTTGGTACCGGACAACGAAGTCGTCTTCAGCGTCGTGCGGATCTCGCGGTCGCGCACCTTGGTGACCTGCTCGTCGCCCGAGTAGGCCTGCCTGATCTGCGGCCATTCTTCGAGCAGCGCCCTGGCTTCGGGGCTCAGCGCCTTTTCGCGTTCCGCGATCAGCGGCGCGAGGTCGGATGACGCCTTCTTCGCAGAATCCAGCATGCGTCTAGCTTCGCGCAACTGCTGGCGTTCCCGCGCCGTCTTCGACTGCCTGGCGACATCCGCGTGGTAGCCGCGCACCGTCTCGGCAATCTCTGCAAGGTAACGCGCGCGCGCCGGCGGCACGATGACATTCTGCCCGGACGACGCTTTCACGTTCGTGGTTTTGAGCTTGCCGTCCGCGGCCTTGAGTCCGCGAGTCTTCAGTTTTGCGACGATGGTCTGGTAGAGCGCGGTCACGCCGTCGTCGTTGAACCGGGACGCGATGGTGCCGAACACCGGCATCGCGTCGGTGGCCACGGTGAAGGCACCGCGGTTGCGCTGCATCTGCTTGCGCACGTCGCGCAGCGCGTCCTGGGCCCCGCGGCGGTCGAATTTGTTGATGGAGACGAAATCGGCAAAGTCGAGCATGTCGATTTTCTCGAGCTGGCTGGCGGCGCCGAACTCCGGCGTCATCACATACAGCGAGAAATCGACATGCGGCACGATGGCGGCATCGCCCTGGCCGATGCCCGACGTTTCCACCAGCACCAGATCGAAGCCAGCGCATTTGCAGGCGGCGATCACGTCCGGCAGGCAGGCCGCGATTTCGCTGCCGGCGTCGCGCGTAGCCAGCGAACGCATATAGATGTTCGGATGATTGATCGAGTTCATGCGGATGCGGTCGCCCAGCAGCGCACCGCCGGTCTTGCGCCGCGACGGGTCGACCGCAATGACGGCTATCCTGAGGGCGTCGCCCTGGTCGATGCGGAATCGACGGATCAGTTCGTCGGTGAGCGACGACTTGCCGGAACCGCCGGTGCCGGTGATGCCGAGCACCGGAACTCCGTCCTTCTTTGCGGCGCGGGCAACCAGCTTCCTTTGCAGCGCGTCGGATAGTGTTGTGTTTTCGAGCCCGGTGATGACACGGGCGAGGTCGCGGGTGTTGCCCTTGAACAATTCGTCGAGATTGGCGGGCAGTTCGGCGGCCAGGTTGCGGTCGGCAGTGCGGATCATGTCGGTGATCATGCCCTGCAGGCCCATCCTGGCGCCGTCTTCCGGTGTGTAGATGCGGGCGACGCCGTAACGGTGCAGGTCCTCGATTTCGTCCGGCACGATCACGCCGCCGCCGCCGCCGAAGACCTTGATGTTCTCGCCGCCTCGCTCGCGCAGCAGGTCGATGGTGTACTTGAAGTACTCGACGTGGCCGCCCTGGTAGGACGAGATCGCGATGCCCTGCACGTCCTCCTGGATCGCGGCGTTGACGATTTCGTCGACGGAGCGATTGTGGCCGAGATGGATGACTTCGACGCCGCTGGCCTGAAGGATGCGACGCATGATGTTGATCGAGGCGTCGTGGCCGTCGAACAGGCTTGCCGCGGTGACGAAACGGATCTTATTGGCCGCCCGGCCTTTCTGGTCTGCGGGCTGCTCGCTCAAGTCGGTCATGAATCTCGCTCCCTGCAGCTCAAGGCACCCCGGCCGGAGGCCAAGGTTTTGAACTGCCGATTATCCATCAACGTCAGCCCGAATGCCCGCCGTCCGCTTGTCATCAAGCCGCCAGGCCGATGCCGGCACCGTGGCGGAATTGCTGCAACAGGCGATCGCGCTCCGCTGCCACCGCGACAACATTGCCGTCCTTGACGTGGCCGAAGCCGCGGATGCGCTCCGGCAGCGATGCGAGTTCGACCGCCGTCCGGTGATTTTTCTTTGAAAGGCTGGTCAGCATTTCCGTGACGAGGGATTCGTAGTCGCGGACCAGGCCTCGCTCCATCTTCCTTTCCGCCGAGTGGCCGAACGGGTCGAGCGGCGTTCCGCGCAGGCCCTTGAACTCTGCCAGCACCTTGAACGCCGCTTTCATCCATGAACCGTAACGCGCCTTGACCAGATGGCCTTGCGCATCGCGCCTTGCGAGCAGCGGGGGCGCCAGGTTGTAGGTGACCTTGAAGTCGCCCTCGAAGCTGTCGTTCAGCCGCTTCTCGAAATCGCCGTTGGTATAGAGCCGGGCGACTTCGTATTCGTCCTTGTACGCCATCAGCTTGAACAGATACTTTGCCACCGCCTTGCCCAGCGCATCCCCGGCGCCGATGCCTGCCTCGGCATCGCGCACCCTGGCGACCAGGTTCTCGTAACGCTTCGCGTAAGCAGCGTTCTGGTATTCAGTGAGGAAAGCGACCCGGCGGCGGATCAGGGTTTCGAGGTTCAGCGGCATCTGCACGACGATCGGCTTGGCCGGAAGCGCGACTTTCTCTACTTGCTCCAGGCTGACCGCGGCACGCCTTCCCCAACTGAAGGCCTGCTCGTTGGCGTCGATGGCGACGCCGTTCAATTCAATTGCTTTCAGGATGGATTCCTCCTGCAATGGAATGAGCCCCTTCTGGAAGGCGAAGCCGAGCATGAACAGATTGGTCGCGATCGAATCGCCCAGCAATGCGGTGGCGAGCCGGGTGGCATCGATGAAGTGGGAGCGGCTGCCGACCGATTCGTCGATCAGGGCCCGGATCTGCTCCGCGGGAAACTGCCAGTCGGGATTCTGCGCAAACGGTCCGGGAGGCTGTTGATGCGTATTGATGACCGCCACCGTGCGACCAGGTCGTGTCTTGGAGATCGCATCGTGCGCGCCGGCGGTCAGCATGTCGCAGCCGAGGATCAGGTCCGCTTCGCCGGTGGCGATGCGCTGCGCGCGAATGTCTTCCGGCGAACGGGCGATGCGCACGTGGGAAGTGACCGCGCCATTCTTCTGCGACATGCCGGTCATGTCCAGCGCCGACGTGCCTTTGCCTTCCAGGTGGGCGGCCATTCCCAGCAAGGCGCCGATCGTAATGACGCCGGTACCGCCGATGCCGGTGATCAGGATGTTGTAGGGCGCTTGCCCGAGTTCCGCTGCAATTGCGTCGGGAAGGGACTCGAGTTGGGCGGGGAGCGCCAGCTTGGCCGCACGCGACTTCTTCGGTGCACCGCCTTCGATGGTGACGAAGCTCGGACAGAAGCCCTTCACGCAGGAGTAATCCTGGTTGCATGACGACTGGTCGATCGCGCGTTTGCGGCCGAATTCGGTTTCGACCGGCAGGATCGAGGTGCAATTGGATTGCACGCCGCAGTCGCCGCAACCTTCGCAGACCGCCTCGTTGATGAAAACCCGCTGTGTGGCTTTCGGATACTCGCCTTTCTTGCGGCGCCGGCGCTTTTCGGCCGCACAGGTCTGGTCGTAGATCAGCACGGAGACGTCCTGAATCTCGCGCAATTCGCGCTGCACCGCCTCCATGTCCTTGCGATCGTTGACCGTGACCATGGCCGGCAACTGCGACCGGTCCTCGTAACGCGACAATTCTTCCGTCACCACTGCGATGCGCTTGACGCCTTCGGCCGCCATCTGTTGCGCGATCAGGCTGACGGAAATCTGCCCGTCCACCGGTTGCCCGCCGGTCATGGCGACAGCGTCGTTGTACAGAATCTTGTATGTGATGTTGACGTTTGCCGCGAGCGCCGCGCGAATCGCGAGGGACCCGGAATGAAAATAAGTGCCATCGCCGAGGTTGGCGAAGATGTGGGAGCGCTTCGAGAACGGCGCCTGGCCGATCCACGGCGCGCCTTCACCGCCCATGTGTGTCGGGCTTTTATTGTGCTCCGGATAGATCACGGTGGCCATGACGTGGCAACCGATGCCGGCGAGCGCCAAGCTGCCATCCGGCACCTTGGTTGACGTATTGTGCGGGCATCCCGAGCAGTAGTACGGTGGTCGCACCGGAGTGTCCACCGCCTTCTTCAGCACAGCTTCTTTCGCATCGAGAAAAGCCAACCGCGCCTTGATCAGGTCGCTCTGGTGAAAGCGTGCGATGCGTCCGGCGATTACGCGCGCGATCTGTGCGATCGAGAAATCGGCCTTGGCCGGCAGCAGCCATTCGCCGCGCGGATGAACCCACTCGCCCTGCTCGTCGAACTTGCCGATTACTCGCGGGCGCACGTCCGGATGCCAGTTATAGAGCTGCTCCTTGAGCTGGTACTCGACCATCTGGCGTTTTTCCTCCACCACGAGGATTTCCTCCAGCCCCTTCGAGAACTCGCGCACGCCGTCCGGTTCCAGCGGCCAGGGCATCGAGACCTTGAACAGCCGGATGCCGATCTGCGCGGCGTTCTCTTCGGTGATGCCCAGTTCTTCCAGCGCTTCCAGCACGTCCATGTAGGACTTCCCGGATGCGATGATTCCGAGCCTCGCGTTGGGTGAATCGATGGTCGTGCGGTTGATCTTGTTCAATCGTGCATACGCCATCGCCGCGTAAATCTTGTAGTCCTGCATTAGCGCTTCCTGCCTGCGCGCCTGCTGACCGAGCAGGTCGCTGGACAAGCGGCAATTGAGGCCGCCTTCCGGCATCACGAAATCCGTCGGCACCAACGTCCTCACGTGAAACGGATCCGCCTCGATCGAAGCCGATGATTCGACGGTATCGGCCAGCGCCTTGAAGCCGATCGCGCATCCGGAGAAGCGCGACATCGCCCAGCCGTGCAGGCCGAGTTCGACGTATTCCTGCACGTTGCAGGGATACAGGACCGGAATCATCGATGCGGAAAACAGATGGTCGCTCTGGTGCGGCAATGTCGAGGAGTAGGCGCCGTGGTCGTCGCCCGCGACGAGCAGCACGCCGCCATGCTTCGAAGTGCCGCCGAAATTCATGTGCTTGAACACGTCGCCGCAGCGATCCACACCCGGCCCCTTGCCGTACCACAGCGCAAAGACGCCGTCGTAATTCGACTCGCCTATCAGTTCGACCTGCTGCGATCCCCACACCGCGGTGGCGGCGAGTTCTTCGTTGACGCCGGGCTGGAATTTGATGTGATGGGCTTCCAGATGCTTCTGGGCTTTCCACAGCGCTTCGTCCAACCCGCCCAACGGCGAGCCGCGATAGCCGGAGATAAAGCCGGCCGTGTTGAGTCCCGCGGCCACGTCGCGCCGGCGCTGGACCAGGGCAAGGCGAACCAGCGCCTGGATCCCGGTCAGATAAACGCGATCCTGGTCCGAGATGTATTTGTCTTCGAGGGTAACTTGCCGCATTTCCGGCTCCTTGTGAGAGTTCAATCCGAGGCCACCCGCCCTGGGTTCGGCGGCACCTCTTAAGCGCGTTGGACTGATGGTCCCCGGCGCAATTCAATCCTGGCGCAGTTCGCTTCGCAGTATTTCAGCAGTCCGATTTTTCCGGGCCGGGCTGATAGATCGTCGTCTCGTTCAACATCACCTGGTGATGCCCGCTGCCGGCGGCAATCATCGGAAAGCAGTTCGACTGCGGTGCAACGGACACATCGAGAAAAAACGGTCCGTCACAGGCCAGGCACTTGGCAATCGCGGCGTCGAGTTCGGCCGGATCGGTGACGCGGCGCGCGTGCCAGCCAAACCCTCTCGCAACGGCCACGAAATCCGGCAACGCCGCGGTATAGCTGTGGCTATAACGGCCGCCGTGATTGAGTTCCTGCCACTGGCGCACCATGCCCATGTACCCGTTGTTGCACAACACCACTTTCACGGCGGCGCGATGTTGAATGGCGGTTGACAGTTCCTGCAGATTCATCAGCACGGAAGCGTCGCCGCTCACGCAAACGACGAGCTTGTCCGGATTTCCAATCTGGGCACCGATCGCCGCGGGCAGGCCATACCCCATGGTGCCGGCGCCGCCCGAGGTGAGCCAGCGGTTGGGCTGCTCGAAGCGCATATGCTGCGCGGCCCACATCTGATGCTGGCCGACGTCGGTCGACACGATCGCATCGCGTCCCGCGACCGCCCGCTGCAGAGATTGCATCAGATGCTGTGGCAGGATGCAATCGTCGCGTGTTTCGAATCCCAGCGAATCCTCGGCGCGCCATTGGCCGATCATCTGCCACCATTGCGCCAGCCTTCCGGTTTCGAAAACATGCACGCCCAGTTCGGTATGCAGGGCGTCGAGCAGTTCAAGACAGTCGCCGACCATCGGTACGTCGACCTTGATCACCTTGTTGATCGAAGAAGCGTCGATATCCAGATGGATTTTCTTCGCGTTCGGACAGAATTCGCTGAGCTTGCCGGTGACCCGGTCGTCGAAGCGGGCGCCAACGCAGACGACGAGGTCGGCGTGATGCATTGCCAGGTTGGCTTCGAGCGTGCCGTGCATGCCGAGCATGCCGAGAAACTGTCCGTGGGATGCTGGAAATGCGCCGAGGCCCATCAGCGTCAACGTGCACGGCGCGCCTGTGCGCTGCACAAGTCGCGTGAAAGCGGCGCAGGCCTCGGGCCCGGAGTTGATCAGCCCGCCGCCGCCGTAGAAGACCGGACGCCGTGCGTTCTTCAACAGTTCCACGGCATCGCGCAGCGGACCGCGCCGGAGCGGTTTGCGTTTGGGTTCCGCCTGATCCTCCGGCGTTTCAGTTGGCGCATTGAAAGTCGCAAGCTGGATGTCCTTGGGAAAATCGAGCAGCACCGGGCCCGGCCTTCCCTGCGTGGCGATACCGTATGCCTTGCGCACCATGGCCGACACCTGGTCGGCGCTGCGGATCTGCGCATTCCATTTCGTTACCGATCGCGACAGACCGAGCGCGTCGCATTCCTGAAACGCATCGGTGCCGATCGAATGGGTTGCAACCTGGCCGCTGATGCAAAGGACCGGCACGGAATCGCAAATCGCATCCAGTAACCCGGTGATGGTATTGCTCACACCCGGGCCCGAGGTCACCAGCACGACACCGGGCTTGCCGGTCGAGCGTGCATAACCTTCCGCGGCGTGAACCGCAGCCTGCTCGTGGCGTACCAGGATGTGGCGGAGGCGATGCTCCGCATGAAGCGCGTCATACACCGGCAGCACGGCGCCGCCGGGGTAGCCGAAAATGGTGTCCACGCCGAGTGCGACCAGCGTATCGAGCAGGGACTTCGCGCCGGTGATGGCGATGGGCTCCACAGCCGTTAATTCGGGAGTCGGCAGGACCGGCGGCTGGGCGAGATTGCTCATGCAGGCATCCTACGCGGCGCCCTGCAGAAAAGGCATCTTATTTTCTGCCATAATGCCGTCTTATTAGAATAATTTACCAAAAATTAGGCGATATGAAGAATGGTTGTCGATAAATTCGATCTGGCGATCCTGAAAGTCCTGCAGGAAGATGCGCGCGCCAGCTTGCAGGCGATCAGCGAACGCGTGGGATTGTCGTCGACTCCCTGCTGGGCACGGATCAAGCGCATGGAAAGTGAAGGGGTGATCCAGGGTTACACGGTGCGCGTCGATCCGGCTTCGATCGGACTTTCCGAAACCGTAATCGTGCAAGTCACGCTGGAGAGCCATACGGATGAAACGCTGTACGACTTCGGCAAGATGCTGGAGCAGATTCCGGAGGTGATGGAGGCTTATCTCGTCTCCGGCGACTACGATTACTACATTCGCATCGCCGTAAAGGACACGCGCGACTACGAACGGTTGCTGCGCGAACGTCTGTACCGGATTCCAGGCATCCGCCACAGCAAGTCGAGCTTTGTGCTGCGTACGTTGAAGGAAAGCCTGATCCCGTTGTCGGCCGCGCCCGCCGCGGTTTCCGTCGAACCGGCGACGACAAGGAAGAAGCGATCGCCGAAGCGCAAGCCGTGACGGCCGTCATCCTCGATACGCTCGCGTATAGTCGCCGTCAGAAAATGAACACGACCCCTTCCCGCGCAGTCGACGCCATCGGGCGCGCGCATGCCCTGGCGCGAGCCGATGCCCGCATCGTGAGTCTCGTCCCCAGCCTCACCGAGTTGCTGTTCGAACTCGGGGTGGGTGATCGGCTCGTGGGGCGTACCGGTTTCTGCATCCATCCCAAAGATCGCATCAAGACGGTGCCCAAGGTCGGTGGCACCAAGAGTGTCGACATCGAAGCGATCCGCGCACTCGCGCCGACGCATCTGATCGTGAACATCGACGAGAACGAAAAACCCACCATCGATTTGCTGGCGGGCTTCGTCCCGAACGTGATCGTGACCCATCCGCTCGGTCCGCTCGACAATCCGCCGTTGTATCGGTTGATTGGCGGCATCTTCGGTCGCGAGTCCAGGGCCGCGGAATTGAGCGAGGCGTTCCGCAAGGCCTACGCCGACGCGGTCTTGGCCTGCGTGGATCTGCCGCGCGAAAGCGTGTTGTATCTGATCTGGAAGTCGCCGTGGATGACGGTATCGCGCGACACCTACATTTCGCGAACCCTGGCGGCGGTCGGTTGGGATACGCCGGAAATCGAAAGCGCCGACCGTTACCCGAAGATCGAACTCACGCCGCAGTTCCTGTCGCGCGTGGATCGCGTGCTGCTTTCCTCGGAACCTTACGCGTTCCGTGAGCGCCACCTCGAAGAGATCCGGCAGGTTCTCGCCACCCCCGGCACGGATTTTATTCCGACGCCGATGGACGAAGTGGATTCTCCGGTAACCGTGTCCCTGATCGACGGAGAAATGACATCCTGGTACGGCAGCCGGGCAATCGAGGGCATGAAATATCTGTCCAGGCTGCGTGCTGCAGGATAACGCTGCCGGCTTTAGTCCAGCGTGATGAACAATGACTTCCTTGGCTTGCCTGCAACAGCCCGGCTGATATGTCCTTGTCCGGTGGTGTCCTCGGCAAGCAGGATGTCGCCACTGCGCAAAATGCGTTTCGTTCCGTCACCTACTTCGATTTCCACCTCGCCTTCCAGGTTCACTACGTACTGGCGTCGCGGAGCGGTGTGAAATTCGTAGTTGTAGTCCCCGCCGGTCTCGCGAAACACGATACCGGTGGCTTTCACGAGTTCCGATATGAATCCTATCTTGCCGCTGCTTTTCAGCGGAACCTGCACGTCCTCGAAATGGGACTGGTTGTCCGCGCCGGTGTAGATGCGCACGACGGTCATGGTTTTTTCGCCGGTATCGGCCGCACGGGTTTCAGATTGCATCGCGATTGCTCCAGAAGTTGCCGCCAGAATCAGAATTGCGAATAGCCGTCGGTTCTTTCTCTTTGCCGTGAGCATGGGACCCTCCGGGACATGAACGAACGCAGAAAGAACGGCGCGCAGGCCTTCAGGGTATCCTGGGCAGATGCTCGTCGCGATGCCGTTCCACCAGAAAAATCGAAGCAATGAATCCGACGACAGCGCCGAACATCACGTAGTACACAGGAGCCAGCGGCGAACCGGTTTCGCGGATCAGCCAGGTGACGATGAACTGGGCAAAGCCGCCGAACAGCATGACCGCAAAGTTGTAGGCGATGGCGAGCCCGGTGGAGCGCACTCCGGTGGGAAACTGTTCGGCGATGGCCGTGGAGATCGGCCCGAAGAATACGCCGACGAGGCTGCACAAGATGCCTTGCATGACCGCGAGCCTGGCTAGGCTCGGAGCGGCGTGCACCCAATCGAACATCGGATAAAGCAGCATGAAATAGGCGATGGTCGCGGCCATGAGGACGGGCTTGCGGCCGACCCGGTCGGACAATGCGCCGCACAAAGGAATGGTTACGGTGAGGCAAACAAGCCCGATCACCTGCGCCACGAAAGCGTCCGTCAGCGGCATGCCGAGCTGGGTCTTGGCGAACGTCGGCATGTAAACCAGGACGACGTAGTAGGAGATGGTGCCGCAGATGACGAGGCCGAACGTGACCGCCAGGCCGCGCCCGTTCTGCGCGACCAACGTTCGCAGCGGGTTGTGTACGGCGCGGGCTCGCGATTCGAGGAAGGCCTCGGTTTCTTCCAGATAGCGGCGGATGTAAAGTCCCACCGGTCCGATGATGAGTCCGAACAGAAACGGCAGGCGCCATCCCCATGAATCGATCTGCTCCGGGGCAAGCCCGCGCGTAATCAGCGTGCCGGCGATCGCGCCGGACAGCGCGGCGAGGCTCTGACCGACCATCTGAAGGGAGCCGTAGAACCCGCGCCTGTTCTTCGGTGCACTCTCGACCAGAAATGACGTGGCGCTGGCGAATTCGCCGCCGGTGGCGAAGCCCTGCAGCAAACGCGCAAGCAATATGATCAGCGGAGCGGCGACGCCGATTGCCGCGTACGGCGGCGCGAAGGCGATCATGGCCATCGACAGCGTCATCAGGCCGATGATGAGTTGCAACGCCGCTTTGCGGCCTTTGCGGTCCGCGTAAATGCCGAGCACGATGCCGCCCACGGGTCGCATGAAAAATCCCACCCCGAATGTCGCCATGGTGAGCAACATGGAGGCATATTCGCTTTGCGCCGGGAAAAACAGCCGCGCAATGATGATGACCAGGAAACCGTAGACGACGAAGTCGTACCACTCCAACGCATTGCCGATCACGGCGGCGACGATCTGTCTGGTACGGGGCGGCTTTTGGGTCACGTAGGCGTCTCCTGACGATTGATCCGCATTGTACTGGCGCCGCCGATTCTGGCTGCCAAAAAAGAAAAAAGGCCGCGAAAGCGGCCTTCACCCGCAGCCTGCCTGGGTCATTGCCCTATCGGGCGAGCGCCGGTTCCCCAGCCGAGGCGAACAGCTGCTCCATTTCCCGCCGCAGCTTTACCGCGTAGCTGGATTCATCGACCGCAACATCGGTCCAGCGCACCGGCTGGCCGGCGGCGACGGGTTTGAGCAATTTCACGTTATGCGCGAGGCCGAGCGACAACGCGCCGATCTTCAGCGAGGCTTCCGCCGGAAGGAGCTTGCCGACCACCGTGTAGCCGCCTTCGCCGTCGAGAATTTCGCCCGCCTTGAGGTCGCGCTTGGCGGTTGCCACCACGTCGGCGCGGAATCCGGTCGGGCAGCCGGTCGATTCGCCGCGCAGTCCGACCGACGCGACCGAAATCCCCACCTCCAGGCCGATCAGATGCCAGCGCTTGTACAGACAGGCATAGCGGCCCGAAGAGTCGGTGCGCACCATGTATTCCTTGAAGCAGTTGCGGATGTATTCGGTGTCGCCTTCGAACACCACGAACACGCCGAAGCGGATATCGTAGGGAATGACGCGCCCGTCGGTCTCGAGCGAGGAAACCACTTCCACCTGGCCCTTGTGATGCAGATGTCCGCCCTCGGATTTCGGGCGCATCACGTTCGGAATGTCGTCGACGCTCGCCGGCGGAAACAGCAGACCGTAAGGCGCGGGCGTAAGTCCCGTCGCATTGCACACGGCGGTGCTCTCGATCGCCGGCTTCGAGCCGTCGAGGAAGGAATTGAACATCTTTGGATTCAATCCGCCGATCTTTGCCTGTTCCGGCGTCAGGCCGTAGTAGCCCCACACCGTTTCCGGCGTCGACTGCGCGAAATGCGGCAACCACTTGTGACCACGGCCGGCGGCCACCACGCTGAATCCGGCGGCGCGCGCCCAGTCGACGAGATCGCAAATCAGCGCTGGCTGGTCGCCATAGGCCAGGCTATAAACCACGCCTGCGTCCTTCGCGCGGCGTGCCAGCAGCGGCCCGCACATCGCATCCGCTTCCACGGTGACCATGACCACATGCTTGCCGTGCCTGAATGCGGCGAGTGCATGTTCGACCGCAGCGATCGGGTTTCCGGTGGCCTCGACGACGATGTCGATCAGCGGATGCGCAACGAGCGCTTGCCAGTCCTCACCCACATGCGTGAGGCCGGAGGAAAACGCCGCGTCGAGCGACGTAGCGGCGTAGCGCTCCGCATTCCAGCCTACGCGCTGCAAGTTGGTTTTCGCGTTGGCCGGCGAAAGATCCGCGATGCCGGCAAGGTGCAGGCCCGGCGTCTTGGGTACTTGCGCCAGATACATGGCACCGAATTTTCCGGCGCCGACCAAGCCGACGCGAAGCGGCTTGCCCTGCGCCTCACGCTCGCGAAGCTTGGCGTACAGGTTCATTGCGTTCCCCGGTTATGCGGCCGCGAGCGGTTTCAGCGCTTCTTCCGGCGTACCGTCTTTCCACGGCAGCGGCACGTCGTAGTCCTTCAGCAGGCAATCGTCGGGCAGGCACTCGATCGGCGTGAAGTCGCGGTGCGCGATGTATTCCGGACGCTTGAAGCGGCGGATGTGGTTGGAAACCGCGCACAGGCTCAGGTACACGTTGATGCGGTCCCACGGCGACAGGTTGCAGTTCGACGCATGCACCAGGCAGGAGTGGAACAAGATCATCGAACCGGCCGGACCCTTCGGGGCGACGATGCCGCCGCGTTCGACCAGCTTGCGGATGGTTTCGTGATTGATGGTCCACAACGGATAGCTGGTAGTCGACGTGTCGTGTTGCGCATCGATCACGCCGAGCTTATGGCTTCCCGGGATGAACATCAGCGGGCCGTTGAACTCGTTCACTTCCCCGAGAAAGATCGCCACGTTCATCGCCCGCGGCTCGGGCATCTGATCGTCGTTCTTCCAGGTGCCGTAATCCTGATGCCACTGCCAGACGTCGCCGTCGAAGGCCATCTTGCCGTTGACCTTGAACTGATGCATGTACACGGCCTCGCCGAACAGATGCCGGATCGGCTCGACCATGCGTGGATGGCGGGCGAGTTTCGCGAACTGGCGGTTGTACATGTGCGCGGCGAAGTTGGTGCGCACCGCATCGCTGCCCTTCTCGCGAACATTTTCCGCGCGGCGCTGCGCATAGAGTGCGGGAACTTCGTTCAGGAGAGCCTTGACCTCCTCGGGCGTGAACAGGCTCGGAAAAAACAGATACCCCTCGCGGTCGAAATGTTCGCTTTGCTCTTTGCTGAGTTTCATCCGGTCCTCCTGGGTCTTTATTCGAAGTTCCGATTCGGGACGCTCGCGTGCCGGCTCCCTGCGGATCGCCCCCGTAATCGAAGGAGAAAAATCTGAATGCCGATTATTGTATACAGAATCCCAAACGCGGCAAGAAATCGTCGGGCCGGGGCGACAGGGCCTTTGTGCTGCGATGCGACGGCAACAATGAGGCGCGCGACGCCTGTCAACCGCCCGATTGACGTTACGTTGTTGGACTTGCAGCGAAGGGCAGCGCAAATGCGCCCGACCAACTTCCGTGTCCTATTGAAAAAGCGAGGAGAGATCCATGCGAACTCGACTGACTGCCATTGCAGCGGGACTTGCCGCCTGCACCATCGCAACGGCGGCAAGCGCGCAGAATGCCGCCGATACCGTGCAGCGCGACGTGAACCAGCAAAACCGCATCGAACAAGGATTGAAATCCGGCCAGCTCAACACCAAGGAGGCCGGCAAGCTCGAGCGCGAGGAATCGCATATCGACAAGATGGAATCGAATGCGCTGAAGGACGGCAAGATGACCGACGCGGAAAAGCGACGCATAGAGCGTGCGCAGAATAAGGCAAGCAAGGACATTTATAGCGAAAAACACGATGCCCAGACCGGCAATCCGAATTCCGCGTCTTCGCAGCGTATGCAAGCCGATGTGCAGCGAAACGCCAACCAGGAACAGCGCATCGAAAACGGTGTGAAGAGCGGTTCATTGACCAATCGCGAAACCGCAAATCTTGAACGCGGCCAGGCCAGGGTCGACCGCAAAGAGGCGAATGCCGCCGCCAATGGTCATGTCGGTGCCGGCGAGCAGAAGAATATCCAGTCGGCGGAAAATCATCAGAGCAAACGCATCCATCGCGAAAAGCACAACGATCGCAAGCGCGACTGATCTTTTGGCTGTTGAAATAAGAAGCCGCAGGGCGAAGGCCCTGCGGCTTTCCATTTGAGGTGAGCGTCTGTTTCTGAAACAGCCCCCGGCTTGCCGTCGCTAGCCGCTTTTTTTTCGCGACGGCGCGCGTGGATGCGCTTTCTTCCCCTGCTTCGGCGGCGCGGGCGCATCGAGACGCAGACTGGCATAACTGCCCGGGGCGTCTTCGATGATCTTCAGCTTTGCGCCAGGAATGCGGGCGGGTACTTTTTCGCCGCCGAAACCGGCGATCCAGCCGGCCCAGTCGCTCCACCATGAGCCCGGACGCTTCTCGGCGCAAGCGAGCCACTCGTCGGCGCTGCCGTGCAGGCGCTCGTTGGTCCAGTACCAGTACTTGTTCGCCGAAGGCGGATTGACGATGCCGGCGATATGGCCCGAGCCGCCGAGCGTGAACCGCACCGGACCGTTCAACGACTGCGCGCCGAGGTAAGTCGTCTTCCATGGCGCAATGTGGTCTTCGATCGTGGAGATGAAATACGCCGGGATGTCGATCTTCGACAAGTCTATCGGTTCACCGGCCAGCGTGATGCCGCCGGGTTCGCGCAATTTGTTCCTGATGTACATGTTGCGCAGATAGAAGGTATGCATCTTCGCCGGCATGCGGGTCGCGTCCGAATTCCAGTACAGCAGGTCGAATGGAAACGGTTCCTTGCCCAGCAGATAGTTGTTCACCACAAAGGACCAGATCAGATCGTTGGCGCGCAGCATGTTGAAGGTGGACGCCATGTCCGAGCCCTCCAGGTAGCCGCGCTCCGCCATTTTCTTTTCCAGGCTGTCGACGGCTTCTTCGTCGACGAATACGCCCAGTTCGCCGGGTTCGGAGAAGTCGATCAGTGTGGTGAAGAAGGTCACGCTCTTCACGCGGTGCTCGCGTTTCGCCGCCATCCATGCCAGCAGCGCGGCCGTAAGCGTGCCGCCCAGGCAATAGCCGATCATGTTGACTTCGTGTTCGCCGGTCGCTTCTTCCACCGCATCCAGCGCGGCGCGCGGACCTTCCAGCAGATAGTCGTCGAACGTCTTGTTCGCGTGCTTTTCGTCCGGGTTGACCCAGGAAACCACGAATACCGTGATGCCCTGGTCCAGGGCAAAGCGGATGAAGGAGTTCTTCTGCCGCAGGTCGAGGATGTAATACTTGTTGATCCAGGGCGGCACGATCAGCAGCGGAGTCTTGCAGACCTCGCTGGTGGTCGGTTGATACTGGATCAGTTGCATCAGATCATTCTGGAATACCACCTTGCCCGGCGTGCTGGCGACGTTCTCCCCCATCTTGAACGCTTTGGGGTCGGTCATGCTGATGGCCAGCTTGCCGTCGCCGCGATCAATGTCCTGCAGCAGGTGATTGAGGCCGTCGAGCAGGTTCTTGCCGCCGGTCTCGATGGTGGTCTTCAGCACGTCGGGATTAGTCAGCACGAAGTTCGTCGGCGCAAGCGCGTCGATGTACTGCCGGGTGAAGAATTTGACCTTTCGCTCGGTCTGGGGATCGAGCCCCTCGACTTCCGACACCGACTTCTGAATGTTCTGCGCGGCGATCAGATACGACTGCTTGATGTAGTCGAACACCAGGTTGTTCTGCCACAACTCGCTTCTGAAGCGGTTGTCGGATTTGCCGGGCTGCGCCACCGCCGCCGCTTCGCCACCCGCCGCCCTGAGCACGGTGTTCTGCCAGAGCGTGAAATAGTCCTGCCACATGCGCAGCGACATTTCCGCCAGCTTGAACGGATCGCTCATCAGCTTGCCGGCGAGTTCGGAAAAAGCTTTGCCGACACCGAATTCGTCGGTCCGCTCTTCGCCCGCGTGTCTGGCCTGCTCGGCCAGTCGCGTCTCGACAAGATGTTTGCTGCGCAACGCGATCTCCGCAAATACGCGGGCGAGATCGGTCGGATCGGTGGCGACGGGCGGGTCGGATTTTTCTTCGGCCATGTGACTAAGCTAGGGCGAAGTTCGAAACAGTGCAAGCCCGATGTCGATTCAGCGCGCCTGCGAATTGTAAGACTTGAACTTTTCCACGACGACGGCCATCTCGTCGTCGGACAGCAGATTGGGTTTGCCGATCTGCAGACAGCGCCAGTATTGCTCGCACAACGCCTCGACCTCGACGGCCAGGGCCAGCGTGCCTGTGAGGGTCCCGCTGGCCGCAATCATGCCGTGGTTGGCCAGCAGGCACGCCTTGCGGTCCTGCAGCGCCTTGAGCGCATGGTCGGACAGCGTTTGCGTACCAAAAGTCGCGTACGGTGCGCAGCGGATGTCGTTGCCGCCCGCGACGGCGACCATATAGTGGAAGGCCGGCACGCCCATTCCCAGGCAGGCCAGCGTCGTTGCGAAGCTCGAATGGGTGTGGACCACTGCGTGGACTTCGCTCTTGCCGTGATAGATGTCGAAGTGGAAACGCCATTCGGAAGAAGGCGCGCGCTTTCCCTTCGACTTCGCCTTTTTGTCGATGAAGACGATATCCCCCGGTTTCGTTTCTTCGTAGGGCAGTCCCGAGGGCGTTACCAGAAAGCCGTCTTTCCAGCGCGCGCTGACATTGCCCGACTTGCCGCGATTGATGCCCAGCGCGTTCATCCGCAGCGCGGTCGCGATGATCTGCTTCCTGAGTTGCAGTTCGGTCATGTTCAGGCGACTTTCCTGCGATATAGGTCATGGAGGCCTTCGCGGCTTGCCGGTGCGATGCCGCGGTCGGTGATGATCGCCGTGACCAATCGCGCGGGAGTGACATCGAAGGCCGGATTGGCCGCCTGCGTTCCATCCGGTGCGATCTGTGCGTGCGAAATCAGATTCCCCTCATCCACTACCCGCATGGTCAGTATTTCTGCGGCACTGCGTTCCTCGATTGGAATTTCCCGCAAGCCGTCATGGATGTTCCAGTCGATGGTCGGCGAAGGAACGGCGGCATAGAACGGAATATCACAATCCCTGGCGGCCAGCGCTTTAAGATAAGTGCCGATCTTGTTGCAGACGTCTCCGGTCGCCGTGACGCGGTCGGCTCCGACGATCACCACGTCAACCCGCCCGTGCTGCATAAGATGGCCACCGGCATTGTCGGCGATCAGCGTATTCGGCACGCCGTGCTGGGAAAGCTCCCACGCCGTGAGCAAGCCCTGGTTGCGCGGCCGGGTTTCGTCGACCCAGACATGAACGGGAACGCCGGCATCGTGCGCAAGGTAAATCGGCGCCAGCGCGGTGCCGACATCGACGGTCGCAAGCCAGCCGGCATTGCAATGCGTGAGCACATTCACCTTGCCCTTCCGGTCCGCGATGCAGCGCAGCACGGCCAATCCATGCCGGCCGATCGCAAGATTGAAAGCGATGTCCTCTTCCGAAATTTTCTCCGCTTCCATCCAGGCCGCATCGGCGCGATCCGGCAGCGCGATCGCCTGCATCCGTCGGACCATTCGCTCGATCGCCCAGTGCAGGTTGACCGCGGTCGGGCGCGTTGCGCTGAGCAGCGCGGCAGCAATCCGCAGGCTGGCATCGGAAGCATCGGCGGACATCGCCAGCGCGATGCCGTAAGCCGCAGTTGCCCCGATCAGCGGCGCGCCGCGCACCTGCATCGAACGGATCGCATGTGCGATCTCGTCGCAATCGGAAAGCCGCAGCGTGTGGAATTCAAAGGGCAGGCGCGTCTGGTCGATGATCGCGACGCGGTCTGTTTCGCGCCAGACGCTGCGGTATGGAACACCCGCGACTTTCATCTTGCCGGCTTGACGAAACGGTAAACGTCGTCGGAACCGCGTGATCGCGAGAGTCGGCGCTGAAGCCAGAGGTAATTAAGGTGCGCGATCGATTCGCCCATGGCGAAAAAGGTCTGGTGCGTATCCAGCTCACGCCGGAACAGCACCGGAAGCAGGTCCGTCGCGGAACGTGGCCGTGAACAGGCATCGAGCACCTCGGCCAGGCGGTCCCGATGATGGTCATGCAGCATTTGCACGCGGTGATGCGCGCCGCGGAAGGGCAGGCCGTGCGACGGCAATACCAGCGTATCGGGGGGCAGTTCGGTGAAACGATCGATCGAGCGCAGGAACAGCTTGAGCGGGTCGCTTTCCGGCTTGGTCGGCCAGACGCTGATGTTGGTGCTGATTTTCGGCAACAGCATGTCGCCGGAGATCAGCACGCCGAGCGACTCGCAATAGAGCGCGGCATGCTCGGGAGCATGGCCGTACCCGACGATGACGCGCCATTGGTTGCCGCCGATCTCGATCTCGTCGCCGTCGAGCATGCGCACGAAGCGGCTTGGCGGTTCTCCGACGACCTTGCGGTAGGAATTGCCACGCCCGGAGATGCCAGCCACGCGTTCCGCGTCCAGGCCATGTTCCGAAAACAGCGCCGCGG